>DCHV01000091.1 GCA_002314945.1 Prevotellaceae bacterium UBA1743
TGACACAGGAAAGCATTCTGTTTGCTCATAACGAACAACAACGATTCCGTCCTGCTTCCTGTCAAAAGGTAATTACCAGTGTCTCAGCTCTCGCTTTGTTGGGTACCGATTACTGCTTCCGTACCAGTTTGTTGACGGATGGCGCTGTTTCGGGTGGCGTATTGCAGGGGGATGTGTATGTGGTAGGTGGTATGGATCCCTTGTTGAGCCGAGCTGATGTAAGGAAACTTGTGACGGCTCTCAAGGAGAAAGGTATTCGTCAGGTGAAAGGTCATTTCTATCAGGATCTGAGTTTCCGCGAAGAGGCACAATACGGATGGGGATGGTGCTGGGATGATGATTATGGTCCCTTATCCGCACTCATGGTTGATGGGAAGGATCAGTTTGAAAATCAGTGGATGGATATGATTCACAACCAAGGTATAATGTGCCTTGACAAGTCCTGTAAGATGCGTGTTTGTCCTGCTACTGCCACGTTGGTTTCTACCATAACCCATTCCCTGGATGAGGTACTGCCTACTATGATGAAGCAAAGCGATAACATCTATGCTGAATGCTTGTTTTATCAGATAGCAGCAAGCCGTGGTGAAAAGCAGGCTGGTCGCAAGCAGGTTCAGGAATTGGTTTCCCCCTTGATTGCAAACATGGGAATTGCTCCTGCATCGTACATGATAGCAGACGGAAGTGGACTTTCGCTTTACAATTATGTCACTCCCGTATTGTTGACCTCCTTCCTGCAATACGCATGGAAAAACGAGAATATAATGACTCATTTCCTTCCTTCCCTTCCTGTGGCAGGAGTGGATGGCACATTGAAGAACCGTATGAAGAATACTTCAGCCTTCAGAAAAGTACAGGCAAAGACAGGTTCCCTCTATGGACTTTCCTCGCTTTGTGGTTTTGCCAAGACAGCCAATGGTCATACCGTAGCTTTCACCATCATCAATCAGGGAGTGTCGAAATGTGATGACGGACGCGATTTCCAGGATCGTGTATGTGATATCTTATGCAAATAATTTCCAAGATATGAAATACAAACTTCTTTTACTGGATGTCGATGGAACGATCCTCGACAGTCAGAGACAATTGTCCAAACATACTATCTCTACCCTACGTAAGGTACAACAGATGGGAATTCGTGTAGCACTTGCTTCGGGAAGACCTGAGGCTGGGTTGCAAGCCATCGTGAAAGATCTCGATTTGGCCACCTACGATGGATATGTAATCTCCAACAATGGTGCAAGGGTCGTAAGCAGCCGTACTGACGAAGTTATCTTTCAGCGTAGTATCGACCCTACCCTACTCCCATATCTCGAAAAGAAATCCAACAAATTGGGATTGACAATGGCGTGCTATCTCGATAATGACGTGGTAAGCACCGACATCAGCAATCCATACGTTGTGGAAGAAGCACAGTTGAATGGAATGGGACTTCGTGAAGTACCTAAACTGTCCGACTACATCACACAGGATCTGTGCAAGGTAATCCTCATTCACGAAGATGAGCAGGTGCTTCTCGGATTTCAGGAACATGCCAATACGCATCTGTCGGGATTGATGGATACGATCCACAGTCGCCCCTCGTTTCTGGAATTTGTCGGCTATCAGGTAGGGAAAAGCTATGCAATGAGCGCCCTGGTGCAGAAATTAGGTATCAGTTTGTCCGAGGTTTTGGCTATCGGAGATGGAGAAGCAGACATCAACATGCTTCAGATGGCTGGAACCGGAGTGGCAATGGGGAATGCAATGGAGAGTGTACGCCGATGTGCCGACTACGTCACCCTGAGCAACGATCAGGATGGGGCGGCTGTAGCTATCGAGAAGGCGCTCATGGCAGAGGCTCGGCAAACGGAGGTTCCCATCGATGCCCTCAATGCACAGAGTGCTACCACATTGATGGGAAATCTTGGCATCCAATATACTGTAGCCAGTGCACAAAGGGTGGAAGCCACTATGCCTGTGGATCATCGTACACGCCAACCCTTTGGAATTCTGCATGGCGGAGCTACGCTTGCCTTGGCTGAGACAGTGGCAGGATTGGGCTCCATGATAGCCTGCAAACCTGATGAAACGGTAGTGGGAATGCAAGTGAGTGGCAATCATGTGTCTTCGGCTCACGAAGGAGATACGGTGCGTGCCGTATGTCTGCCAGTGCACCTGGGAAGAAGCAGTCATGTATGGAATGTGGACATCTTTACCAGCACGGGCCGTCTCGTCAGTAGCGTGCGTGTGGTGAATAGTGTAATGCGCAAGCGATAAAATAGTCAGATGAAAGATGGAGAACGAACGAAAGAAATCCAATCGTGGTGGAAAGCGTGCTGGTGCAGGCCGTCCCAAGGGTACAAGCAGGTTGTTTGCATTCAGGGCACAGAAGGAAGTGGCCGACTTTATCGACACGCATGACAACAAGACGGGATTCATCCTCGATTGCATTCGTTCTTCAATGCCTGAAAAAGAAGGTTTACAGGCCTTAGGAGACGTTATACCTGCCCAATCGATACACAGTACTCCCCTACCCTATTTCGAGGCTAAGATCGTGGCGGGATTTCCTATTCCGCTTGATAGTTTGGAACTGGCACAACACATCGATTTATTACGCATGTTGTGTCCGCATCCTGAAGCATCTTTTCTGATACGCGTTCAGGGAGAATCGATGCAGGATGCCGGCATACACACGGGTGACATTCTGATAGTGGACAAGAGTAACAGAACGCCTTCGAAGCATGAAGTGGCTGTGTGTGAACTGAATGGTGAATATACAGTGAAGTATGTCCATCGGCAAGCGGATGGCTTTCTGTTGGTACCTGCCAATAAGGAGTTCCCCAATCTAATAGTGGGCAAGAACGATGACTTCAGTATCTGGGGCGTGGTGACCTATATTATCCATAAGCCACGGATGTAACAGTACCCTATTTGATGACGATAATACGTGTAATGATGGCTTTCTTGCCTTCTGCATTGTTTGCCACCACATGATATACACCACTGGAAACTCGTTTGCCATGTGCATTGCATCCATTCCATGTAAAAGTGCCACCAGTGGAAACTCCACTGTAGATGGATTGTCCTGCACTGCTTAGGATTTTCACCTCGGAATCCATCGTAAGTCCGCGTACGACAATAGAGCCTGTGTAATCAGGTTTTACAGGATTGGGATACACGACAATATTGTCCTTGTCAAGGTTGTCGGCCGCCTGAGTCGCATCGCTGATGTAACTGCACAAACCTGCATCGGTGGCTATCATCACTTCTCCTGTAGTAGGATGTACTGCGATGTGGTGAACCATATCGCTGAGTAATGGGGAATCGGAACTCGTAAAATGATGTATCATCTCTGTACCATCTGCACTGAGTAGATAGACGCCATCCGAGTGGGTGCCTACCCATTTGCGGTTTCCTCCGTCGATAGCAATGCAGTTGACAGAGACCCCATTGAGAAGATAATCAGCCAATCCACTTCCGTCATTGCGTGCAATCTTGATTTGTTGGAAACAGAAATTGTCGTCGAACCATGCAGTGGCATCATCGATGACAAAGAGACCGAGGTTGGTGCCACACCATACGCGTCCATCGAGATCTTCCGTAAGGCAATAGAATTCATCTGGCGAATAAGAGGTGCCATCCTGATTGGTGATGCTGCTACGCAAGCGATGTTTGTCATCTCGGGTGGAATTGAATGTTCCATTGGTATCGAAGCAGAAGAAACCTCGGTTGGTAAGCATTCGGCAGTTGAGAAAGATGAGGCCGCTACTGTGCATCAGATAATCGTCGGCCATGTTGGTGCCTGCAATCTCGCTGTAATAGAGTGACAACCATTTTCCATTGCTGCGACGTACACGCACGATGGTATCTGTTTCGCTATTGAGCATCCAGAGGTTGCCGTCGGTATCGTATTGAAGACCGGAACAGGAACAATAGTTGTAGTATTGTTCTGCATCAGGCAGAATACTGCGTATAGGACTGTTGTCGCAGTTGTAGAATGCCGAGGATTTGGCATTGCGGTACTCACACAATCCGTTACGGCAAAAACTGGCAAAGTGGTGTGTGTCATCTGTGGGATCCTGTACCAAGGATGTGGTGTTTGCCAAATTGAATTTTGTGTATTTGGCAGGGTTTTCCATTTCTTGGAAATTCGTCCATTGTCCATCCTGGAAGTACATGGCGGTGGGAGTGAACTTTGTACCGGCTATGTTGTTGATTCCACCTGCCACCAAGAGGCGGTCACCTTGCCATGCCATCCGATAGAAAAGGTCTGTCTTAGGGCTGTTAGGTTGGATGGGACCTACTTCGACGGTAAAAGAATTATCTGCAAAACGATAAGCATATAGGCCATCGTATCCCTGACTTACCCACCAACGTTTTCCATCGATATGCACATCGTTCCAATTATTCTGATAGGAAACCGTGGTGATGTTGTCGAGCTTGCTGCAGGTTTTGATTTGTTTGTCATCCGCCCAAATCAGTTGGCCGTCTGTGAATTGGAACAGATTGACGGAACCTTGATGGAAAATCTGTGAAGATCCGTCCTCGGCATGAATGGTAGCAAGGTCGTTTTTTTCTCTTCCAACCAGTACTCCATTGAAGCAAATAAGTTGGATGTATGTATTGTCATTGAGCTTCTTCCAATTGCTGATTTGATGCATGTTGGCAGACTTTTGGCAAGCATAAAGTCCTTGATCCGTACCGAGGAACAGGAGTGAATCATTGAAAGCAAGACAGAGGGTGTTCAATCCCAATTGATAGGTATTCTGGAATGTTCCTTCCTGCATATCTACTTCCACAAATCCAAAACCAGTGGCAAGATAGGCAGTGTTTCCTTCTACATAGAGTGAGTTGACACTTTTGCCAGCAATCACCTTGTCTCGCAGAGAAGCCATGTTTTGCACATTATTGTCTGTATCCATCAAATCTATGTTGGCATTGTCATACACGAGGATGATTCGTTTGGCTTGGCTGCTATATCCGATATGATTGATATGAGTGTCGCTGAGTGTGTTCAAACAATCGAAAGTACGTATTGAAGTGTCTTCCGTATCGTAGGAGAGAAGATTGCCATTGGTCAGGGAATAGACGCTTTTGCCTACTATGATGTTTTGTGTAGCATTCCAGTAGGAGGGAAACACCTGCCATTGACCTATCGTTTGAGCGGATGCAGACAAGGGGAGAAGGCAACAAAGGAGTATGCATAGTGTAGTGAGGAACTGACAGAGCTTGCGTACGGCTCTTCCTCGGTGGCTCACTTCGTTCTTGTCTTCGGCACTCATTTGGGAGAAGGATCGTCCTCCCATTTCCTCTGGAGCAAAAATGGGATCATATCCGAAACCGCGTTCTCCTCTTCGTTCGGGTAGGATTTCGCCTTGTACGATTCCTTCGAAGAGATGTTCCCTACCCTCTTGTATCAATGCTATCACAGTGCGGAACTGTGCTTTCCGATTCTCCTTTCCGTTCATCTTGTCGATAAGACAATCCACATTGGCGTTGGTGTCGTGACTATCTCCATATCCGTTGAGTTGTCCGAAGCGAGCCGTATATACACCTGGTTCCCCTTCCAAAGCCTCCACTTCAAGTCCTGTGTCATCGGCGAAACAATCCACTCCATAATGTGTGTGGACATAGCGTGCCTTTTGCAAGGCATTTCCTTCCAATGTGTCGGATGTTTCCGGAATGTCTTCGTGACATCCTATGTCATCCAGTCCTTGTACGATGTATTTCCCTTGGAGCATCTGTCGGACTTCCTCCAGTTTGTGCTCATTGCGGGTTGCCATGATCAGTTCCTTCATACTTGCGCCTCTTGCGGTTGATATTCCAACTGTTCCTGCATTTCTTTCTGAGCCTTGACTTTGATGGGGTCAAAGCCTTCTCCATATACGCCACTTGCACTGCAGATGCTGACAAAGGCGCTTGGGTCGATTCGTTTGATGATACGTAGCATGGATATTGACTCGCGTTTCTTGGTGAGAATACACAGGACGCGCATTTCCCGTCCGCTATACCAGCCATGTCCATCGAGAATGGTGATGCCTCGTCCCATCTTGGTGCCTATTTCGTGAGCAATTTCCTTGTCACGGCGGGAGAATATCATGAATTGCACGGATTCTCTGCGAGCATTGATGACATAGTCGAGTACAAAGTTCTCGAGAAGCATCATGACGAGTCCGAATACTATCTTACGCCAATCCTGGAATACCGTATATGACGACAGGATAATAATCAGGTCTGCCACGATAAGTACTCTACCCAGTGAAATCTCGTGGTATTTGTTTACTATTGCAGCAATGATATCGGTACCTCCCGTACTGCCATTTCGTAGAAAAACGATGGCAACTGCGGAACCTGCGAAACAGGCTCCCAGTATCAGTGACATGAAATCTTCTCCTGGTCCCAATAATTGGTACATCTCTCCATTAGGAAGGGTGACCATGCGCTGGAATATATTGAGAAGTATTGTGAGCACGACGATGGCATAGGCAGTTCGTGTAAGGAACCTGAATCCCAAAATCTTGAGCGCTATGCCGAGCAGGATGACATTGATGAGGAAGTAGGTGTAACTGATAGGGAATCCCGTAGCATAGAAAATCAAGGCAGCCACACCAGTGACACCTCCTGTCACAATTTTGTAGGGCAACAGGAAGAAAGTCCATCCAAATGAATAGATGACAAGTCCTATCGTAATGTACAGATAGTCGATGAAATGCCTGATGCTGCTACCCTTGTGCATAGCGTATTTGATTTTTTACTTTACCACAATGTTGACGATACGTCCTGGGATGGCAATGGTCTTGACAATCTGTTTTCCTTCCAGATGCTTTTCTGCTTCGGGAGAGGATGTGACCATCTGAATCATCTGTTCGGGAGTGGCGTCGGTGGGGAAATCGAGGGAGAAACGTACCTTGCCATTGAATTGCACTCCTAAACGCACGCTACTTTCTGTCAGATACTTTTCATCGTATGCAGGCCATGCTGCATCACATACGGTACTGTCGTGACCCAATGCTTCCCATAGTTCTTCGGCAATGTGAGGACAGAGTGGTGAGATGAGTATCGGCAGTGTCTCCAGGATGGCACGACTCTGGCATTTCTGCTGAGACAGTTCGGTAGTAGCCACCATGAAGGCAGGAATGCAAGTGTTGTAGCTGAATGATTCGATATCGGCACTCACCTTCTTGATGAGTTTGTGCAGGCT
>DCHV01000042.1:0-3413 GCA_002314945.1 Prevotellaceae bacterium UBA1743
CTGTCACCGACGTAGAAGGTACGTCCTATCACCGTCTCGCCATCCACGAGTTTCAGTTGTACGCTGAGGCGGTTGTTGAGTGCCTCCTTGTTCATCTTGTACTGTTCGGGGAGTCCGAAGGTGCGGAAGGTACCTACCAGATAACCTTTCGTATAGTCGGTCTCGTCGCGCTGGATGGTCCAACTCTCTATCGCATGGGTGGCGATAGTATCGGTCGCGCTACGGGTGGCCAGGTAGTCCCCTCCTGCCATACCCGTGAGATGGCCTCTGACCGAACTGACATTCTGGATGCCATGTACGCGTACCTTGACGGTAGCATTCATCACCATCTGCTGGGGTGTTACGCGGCAGGTATCTGGCAGCAGGTCGGCCTCCTCTACATCCCCCTCGGCACGTGTGCTCTCGTACTCGTCGAAATAGGAGGACGACACCTCGTGTACGTAGAAATGGTCCGTTCTGCCCACTACGATAACCTCGGGCTCATAGACGACACGCCCTATCGAGTCTGCTGTACCAAGCCAGGCAACATAGCGTGTGTCGAGAACAGCCTTGGCCATACCGAGATGCTCCATGTCGAAGAACTGCATCGTACCGTATTCCTCTGTCGTACGGTTGAATACAATGACGGTATAGTAGCCAGACGGTACCTGTACGATGGCACGACCTACGCTGTTCGTCTTGAAGGTATAGGGATGGCTTCCATCCTCGGGATAGAAACAGATGGTAGCTCCCGAGGGATCGCTGCCCAAGTTGCGCCAATCCATGTGCACAATGACGGGCAGGGAGGTCTTTCCCTCGCGGTAGATGTCACGACGCTCGCAGGATGCAATCAAGAGAACAAAGACAGCGAGAAGCAGCATAATCAGTTTTCTCATTGCTTACCTCCTTTCTTCTTGCTATACTGTGGCAACAGCCAGGAGATGGAACATTTCAGTTTGGTAGGACCTATCCAGCGGAAATGGTCTTCCTTCTCGAACATGAGCAGGCGCAGGTCCTTGCGATGGTCGTATTTCGTCACGTCCGTATCGAAATAACCCACTCCGAGGCTCGTCTCAAGACGCCAGTTGGTGGCTATCTTGAAACTGTATCCCCACGTGAGGCCGCAATCCACGAAGGTCTCGCCCTGCCAACCCTTGTTCTTCCATTCCACATCGAAGTAGGCGGCATTGCCATAGACACCGGCAAACATACCCGTGAGCAAGGGAGCCTTCTGGCGGTTGCCGAACCAATAGCGGAACTCCAGTCCTGTACGCAGCACCTCCAGGGCATAGTTCTCCTTGTTCAGGACAGGCAGCCACCAGGGGAAGGTATGTTCGAGCAGGATGCTACACTTGTTCTTGATGGGGAACTCCACCTCGGCATTCAGGGCGGTGGCAAGGTCGAAAAGCAGGTTGGTCTTGAGCGCAAAGACAGGTTTGCGTTCCTTCTTCGGTTTCCTCGTCTTCACTAATTTCTTGTCTCCTGGGGTATCATGCATCAAGGCACCATCGGCAGCGGTATAGACAGGGAGTTTGCCCTGACTGGCCAGAGCCTTGACGATGGCATCCAACAGTTCGGGACTGATGCTATCGGGATTGCACAGTTGGATGGGAGCGCCCACTACCTTCTTGGGCTCTTCCTTCTGTACCGTATCCTGTGGTGCAGCCTCCCCTGCAGGCTGGGACGAGGTTGCCTCCCCCTCGCTACCAGGCAGGATGATGCATATCTCTATGGTAGAGGCACGCAGGCTCGGGAAGACTTCCTTGTAGAGCGCAGACCAGGTCCTTCCCTCATCGAGGGCTTTGATGCGTGCAATCTTGTCGGCCGAGCCATCACCCGAGTCGATGATATCCAGTATCTGCTGCTTATATAAATAGGTACCACGTGCTATTTCCCGACGCAGGCCTGCCCAGTCTTCGCCTATGATATTGACGCTCCAGAGTGTCTGGTCATTGAAGAAGGAAGGAATGGATCGGTTGAGGAATGCCTGTGTGTTATACGCGCGATTGTAGCTCAGTCGGATATTGGCTTGCTCGTCTCCCTCGGGAGAGGCAGAGGCAGAGAGCTTCACCAACATATTGTCTTTGGGCTGAAGGCGCGACACCACTTCGTGCAGGCGGTCGTACTGCTTCATATTATCGCCGAAGAGCATGTCCAGTTCGGGAGAGGATTGATAGAAATGGAAGACAACGGACAGGGTGTCGCCTATCACTCGATTTTGCGAAAAGGCAGGATTCAGGCGTACCTGTGCAACACAGGCAAAAAAGGCACAAAGTAGCATCTGTACTACTCTGCCTGCTTGTTTGCTGAAATACCTTCTGCCTACCATATTATTATATCATTTACAATTTTGCGATAGAAATCGTATCGTTTCTCAAATTTCTGGAGCAAAATTACAACTTACCCAAAATCCACATTTTACATTTCTGCTTAACAAATTACCGAAGCCTATAAAACATGATGCAATTCATGAACACGAATTAACAGAATCTGTATTTTGTGGTAATTGTTCATAAAACAAATACACGTGTGCAAAGACCTGCGGTCTTGACGTCAGTCAGCAGTCGGCTGTCTTGATGAGTACACAACTCATCATCCAGCCCCCAGCCACCTGACTATGTCTCTGACAGAGTCAGATCCATTGCACACTGAAATACCCCTCGCTCTGCTCGGCAAAATACCACCAGGTTCTTATGTTCGCTAACGCTCAGCCGAACCTGAAAAACCATAGTTACAACTCAGCCAAGCGAAGCTGTATTTAGCGAGGAACGAGCGTTTGTATTTTGACTTGGCAACTGTCTGCAGACCGAAGGGATGCGTCATGGAGGTTGTGATGGCTTCTGATGCTTGCATCAAAGAAGGCAGCACAAACGCAATGACATAGATGCCAACGGCATCAGACAGATTGCCAAGGGGTTTTTGAGCGACAGCGACTGTATTTGTTATAGATCTCATCTAACACACACTTTTCCCAGTGATCCCCCTTTTCTCTGGTAAACCTTTTCTTTGTAAAGGGCAGACCTAAACCAACAAGCGGCGAACAAGCGGCGAACAATAGGAGAACGGATAGTTGTATAGCCTGCATTATTCAGGATCACTGGAATATTGTTTATTGCGACGAAGGAGCTGGTTTATGTCTTTGTGATTGCTTGGTAGATGAGTTAACCTTCATCAGATGGGAAGCTCGCTTACCAGCGGAAGGAGGAGCACTCAGATACAGAGGTCTCGAAGAGAACTCTAATAGAAGCCTTCACAAAGTGTTTTTTGTGTTTTTGTTCACCAGCAACCACTTTTGTATGGCACAAGCTAATTTTGTATGCACAGAAGAAGAACCACAAAAACCTAAAAAACACTCTGAAAGGTTGCAGGTCTCTACGAGCCCTTGATGGATTGAATGCTTGAAAATCCTTGTGAGTATCCTTCGATGAACTCAG
>DCHV01000042.1:3432-8502 GCA_002314945.1 Prevotellaceae bacterium UBA1743
AAACTCCCAGATATTTTCAACCACTCAATCCATCACCCTTCGGGTAATACAACCTTTCAGAGCGATAAACCAAAATAAACCTGTCCTCTGATAAACCTTTCCTCTGAAAATCCGTCAAACTGATAGAACAATAAACACAACGCTTATGAAGTACACCATAAAGAAACTCGCAGAACGCGATTCTGAATTGATGGCTAAGTTGAAGAAGTATTGCTATGACCTCAACGGATGTTGCCAGACTGTACATACAGAACTTGGACCTTTTCTGAATGAGTACATGTATCAGGATGCCTTGAAGATTCTGCTCGATGAGAGACAGATACCCAACCAGAAGGAATACTACTTTACAGTTGAGTTTCATGGACAACAGATAAAACATAAGCACTATGTGGACTTCTTCTGCAAGGACAAGGTGTTCATTGAATGTAAGGCCGTTGATACTCTTTGTGCAGAACATAGGCAACAGCTTTGGAACTACATGCGTCTGGCCAAGGTTCGTATTGGCATCCTCTGGAACTTCGCTCCCACGTGCGACCAGAGCGAGCACTACTACCTCGACACCGATACAGATACGATGTACGCATTCTGATTGTAAGGGATAGCGCAGAGAGAGGTTTATTGCGACGAAGGAGCTGGTTTATGGCTTGGCTGCAATGCTGAGTCCGAAGGACTGGAGAGGAAATTGGGTGATTTTATCTGTGAGTTTCCTGCGAAGGAACTCACAAGGAAAATCAGACGGTTTCATCTCCATGAGGCTCGCAGAGCATCAGCATTGCAGACAAGTGTTTTTTTGGTTTTTGTCTTTTTCACGGGAAGATCACCACACAGGGCTTTCTGTTGAAAAGGAGATCCGAGTTACATCAAGTCACAATTCTCCCCTCCGGTTTCAGGGATTCGCGGTATTCCCTGGGACTGAGTCCCGTGGTGCGGCGGAAGGCACGGGTGAAGGACTGGGGCGAGTTGAACCCACAATCATAACCTATGGCAGAAATCTGGAGGGAATAGTCTGCCAGCATCTCCTTTGCCTTCTTGATACGGCACTCGTTGATGTAGTCGAAGAACGTCGTGTGATACTGGTTGTGCATCAGCAGGTACAGGTAGGTGGTGTTCGTGTTCAACATATCGATCACTTTCGCGATGGTGAGGTCCGCATCGGTATAGATATGATCGTTCTCAATAAGTTCCGTAAACTTTGCAGCTAATTTCTTTTCAGCAATATTCCGTCGTATCTTAGTCACAGATTCATCCTCTGCTATACTTTCTTCCATTGCTTCTGCTGGGATACTATCATCGATGGTCTCCTCTGCCGAAGTTCCCTCTGCCGATGTCTCCTCATCCTGTATCTTCTCTGGGAGGATCCCCTCTTCAGCTACCTTTGGTACCTTCTGGAAGATGATCTTGATGCAGACATACAGGTCGATTCCGATGAACGTGACATAATGGGCTATCAGAGCCCAGTGGAACGATACGAAGAAATAAAGTCCGATAAAGAGCATGATACCGGCCATTGTCAGGATAATGGCCCACATGTACCAGATGGTCGAGTGGTATTCGGTATTGGAATAGAGGAACACCAACGTCTGTTCCCGCCCGTAGAGCTTTACCAGGATGACAATACTGTATGCCGCAAATACAGCAAATTCCAGCACAAGGAGGATGTGCTCTGGAAGATGGAAGATCGTAGCGAGAAGCAGAATGACCAGGTAGGGCAGGATGCAGGAAATCAGGAGTTTCCGCCGTAGCACGTAGGTACCCTTCAGCAGCATGAAGCCAAACAGGATGCCGAGGAGATGGCTCAGGATATCGAAGCACTGGGAGATGACCAGCAGGGTCGGTATTGTAAAGGCAGAGTAGCCGAACATCGACAACAGGGCCGCAATTCCCTTGCACAGGAAGATGCTACCTGCCATTTTCCTTATCCATTGTTTCGGACGGGCGGACATGCCAAACAAGTCCGAGAAGAGGAGCAAGGCTCCTACCAACACATTGTAGATGTAGATCCCTTCTGCTACACCCGAAATATAAATCGACGCGTCTGTACTATTCATCATAATTCACAATCATGCCACGTGTTTTCTGTTTTTTGTGGCCATTTTTTTTATGCATTAAAAAACGTAGGTATTCATTTCTGCCCGTCCATGGATTTGTGGCCCTGAGAAAACCAATAGAATTGAACAAGCTAAGGAAATTACCTACGCATTATGCAGATGTGTCGTATGACGTATCTACAATACGCGCCAGCATTCACTCCAGACAATGTCTTGAATTCTATTTTTTTGAAATTTCTCAGGTTTCAAATCCATCAAGACAAAGCATCGATGATACTTTGTTAACAAAATGATAATGTCCGTTTGTATCCAGCCGCTGCTGGAATACCGCTCATTTTCTGCATGTTGACGAAAAACAAGTCCAATGCGGGCAAAATCGCTGCAAAGGTATGACAAAAGAAATTACCGACCAAACTAATTTGGGAAATTAGACATTTGGGAAATTGGGAAATCAGGAAATCAGATATTTAGGAAATTAGACACCCCAAAAACAAAAACCCCCTTCGACAAGGCTCAGGGCAGGCGACAAACACTCTGAAAGGTTGCAGGTCTCTGCGAGACCTTGATGGATAGAATGCTTGAAAATCCTTGTGAGTATCCTTCGATGAACTCAGGAACCAAACTCCCAGATATTTTCAACCACTCTATCCATCACCCTTCGGGTAATGCAACCTTTCAGAGCGATAAACCAACCGCTCGTTCCTCGCTAATAAACCATTTTTCCTCTGTCAGAATCACCAGCTGCGGTTTATTGCGACGAAGGAGCTGGTTTATGGCCTTGAATGGGCTTTAAGCCTCGCAGAGGTGTGGGATTGGAATTTGGGTTGACCGTTAAGAACTTGTTCTTATAAGGGCAAGACGAATTCCAAGCACACAGGATCCGCAGGAGACCAAAGACCTTTCAAGGTGTTTTTTAGGTTTTTGTCCACCAGAAACCACATTTTGTATGGCGACCCGATTTGGGACACGCCTTTATAATTTCCCGTCGTAAAACAGACATTCCATGGTTAGTTCTCTAACAAAAAAACCACTGTACATATTTCTTTTCATTCCAAATGTTGTGATTATTGTGGGATGAATACCATATTTCTTCGGAAGGTTCTCTGATAATACTGTCAGTCTGTGCCTTAGTTTTTTTTCATATTCTTTATCCACCTCAAACTCTTCACTGTAATACTTCATTTCACACATGTTGACCATATTATCTTTTCTCATGATGAGTAAGTCAATTTGGATTCCCTGTGTTAGGTCTTCTCCTTGTAATGCCCATGCTGATTGTTCGCTGGCAACGCCACCAATACCTAAGGCTTGTTTTATCTGTTTGATATGATTCAAGCAGACTTCTTCAAATGCAATTCCTCTCCAACTCGTTATTTGTGGAGAATTGAAATTACTTGACCAAAAGCATTCGCTCTCTATCTTGTCTGACACAAAATGAGTATAGAAAATACAGAATGGATCGGACAATTTGTAATGGACCTCCTTCTTTCCATACCCGAAAGGTACGTATTTAGTTACAAAATCACTTTCAACTAATCCACTTAGTCTGTTAGATAATTCTGCACCGTCAGGTTGGTGTGCTCCTTCTATTATTTCCTTTCGTGTAAAACCTTTATGCCTTTTGGCAAGAAAGACGACAATATGTTTCACTTCTTGATGAGACTTAAAAACAGCCCTAAACAATCTTCCAAATTCATTTCTTAGAATTGCATTGTTGCTCCAAAACAGATTGTCTATGTTTTGTGCAAGACTGAGTTCTCTCCTCATATAGTTCATATAGTACGGAATGCCTCCTAATATCATATAGCTTTGGACTATATCATAGTCGGAGAAATGAATTCCCCTTGAAGCGTAAAACTGTTTGCACTCTCCTAATGTGAAAGGTGATAATTTAATTTGATAGGTTGTCCTCCCGTATAATCCGCCTTTATCATTGATTAGGTTGTCAAGTATCCATGAGTTTGCACTACCGCATACAACCAAAAGGATATTTCTGTGACATGCCCAGGTATTCCAAAAGGCCTCGAATGCAACTAAAAACGAAGAACGAGGAGTGTCCATCCAGGGTAATTCATCAAGGAAAATCACTTGGCGAGAACCATTGTCAATAGAAATGAGTAATTGCTCAAGCATAAAAAATGCTTCCAACCACGATTTGGGCTCCTTCTTTCCCATGTAACCATGCAATCTCAGTGAAAGATAAAAATGCTCAAGTTGCATCTTTAATGATACTTTTGCTTTCTTGTCCTCTGCATCTTTATTTCTTGCTTGTTTCGTTTCGTTCTCTTCTTCCACAGGAGAAAGACCCGCATGGTTAAAGGTGATAAGACCTTTCAGTGCTTCACCTACCAAAAAAGTCTTACCAACTCTTCTTCTTCCATAGATAGCAACAAATTCAGCCTTTTGACTGTTGTAAAGTTGCATGAGCTCTGCAATTTGCTGTTCTCGACCAATTATATTTTTCATTCGTTGCGATGTTTTATTTGTCTGCAAAGATACTAAATATTGTAATTCCAGACGAATTAAATAACAATAAAAAATAGCTTGGTACGATTTGAGATAAGTTTTTTTTTATTTGGAGCTCTCATCTTTTTGGCTGTTTTCAATCCATTCATCAGTCACATAGCTCGGCTCCTTCTTTATGAATCCAAAACATCTCAAAAATATGAGGCTGAATCGTACCAACTTGTTCTTTCATCGTTACTAAACGCATTTTTTTGAAGTTAAAGTCCTGTGTGGTGATCTTACAGTGAAAAAGACAAAAACCAGCTCCTTCGTCGCAATAAACCGTTCTCTGAACTATCCCTTACGATCAGAATGCGTACATCGTATCAGTATCGGTGTCGAGATAGTAGGGTTCGCTGGGAAAAAAGGTTTATTAGCGAGGAACGAGCGACGGTTTATCGCTCTGAAAGGTTGTGTTACCCGAAGGGTGATGGATTGAGTGGTTGAAAATATCTGGGAGTTTGGTTCCTGAGTTCATCGAAGGATACTCACATGCCGATAGCGCTGAATCGGTACC
>DCHV01000035.1:0-3437 GCA_002314945.1 Prevotellaceae bacterium UBA1743
TTGAAGCACGCAGCCTGCATGCCGAATTCCTCCCCGATGCCTACCGTCGATTTGAAAGCTGTCCGAAGGTACGTGTCAAGGCAGGACCGTTTGAAGGGTTGGAAGGTAGGGTGTTCCGTATCCGTCGCGACAGAAAACTAATCATACAGCTTGACGATATGGCCGTTGCTATATCGGGTATTCACCACTCCTTGCTTGAAATAGTCGAATGATCTATTCCAAATATATAAAGCGCCTCATTGATGTTGTGATGTCATTGACAAGTATCTTGTTCTTGTTATTGCCACTATCCATCATCTCTGTCTTTATTATGATAGACTCCCGTGGTGGGATTTTCTTCCGGCAGAAACGTAGCGGGAAGGACAAAGTGCCTTTCTTCATATTTAAATTCCGCACCATGCCTGCTGACACACCCCATTACCTTGCTTCAAACGACCTGTTGGGTGTTGAGAACCGATGCACCCGACTGCAGAGGTTCCTGCGTAGGAGTTCCATCGACGAACTGCCACAGCTGTTCAATATACTGAAAGGCGACATGAGCATCATTGGTCCGCGTCCTGTTATCTGCCAGGAAACAGACCTCATTGAGGAAAGAGATAAATATGGAGCAAATAGTGTGCGCCCTGGATTGACAGGATGGGCCCAAATTAACGGCCGAGACAATCTGAATTATATAGACAAAGCACGCCTTGACGGAGAGTATGTCAGGAATATCAGTTTCGTATTCGATGCCAGATGCTTTCTGTTGACAATAGTAAGTGTCATCAGGCAGGATGGCTTTAACGACAATATACACAATGGATAACAGAATACTGACCGTCACTTCGCCTTTGTTGCCAGACTTGGTGGAGTTCACCGATGAGCTACGCAAGATTTGGGACAAGCGATGGATTACCAACAATGGTGAATACCACCAAAGGTTAGAGGCAACGTTAGCTGAATATCTTGGAGTGGAGTACATCTCGCTCTTTACCAACGGAACGTTGCCTTTGCTCACTGCATTTCAGGCGCTGGATATCCGAGATGGAGAGGTCATTACAACACCATATTCCTTTGTTGCCACCACCCATGCTATCTGGTGGAATGGATTGACACCTGTCTTCGTGGATATCGATCCAAAGACAGGCAATATAGATCCTGAGAAAACAGAGGAAGCCATCACAGAGAGGACTCGTGCCATCCTGCCAGTACATGTCTATGGAAATCCATGCGACACCAAGCGCATACAGGAAATTGCAGACAAGCATCATCTCAAGATCATCTATGATGCGGCACATGCATTTGGGGTGGAAAGAGACGGAAAGAGTATTCTGCTCGATGGCGATATCTCTACGCTCAGTTTCCATGCCACCAAGGTGTTCAATACGATAGAGGGAGGTGCCATGGTGGTGCACTCTACCGAGATGAAGCAACGGATTGATGATCTTAAGAACTTTGGTTTTCATGACGAAGTGACGGTGGTGGCTCCGGGCATCAACTCAAAGATGGACGAGATACGTGCAGCCTACGGATTGTTGAATCTCCGACAGGTGGACGATGCCATAGCAAGGCGAAAAGAGATAGTCAACCGGTATCGTAATTCGCTTCGTAACGTATCAGGCATCCGTTACTTTGACGACATTGAGGGCATACGTCATAACTACTGCTACTTCCCCATCTATGTTGACGAAGAGGAGTTCGGCATGAGTCGTGACACATTATACAACATTATGCGCGAGAAGGGAATTCTTGGACGCAGATATTTCTACCCACTCATCAGCGACTTCCCCATCTACAGTCATTTGCCAAGCGCACGTCCAGAAAACCTGCCCAATGCACGCAAGATGGCGGACAGTGTAATCTGTCTGCCACTATTTCCGGACATGACAGAGGAGGATGAGGAACGGGTATTAAATTGCATTGTATGAAAACAGAAAATTATCCTCTGGATTACAGACAGCCAAAAGTTATTGGTGTCTGCGGGTTCGGCAGCACGGGTTCAAGTGCAGTACACGACTATCTGCTTGAATTCGAGAATACGATGGAACCCGGTCGAGCTGAATTTGATTGGGCGTATGTGCCAGATGGCTTGTTAGATCTGGAATACCATCTGTTTCATCCCTACGCCAGAACTATGGATTCTATTATTGCCATTAAGCGCTTCATGGACATCAGCGAAACCCTTGCTGCTGGTTACAGTGGTGCCTCGGGCATGAAGCGTGAGGACTTTCTTGACAGTGTAAGACGGCTGGTTGACAGTATCACGCAAGCCTCCTGGCACTGGTACAGGCTGAAGGATCATTCTATCTGGGAACGCCTGAAGTATAAGTATCTCCAGAAGGTGATCATGCCCAGGGAGAAGAGGACAAAGGAGATAAACAATGGTTGGCCTCAGCCACTGGTGCGTTTCTCTGTCTGTCCGGAGAATTTCATGACAGTAGCCCAGCAACATATCCGTGAGGTGCTTTGTCTGATGGGATGGGACGAGAAGCGTGACCTAATTGTCGACATGGCATTTAGTAGCTGTCTGCCTGAACCATCCATGCGCTTCTTCCCCAATGCGTATGCCATCATCGTTGACCGTGATCCTCGTGATATATTCATACATGCACACACCGTACTGATGGGGCGTAACCACTGGATGCCGTTCAATGTCAAGGACTTCTGCACCTATTACCGAGGCCTGCGAAATAGTTCAAAACGGGAAGATAGCGAAAGAATCCTGCACGTCAGCTTCTGTGATCTGGTATATCGCTATGAGGAAACTACAAGTCGCATCCGACAGTTCTTAGGGTATGGCGAGAATTCTGCACCTAATACGCTGTTTATTCCGGAACTATCAAAGGCAAACACCCAGGAATGGTTGCGCTTTCCCCAGTTTGCTGACGACATCCGACACATAGAGCAACAACTGCCTGAATACCTGTACGACTTCACCAGTTGTGAGGCTCCGGATGCCAATGCAGAGATGTTCTGGGGACGTTCCAAGACACACAATTTCACCAAGAGATAACCCTGACCGTGGCTGTTTTCAGTAACATATTATGGAAGTTCGCCGAGCAGTTCTGCTCGTACGTGGTGACTCTCGTTGTCTCCATCGTCCTAGCACGTCTGCTTGAACCGAGTGTCTTTGGAGTCATTGCCATTGTACTGGTCATCAACATGTTGTTGCAGGTGTTTGTGGAGAGTGGCTTCGGCAGTGCCTTGATACAGAAGAAGGATGCCGACGACCTTGATTTTTCATCTGTGTTCTGGTTCAATCTCTTCTCCAGTAATATTCTTTATGGATGTCTGTTCGTGGCAGCGCCATTCATAGCCGATTTCTATGGGATGCCCATTTTGACTCGCGTCATACAGGTACTTGGTTTGAGTGTGATTGTGGCAGGCGTAAAGAATGTGCAGGTGGCATACATCTCCCGCAACATGCAGTTCCGCAGGTTCTTCTATGCCACCATTGG
>DCHV01000035.1:3519-16079 GCA_002314945.1 Prevotellaceae bacterium UBA1743
GTATGGGCACTTGTTGGGCAGTCACTGACTAATACGATAACAGATACTGCCATCCTGTGGATTACGACAGGATGGCGTCCCCAGTGGATGTTCTCCTTGATGCGACTAAAGAGACTCTTCAACTTCGGGTGGAAGCTACTACTGACCAATCTCCTGGAATCGCTCTACCGGAATATATATTCCCTAACCATCGGCAAAGTTTGCTCAGCATCCGCATTGGCCTATTACGACCGTGGACAGCAGTTTCCCAATGTCCTTGTCAAGAATGTCGATGCATCATTCAGTGCAGTTATGTTTCCTGCACTGTCCAGATTGCAAGACCAACCGAAGGAACTGTTGAAGATGATGCGCATGAGCATCAGAACCAGCACGTTTCTGCTGTTCCCATTATTGACAGGATTAGCAATATGTGCCGAACCTATTATACGGTTGGTCTTGACGGAGAAATGGATGGAGGCTGTACCCTTCATGCAAGTGTTCTGCTTCGTATTCGCCCTTTATCCGCTTCACACCTCCAATCTGAGTGCCCTAAAGGCATTGGGACGTTCGGACTTGACCTTGAAAGTGAGTATCGCCAAGAAAGTGGTTGGTTTCGCCACACTTCTGCTCACGATGTGGCACGGCGTATGGGCGATTGCGCTTGGCTTTGCTGCAGCTTCAGTCTTGCAGTTGGTCATCAATGCCTATCCCAATGCAAAACTACTGGATTACAATCTCCTCCAGCAGATCCGTGATATAGCCTCGTCCTTTCTCCTAAGTATAATTATGGGAATTGCAGTTTATGCAGTTTCATTCTTGGAATTGGCAGATATACTTCAGCTCTTGCTGCAGATATTGGTTGGGGCAGTGACTTACATTGGCATGTCGTTACTGACTAAGAATGAGTCCCTCACGTACTTATATAGAAATCTCCCCCGACCCTTACCAAGTAGGGGAGAGAAGAAGGTTGGGGGGAAAATAACAAATTGTTATATAGAAGAAAATGAAATACAGTATTAAGGCTTCTGGCGTTTTTTGCGTCTTGTTTATCCTACTGACAGGTGGCATGTTTGCCCTTGCCGTATATTCTGAATTCCATGCCCTTCACAATGAGTGGATGGAACGACACGTAGAGAGATGGGACGCCACCAAGGAGTTTGGAAAGAAACCTAATCTCCAAACCACCAAATCCTTTCCTTCGACAAGCTCAGGACAAACTCAGCTCAGGACAAGCTCAATTCCACAAACGACCAAGCTGGCTCGTTTCAATAAAGCCATTGACAAGGGTCAGCGCTGGCTGGAACGTGCTTTAGGGCGTGATATGGTGGGGCGTATTCCCTTCGTCCTCATTCAGAAATCGGTGGACAGGTATCTACTCAGGTACAATGTTACGACATCGCACAATGGGACGGCATTGAACAATACTTTCGAGAAGAATATCATTGTCAAGACTAGTGACGGATGGCTGACATTCCTTGTGGATAGCCAGGATAACAGTGAGTCCATCAATCACTTGATACATTTTGGCAAGCAGCAGATGGCGGCAGGTCGACAGCTCCTGTTTGTGGAGGCCCCTGCCAAATCACCTTCTCTCAACGATCTTCATGACTACCCAACCACCTATGCAGATCACTTCAGCGAACAGAGGGAGAAAATTATCCACTCCATGGCGAAAGCGGGCATTCCAACACTATCCCTCACCAAAGAGATTGTTGAGAAAACAGACAGTATGCTGTTCTTCCGTACTGATCACCATTGGCTTCCACAAACGGCTATGCGTGCCAATCAGTTGCTGGCCCAGGAGTTGAATGTTCGTTATGGCTATCGCATCCCTTCGGAGATGTACAGCCTTGACCAGTACGACATCAGCATGTCAAGAACACTCATGTTAGGGTCGCAGGGCTTGAAGGTGACGGAAATTTACTGCGAGCCAGAACGTTTGCCCATCCTGATGCCTCGCTACCACACTGACCTGACCGTATTCAAGTCGAACACCAACGACACCGTAACAGGCAGTATTCAGCAGACACTGTTCGACTACAGCCGTCTGGAACCCGAAACAAAATACGACAACAACCGTTGGGGGTTCTACGGCTACGGCAACAATGCCTATATCTGCATCCATAACAATCGCCTGCACGATGGCAAGCGCATTCTCCTTCTAAAAGAGAGTTTCCCCAATGCTATGTACCCCTATATGTGCCACATGGCAGAATGGATTGATGTAATTGATGTGGAGCGATTTGCGGGAAGTCTGCAGCTTTTTATCGAGAAAATACAACCACAGACGGTTATTGTAGCATACAGTTCCCGAAGCTTTCAGGACAGCGAAAACTACAGGACTTCTGCATTTTTTAATTTTAATTAAGGTTTATGGTTTAAGGTTTAAGGTGGTTTCTACCCCTAAATTGTATATTGTAAATCTGTAAATTGTACATCTATATGGTTTTTTCCAACGTAATATTTCTGTTTCTTTTTCTGCCAGTAACAGTCATTGTCTATTATCTGATGACAGCAGGTAAGGCAAGTATATATTGGCGTAATGTGTGGCTGCTCCTTGTTTCATTACTGTTCTATGCATGGGGTGAACCACTCTACGTTCTACTGATGCTGTTCAGTATCCTTGTCAATCATCGCTTAGGTATCTGGGAGTCAGACAACTGTGGCAATGAGCTTGGCAAGCAGATCGTGGCCATTGCTTGTGTCTTCAATCTCGGTATTCTGTTTTGCTTTAAGTATCTGTCTTGGATTCTCAGTTGCTTCGGACTAACCTGGGCTGCGGAACAGACACACTGGGCATTGCCTATCGGCATCTCGTTCTACACCTTCCAATCGCTATCCTACATTATTGATATCTATCGCGAGAAGGATAAGGCTCAACGAAGCATCGTCAACACCGGTCTGTACATAGCCTTCTTCCCACAGCTTATTGCAGGTCCTATTGTGCGCTATGAGCTGATAGCAAAGCAGCTTACCGAGCGCATTCACTCATGGGACAAGTTCGCAGAGGGTGCCTGGCGCTTCACCATCGGTCTTTCAAAAAAGATCATTCTCGCCAATCAGTTGGCGGAACTCTCCGACTACACCTTCTTCACGCAGGCTGATAACGAACGAACGGTCATCTTGGCATGGGTGGGATGTCTTGCCTTTATGTTCCAGCTGTATTTCGACTTTTCCGGATACTCGGATATGGCGATAGGTCTTGGGAAAATGTTCGGCTTTGAACTGCCCGAGAACTTCAATTACCCGTATGTAGCCAAGTCGGTAAGCGAGTACTGGCGCCGGTGGCACATCACCTTGGGAGGCTGGTTCCGCGACTATCTGTATTATCCCGTATCGATGGGTAGTGCATTGACCGTCAAGAAAAAAGCGACCCAATGGATGAAAGACCGGGGCGTGAAGGACTATCGCAAGAAGTCGGGACGTGTATCGATGGCTTACCTGCTCTTTATCGTATGGATGAGCACCGGCATGTGGCATGGAGCCAACGGCACCTTCGTTGTCTGGGGCTTTATCCAGTTTGTGTTTATCTACTGGGAACAGAGCCGTACGCCACTCAAGAATGAGATGCTTGGCAATATCCTTGGCCTTGTCTCCACCTATTTTGTCATCCTGATTACAAAAGTGGTGTTCAATGCCACCGATTTGAGTCATGCTATGGGTTATTACGGTTCTATGCTCTGCCTTACCGGCAACAGTCTTACGAATGCCGAGACATGGTATTGGCTGGATCAGTTCAAAGTGATACTGATAGCAGGATTTCTGCTGTCACTCCCGGTGGTGCCATGGGTCAAGGAGCATCTGTTTGTGCGCCATGGAATGGAAAAGCTTTACTTATACCTGGGAGTGGTAGTGCTCACCGCAATGCTTCTGTTAGATTTCTCATACGCTATAGGTGGTGCATACAACCCCTTCATATATTTCAATTTCTAAAAATCAAAGGTGTTATGATAATCGGTTACACAACTGGTGTTTTTGATCTGTTTCATATTGGTCATCTCAACCTTTTGAAAAACGCAAAATCATTTTGTGACAAACTCATTGTTGGCGTAAGTGTGGATGAATTAGTATCTTACAAAGGAAAACAACCAATAATTCCGTTCCTTGATCGCATCGAGATAGTGCGTAACATCAAGCAGGTTGATGCTGCTGTTCCACAATATGATATGGATAAGCTCACCATGTGCAAGAAACTTGGTGCAACCATTCTTTTCGTCGGTGACGATTGGTATGATACAGAGAAGTGGAAGAAATACGAGGAGGAATTTGCCAAGGAAGGTATTAAAATCATTTACTTCCCATATACACATGGCGTATCTTCTACAAAGATTACCCAAGCTCTTAAATAAATTACTTAAAACCGATGGAAGAAATAAAACAAACAATTATGGAGATTGCCGAGGATGTGATACCGAATGTGGATCTGAAATCTTCTGACAAACTCGTCACCAATAAGATCATGGACAGCTTGAGTATCGTCACACTGGTACAGGAACTGAGTATTGAGTTTGACGTAAAGTTTGATCTCAAGACCCTCAAGCCAGAGAATCTGGATTCGCTGGATGCTATGGCAAAGACTATAAAAAAGTTAATGGGTTAAAAGATTAAAGGTCAATGGAAAATCCCATTCTGAAAGCTGTACTCATGCATGCCCGGCAACAGCCTGATAAAGTGGCTGTATGCCAGGATGAGCAAAAGGTGACATACGCTCAGTTGGCAAACATCATTCATGTTCGGGCAGGTGAGATAAAGTCTTCTGCATTTGTCTTGATAAAGGCAAGCAATACTATAGATTTTCTTGTAGAGTATCTTGCTCATCAAAGTCTTCGCGTTTGCACCGTTCCCATCGACTTTGGGATTTCTGAGACAAGTCAGCAAAACCTGCTCAATTGTCTGGACAAGGGTATTCCCGCCAACTGCAACGAGATAGTGTGTACCACAGGCACCACTGGCATGCCCAAAGGAGCTATGCATACGGCAGAAAGCATCGAAGCTATCACCTTGAACACGCAGCATGGTGTATCAATGTCGGCAGACGATGTGATTCTCTTGCCCCTTCCACTCAATCATTCGGTGGGAATGCGGGTAATGCGAGCCACTTTGCATATAGGAGCAACCCTTGTGCTTCAGAGCGGTTTTGCTTTCCCAAGTGTGATGATTGAAAATGTAAAGCGCTATCAGCCAACAGCCTTTGTCTGCGTTCCTGCAGCATTGGAACGACTATACCTGCAACTGGAGGACGATTTCATACCACTTTTCAGCGGTTTCAGATACATTGAGGTTGGCGCGGGATCGTTGACACCAGATATGAAACAGCGATTGGCAGAACAGTTGCCTGATACGCATATATATAATGTATGGGGATCGTCAGAAACAGGTGGCTGTCTGTATCAGAACATCCGTCAGTGCCCCGACAAAAGGACTTCCTTAGGCCTTCCTGTCAAAGGTGTAGAAGTAAAGTTGCATGAAGGAAGACTCGCCTTGCGGGGAGCGATGAACATGATAGGGTATGTAGGAATGCCTGAGCTTACTTACCAAACACTCGTTGACGGATGGATAATAACCAGCGACATGGCTCGCATAGATGATGAGGGGTTTGTATATCTGCTGGGACGCTCAGACGATATGATTAATACAGGTGGCGAGAAAGTGTCACCAGTCGAAGTGGAGCAGACAGCGGCTGCATGGCCACAGTTCCTTGAGGTGGCATGTACGGGCATCCCAGATGATATATTGGGCAAGGCGGTAGCCATCTTCTATGTGTTGCGTGAAGGAGAAGATGTATTCAACCGACGTAAGTTCATCCGCTTCATGAGTGAACGACTGGAATACTACAAAGTTCCCACTAAGTTCATACAGGTGGAAGAATTGCCTCGTAACAAGATGGGTAAGTTGTTGCGCAACCACCTATTAACCTCTAACCCTCTATGAATAAAATAATTGCCATTTATTGTGCTGGATCCTTAGGCTTGGATATAGCAAGCCTGCTTCGCCGGGAAACCAATAGCGAACTGGTTTTCATCGATGATGTTACCGACAATAACACGGTCATAGACATTCCTGTGTATCGATTCTCTGAGTTCACAACCAGATTTGCCCCTGAGACTGCCAGAATCATTATTGCTATCGGCGAGCCCCGATTGCGGAGGATGCTTCGGGAGAAAGTGGAAACTGCAGGATATACCCTGCAATCTCATGTAAGTCCGTTATCTTTCTCATCCGAAGGAGTAACAGTCGGTGATGGTACAGTCGTTTTTCCATACGTATATTTAGCGCCCTTTACGAGGGTACATGAAAACTGTATCATTCTTTCCCATGTAACAATTATAAATGGCACACAGATTGGCAAGGACTGTTTTATTTCTGGTTTTGTGTACATCGGTGACGAATGTCATATCGGAAACGAAGTGTTTGGAGGTCCTTCATCTTCGGTTAAAGACTGTCTGACATTGGGCGATCATACGGTGGTGGGTATGGGAGCAGTAGTACTTAAGAGCACCTGTGCCGGTGACGTTGTGGTCGGCAATCCTGCAAGAGTGCTTCGCAATACTATCGATGAAAAAGTGTTCAAGAAAAACCATTATCTGATAGATGGAGAAGAACTGTAAGGTTACTGTCATCTGTACAGCCTACAATCAGGAATCTTATATCACTTCTGCGCTGGAAGGTTTCATCCTGCAGCAGACCGATTTTCCCTTTGAGGTGCTGGTGCATGATGATGCTTCGACCGACGGCACTGCTGACATCATCCGGAAATATGCTGCCAAATATCCTGACGTCATCCGCCCCATACTGCAGACGAAGAACCAATTCTCGAAGATAGGGTTCAACGGTTTGTATCACAGATTGATCCAACAGGCAAAGGGAGAGTATATAGCTTTCTGCGAAGGAGATGATTTTTGGACGGCCCCCGATAAGCTGCAAAAGGACTGTGAATACCTCGATGCCCATCCGGAGTGCGGGCTGGTATGGTCGCATAGCAAGGTAAAGAAAGAAAACGTGCTGCAGACTCGTCCCTCCAATCATCTTCCGTATCCGATATGCGGACCCAACCGTGAATCCGATTTCCGCCAGATGCTCCTTGGAAATTATATCGATACCCTAACCGTATGCTGCAGGAAGTATCTGCTGGACGGGTTCTACGGCCTGACCAAGTATCAGCACTGGAAGTTGCTCGACAAAGCTATGTGGTTATACATCTCACGTCAGGCAGAGATACACCGTAGGGAAGAAGTGACTGCTGTCTATCGTGTGTTGAACAATTCGGCTATGGCTAGACAGACGTTTGCCTCGCGTGATGCATTCTATCATTCGTGCAATGACCTGTGCCAGTTTTTTGCCCGTACCTACCAGCCCTCGGCCATCCCTTCTGTCCGGAAGAAGGGGATGCTTAACCTGGCCAAGAACGCCAAAGCATACGGGCAGTATGGCATGATGATCAAGTATCTCTTGAAGCTTATTAGACTATGTACAAATATAAAGACCATATACTGACGGTCCTTTTCCTGTTGTCCGCCTGCTGGATACCGCTGAACGATTTCGGTTGTACGCTCAACCAACTGCTTTGTGTTGTCATCGTTGGGTGCTCAATGCTATCGGGATTGAAGGTGAGTCTTATGCAGTTTGCCTTCTTCCTGCCTTTCATGTCGGCTACGGCATTTCCGATATTTGGTGTGAACTTTCATGCCATAAACATGTTGGAGGCAATACTGATTATTCGTGTACTTGTGGGACAAGGCGTACATTCGACAAGCTCAGCAACCATGAATCGCAGCTGGCTGATAGGGCTTGTAGTAGCTGTTATTGCCTGTCAATTGCCTGCCGTGATAGTCTATGGTCAGAATGTGGGAAATATTATGAAGTTGATAATCAACGCCAGCCTTTTCTATGTAGTCTATACTATAGTGAAGGCACGGTTTGTCCAACCCCAAAGGTTGCTGTTGATATTTTCTTTCGGTATTATAGCTTCCTGCATATTGGGATTCTGGTATCACCCGCCTTTGGAACAGTTAGAGCGGTTTGGTCAGTATGACATGAGCGAAGGATGGATGCGGTATAAAGGACTATGGACCGACCCGAACTTCTTGGGCATGTTCGCGCTGATAGGCTCCTCTGTGTGTGCCACGTATCCTACCGAGAATAGATGGTTCAAGTCAATATTGCTCTGTTGCGCGATAATCTTATGCTTCATTGGTTCGCTTACATTGTCACGAATGTACATTATGACGTTCATTCTTCTAATTGCTTTGTATGGTATGAATACAGTGGCTAAGTCGCGATGGACTGTGATAGGACTGCTGCTTTTGGTTGCAGTGGCAGTTCCTTTCACAATGGATGTCATAGACAATATCTCTGCAAACCGAAGCTATACCGAGAGTGGCATCACCAACGGGCGTGTGGATAGGACGCTGGCATTGTTATCTGATTTTTCGCTTCATCCTTTTGCTGTATTCTTTGGTGTCGGATATGAGAACCACGATGTTTTAGAGGGTGTGAAGGCCGGAAAGACTGTCTGTCATAATACATACGCTGATCTCCTCATGCAGTTTGGACTTTTCGGTCTTGGATTGTTGTGGGGTATGCTGATAATGAACATCCACAAAATGAAGGACCTGCTTAAGTTTCTATTCAAGAGGGAATCACTCTATTTCGTTGCATTGCTGATATGCTCTGGAGGTCTCTCAACCCTCAAGTATGAGTATCTGTATTTTATCACGGCCATATTTCTCGCCAGTTATGTAGTGGAGAGGAATACGGAATATTATGAGATTGTAGAATGAACATAGTTGTAGCTTCAGACAATAATTTTGTGCAGCATTGTGCCGTTACTTTACTTTCTTTGCTGAAACATAATCGGGATGTATGTATCTTTCTGCTGACAGAGGGATTGACAGAAGATAACGAGCAGGAACTGACACATCTGGTTGAGAGCAAAGGCGGACGGTTACATTTATGCAAGGTGCCTGGCGACATTGTACAACATTTCCCTATGTCGAAGTTGGCATCCGGTCATATCAGCATTGCCACCTATTATAGACTGTTTGTAACGAGTCTTTTGCCAGAAACTCTGGATAAGGTCATCTATCTGGATTGCGACATGGTTGTCCGTGGCTCGCTTGAGGAACTGTGGAATACCGACTTGCAGGACAAGGCTCTGGCAGCCGTGTATCAGCCCCATTGGTGGGCGGACCATAATCTGGCATGGGAACGCCTATATATACCCCGCGAGTTTGGCTATTTCAATGCCGGAATGCTGGTCATGAACCTCAAGTTCTTGCGTGAGTTAGGTTTTCAAGACAAGGCTATCCGCTATATCAACGATAATTTTGACCGCATCATATCACACGATCAGGATGTGCTGAACAGTCTGCTGCACAAGTTTGCTGTAGGGGTGTCACCACGATGGAACTATCTCTCAGGGTTGCACTCAGGCCGAACATATAGCAATATTTCCCCCGTTATAGTACACTTTGTCTCTGTTCCAAAACCGTGGCAATATGGATGCCGCAATCCCTATACCCATGAGTATTACGAGATACTCCGAGAAACCAAATGGGCAGACTTTAAGCCCCGTTTCGTGTGGAGACAGTATTGGAGTTTCGTAATTATACCAACCTTGAAGGCTTGGCTTAAACCATTGGACGTATTCGGCTTTGCCGAACGAAGACATAAGAATCTCGTGAGAAAGCAATACATGAGACAATGAATCATTATACTTTCTGCAAACTGCTGTACGTACTCTATACCCCCTTCCAGATGTTAAAAATGAAACTGCAGGGGGTAAAGACTGAAGGCATTGTTTATACCTGTGGAACCTTGGATGTTGTCCGTTTCCGAGGATCGACTATCTGTATAGGTCGGCATTCTCGTTTCATGTCCAAACGGTGGGGTAATCGTATTGGACTGAATCATGGATGTATGCTGACAGCAGATGAGAATGCGGTTCTGACCATAGGTGCCGATTGCGGTTTTTCTGGCGTCAGTATTGTCTGCTGTTCTGAAATTACAATCGGCAATAATGTGCGGGTAGGAGCCAACACGCTGATAATCGACGGTGACGGTCATTATGATGATCCACGTGTGTCGGCTGCTAAACCTATCCACATTGGCGATAATGTATTCATAGGAGCCAACTGTGTCATCAAGAAAGGGGTGACCATTGGCGAGAACTCAGTAATAGGAATGAACAGTGATGTTACAGAGTCCATTCCTGCCAATTGTGTAGCTGCAGGATTTCCTGCCAAACCAAAAGCCATGCTTGGCGTGAAA
This sequence comes from Prevotellaceae bacterium UBA1743, assembly GCA_002314945.1. GTDB lineage: Bacteria > Bacteroidota > Bacteroidia > Bacteroidales > Bacteroidaceae > Physcousia. The sequence goes on from DCHV01000035.1 coordinate 13,768, forward strand.
CAAAACGAAAGAGATTCCATCAAAACGAATCAGGATGTTATTGTAGATGATGAGATTACAACACGTGTTGTTCAATTGATTTCGAAGAAATATCCGCAGATACCATTGGTCGAGCCTCATCTTGTGGATAATCATATTCTTGACTCGATGACGCAGATTTCACTGGTATCTCATCTATCGGAAAGCTTCGGCATAGAGATTCCTTATCAGGAAATTACAGCAGAGAACTTCAATAGTGTTGAGGCTATGGCAAGGATGCTGGCACGACTCCGACAAAACAAGAGCGTTGTTGAGCAGATACTGATGCATTCAAAGGACAATCCTGCTGTTTTAGCTTTTGTAATTGGTGGAGAAGATATCACCTACGGACAGTTTGGCAATATGATTATCACATACGCCGAAAGTTTGAAATCGTTTGGCGTTAAGCGTGGTGAGAATGTTATTCTTCAAGCCAAGTATCACGTCGATTATTTTGCCATGCTGTATGCCATCCAACTCTTAGGAGCAGTTGCAGTACCTGTTGAAAGAACCATTGGCGAAGAAAGAATTAAAGAAATTATTAACGAAACATGCCCTGATCTGATTATCGCTGAGGGCTGGACGGAATATGAGACTGTCAAAACATGGGTGGCAGTGTCAGAAACTATTGCCACGGAAACCTATATCAAGGCTCTCTCTCCATCTGATTCCTGTCTCATTCTGTACACAACGGGTACGACAGGTAAATCCAAGGGCATCGTTATCAGTCATGCAGCATTATCATGCACAGCAAGAACCAGGAACCAGATTCTCAAGAATCATGACCATATTGTCCAGATTCTGACGTTTGCGCTCAACCATGCAAGTGCCATTAATGAAATCTCGTTTGCTTTGACTTTTGGCTATACATCTGTAGTGATGGACGGACTTAGGAATATTCCCCAGTTCTTTGAATTGGCAAGACGCTACAAGGTCAACTATATCAACATGTCACCCTCTACACTGGGTTTCCTTCTACAAGTGGGTAAAGAGGGCATTTCCTCCATCAAGGATAATATTGCCTACATATCATGCATATCCGAACCTTTACCTCCTACTGTCAGAGATGCATGTCTGAAACTGTTTGACCAATCGAAGTTGTACAATTGCTATGGCTCCACCGAGATGGGATTTATCTGTGCTTCGCAATGTGATGCACAAACTGCGGAAGTGCCTTTAGGATTTCCTGTCCCTGGCGTTCAGATAGCATTACGTGATGAAGAGGGAACCATACACACAGATTATGACCGTACAGGACAGCTTTGTGTGAAATCAGCCATGGTTATGGTTGGTTACCTAAATCAACCAGAACTGACAGCATCTATGTGTCAGGATGCATGGTTCGTGATGGGAGATCTGGTATATCGCGGCAAAACAGGACTGCTGTTCTTCCGTGGCAGAGCCGACGACGTCATCATTATGGGAGGTTACAAAATCTCACCGTTGGAGGTGGAAAACGAAGCCATGAACTCCTGTCTCGTCAGTGAATGTATTTGCTATGGCCGGAAAGATGCAACAAGGACTGTAATACTGACTATGGCTGTGGTTCCCACGGATGACAGGACATTCCAACAAGATGCATTGCTAGCATATCTTTCTTCTCATCTCGAAGCATATCGAGTTCCAAAGATTATTGAGGTAGTTTCGAAACTCCATCGAACATACAACGGAAAGCTGGATCGTAAGCAGTATTGTTAGGTTATGAACATTGTATTCGTTGGCCTGAATGGAGTGCCCAACCGCAAGCGTGCTGCTGATGCACGACTGGGGGCTTTTATACAGTTGCTGTCCGAAAGTCATGAGGTGACTGTCATGGGAGCTTCGCCTTTGGATGCTGTGCGTATCCTGCGAATGAAACACGTAGATATGCTGCATGTCTATTGCGGGCATTATCTGCAGATACTGTTCTATTGGCTGCTGAGCCGAATCATTGGGGCTCGCGTCGTCTATCAGTATGTGGAATACCGAAGTGCATTCCACTGGGATAACGGCCGCAAGAAGAAATGGCTGATAAAACAATACCAAAGACTTAATGGCTATCTCTGCGACCATTATGGCGCACGTCTGTGGGATGGTTGTATTGCTATCAGCGACTGTCTACGAGACCGTGCTTTGGAGGTTAATCCACGATTGAAGGTGCTGAAAGTTACACCACTATGCGACATACAGCAATTCGAACAGAATACTTTGTCCAATCCTGTTGGCAGGCCATACATTTTCTACTGCGGGAATCAAGAATATTTAGATGTGGCAGAGACAATCCAGAAAGCTTACGACCAATCCATATTAAAGAA
>DCHV01000014.1:0-2325 GCA_002314945.1 Prevotellaceae bacterium UBA1743
GCTATAGTGGTACCGATTCGCCGATGCTGTCAACTCACAAGGATTTTCAAGCATTCAATCCATCAAGGGCTCGTAGAGACCTGCAACCTTTCAGAGTGTTTTTTAGGTTTTTGTCTTTTTCACGGGAATACCTCATTTGATCTGAAATCACCACACAGGGTCTTACGCGTGACCTTTTTGGGGATAATCTGAAAAAAGTTGCACAAAGTGGTGCCCGTGGTGGGCACGGACGATTTTCGCATGTCGTAGAAAAGGGGTTATTTTGCGGTGTGTAAAATTTCAACGCATGACAATCTCACCCGTGCCATCAACCGCTGCAAGCCCCTGCTCTTGGCCCTCTCGCAACTCGAGGGGGGGTTACTACCCCCACGAGAAGACCTACAGCCCCAAGCAAGTAGAACTCATCTATCAGTATCTCGGGGAACCATAAATCCACTTTAGGGGAATTATTTCAAGTTGGTTCCAAGGAATTCTATGAGTGGTTGTATTTCCTGTCGGGAAATGTCCCAATAGTTAATGTTATCAAAGAGCCAATTGCCTGAACCTAATTTGAATCTTTGCTTGCTCTTTAGTTGTTGCGAATTGATATACGTATGTAGTTTTGCCTTACGGTTTGGCAGATTGTAGCAAGGAGCTCCGTTCTCATCTTTTGCATCGCCAATGCACTTTTCATAATCCTCGAAGCAATCCCACCATATCTGATGAATATCCTTTCTGGCAAGCTGCTCCATAAGGGTTTCGATATCACCATCATCCCCGTTATTCGGATATAGGAACAGAGGGAATCTTACCCCTTTTGCAGACATTTTATCCTCGACTTCATTCTTTCTTGCAGCAAAGCCATAACCCTTTGCCATGGTGTCAGCATCCAATAATACAATGACGCTGTCGCCATCTTCTATTGCCTGCTGCATCTGGTTGAGAATGCTTTCATTAAACAGGTTGCCAATACCATTCATGCAAACGAATTCCACAGTTTTGTCCGGGAAATTCTTGGTCAGGATGGTTTTTAGGAAATTACATTCAGAGGTATCCTTCTTCTGTGCCTCAATAAAGATCTTATTCATCTTACTTCGATTTCCTGGTTTAATGAATAATCAATGCTGTCCAGCGAATAGTGGTAGGCTTTGAGTTCTGCATCCTTTGTCTTTTGCAGTTTGAAACATGCTACGAGATCGTCATCGGAGGAAAGGGCTGCATCGCGTAAACCTTTGATAGAGTCAATGTCGTGTGTAGAGGCATAGATTTGTACATTGTTTCTTTTTGCTGCATCAATAATAGCCAGCCAGACACCTTTCATGACAGAATAATGGAAGCCGTTACTGATTTCGTCAATCAGTACAATGCCGTTTTTGCATTCGTAGATGGTTGTGAGAATGGAAAGCACCTTACGAGCACCATCACCCATCATATTGATTGGAATACGCTGGCTATACCCTACGTCAACAAGGACTTCATCTTGTGACAGAACGATATCATTCAACTTGGGTTCTATGAGTTTTAGTGCATCCACAATAAACTTCTCGTCTTTATTTTTGATGACGTTAACAATACCCTCTATTGAGGTGTAGAAATCAAATTTGGCTGTCAGATATCTACACTTCAAGTCCTCAGTGTAATGACTATCCAACTTAATTGTTTGCTCAAGTTCTGATTCGTTGTTGCGGGATAGGACTATTGCTGATTCACTGGGATAACCATCAATGCTGAATTTTAAAGACAAACCATACCGGCTGTCTGAATCTGTAGAAGCGATTTTGTTATCTTCGCTAAGAAGATTCACCTTTGTATTGGATGATTCAATAAGTTCAATGTTCAATTCTCGAGTTTCATCATTAACCGCTTTAATGGAAATCGGCATAGTTGCGTCCAATTCATAGAAATCAAGCAACATGTCAGACTTGTTCAATTTGCGATAATTGCGTAGAATATTAACATTCAGCGGAAGTTTTGGATTCGATAATCCTGCTATCAGAAAAACCGCATCCAAAAGTGACGACTTGCCACAATTATTCTTTCCGAAAAAGAGATTTATCTTTTTCAGATTATCGATTCTTGAGAGTTTGATACCTCTGAATCTTTCTATTTCAAGATTACTAAACATAAATGTATTGAATGCGTCAAACTTATTACGTTAAGTAGCATGGCCGACTGAAACCACTACACCTAATTTGTATAAATTAATTCACAAAATTAGTCGTTTAATTCCATATATGCAACTTTTGAGCAGACCGAATGCAGAAAAACCCTCCAAAAACAACCCATAATGGCGCGTAATGGCGTATAATCGTCCGAATGAGGATTTCCGGATGTTGTACCTTCGCT
>DCHV01000014.1:2485-2648 GCA_002314945.1 Prevotellaceae bacterium UBA1743
GCCAATTTACGCAAGTATGAAAATCCTCAGCATGAAGGGCTAATATTTTTCACATAATTTACCCTTTGACCTTGTGTTGTGCATTTATTGTTCTAACTTTGCAAACATATTGTGTATATAACGAGAATATGGAAAGTGTATGGATTAGTGCTGCAGGACTCTG
>DCHV01000014.1:2724-17163 GCA_002314945.1 Prevotellaceae bacterium UBA1743
TGGAACGACACGATACTTGGTTATTGTGCCGGTATCATGCTGGCAGCATCGACTCTTGGTTTGATTGTGCCTGCCTTTGAGATGACAAACGATTGGTGGTGGGTCGCAACTGGTGTCATGGTAGGAGCCTTGTTCCTGAATGTGCTTGACCTGATAACACCCCACCTTCATCATATCACAGGTCTTGACCCAGAGAAACATGCCAACAACAGCACGCTAAATCATGTACTCCTGTTTGTAATGGCCATTGCGCTTCATAAGTTGCCCGAAGGTATGGCTGCTGGAGTCAGCATGAGTTCTGCCACGGATACATCGGCCGATTGGACTGTAACTTTCGGTATTGCCTTGCAGAACATTCCCGAGGGCATGGTCATCATAGCACCTCTGCTTGTGGCAGGAGTCAGCAAGATGAGAACCCTGTTCATCTCCCTTGCCATCGGATTTCTTGAAATACTTGGCGTATGGTTGGGCTTCGGTCTGGGTTCGGCTTCAACCGTATTCCTACCCATCATGCTTGGCTTTGCCGGAGGCGCCATGCTCTATGTGACAAGTGATGAAATGATTCCAGAAACTCATACGCATGGCTATCAGAAACAGGCTACATACGCCTTGCTCATGGGATTCATGACCCTCCTGTTGATCTCATGCGACAAAGGATCTTAACCGGCAACGGATTCGCAATATGAAAAGGCTGAGATGTGATATCAGACCGAAAAAAACTTTGATGAAAACAAAGTGGATGTCATAACATGACACGGAGGGAAAGAGGATACCCCAGATAAGATTTTTACTTTTAGGGGGCAAAATGGCGGTCGCAGAAATCCAGATAGCGAGACCAGTCATAGCAGGTCACGTCGTGAATGCCGGCACGGATGTGGTAGCCCACACGATGCATGATAGGCTGGTGCAACCCGGGTTGCTCCGTCGTATCAAGCCCTTGATAGCCATACAAGTGATATACCTCCCCTGCATGATAGGCACTCAGAAACTCCCCCTTTGGGTCGCACCACTGGTCCTGTTCGGCACTTGCCACATACAGGGCGCGTGGAGCCACGAGAGCCAGCAGTTCGTGTTGGTCGAAGGGCATCTGGTGCTCCTTGCCAACAAAGTTTCTGAAGCCAGGACAGAACCAGTGCGGGAAGGCACCTGTGATGATCTCCAGCGTCTCACCGAAGTTGCGTCGGGTGAGCGTGGCACCCCCACATCCCGATTCGTTGCTTATCACGACCCCAAAGCGCGTGTCCTGTGCTCCGGCCCACAAGGCCGTCTTGCCCAGCCGTGAGTGTCCCATTACCGCTAAGTGTCTCTTGTCCGCCCAGGGCTGCTTCTCCAAGTAGTCTGCCACACGGCTTGCACCCCATGCCCACATGCCGATGGCGCTCCATGCATCGCTGCGCATCTGCTCCCCTTCCTCGTATCCGGCAAAGAGCTTTGCCACGCTTTGTCCTCGGTATTCTGGGTCATCGGGATGGATATCGTGGTAGCACATGGTGGCTATGGCATATCCGCGATCCACAGCACGTTCATAGTCCCATACGCCGCATCCGTCGTGATTGACCCATATCTGGTCATAGAAGGAACTGGAGGCATGGGGCAGGATGGATGAGTCATAGCCCATCGTCTGGGCGTTGCCCTGGAAGTTGTAGCAGAAGATGACGGGTGTTTTCTTTACGGCATTGGGCCTCACTATCAACAGCATGGCATCGTGCGTACTGCCGTTGCCCGTAAAGTGCATCTTTACCTGTTGCACCGTGGCCTTTCCGCCCAGCCAATGTGTATCCTCCTTCATCAGCGTGTATTCAGCCTTCACTTTTTCCTTCGGTGTGCGTCCGTACATCAGCGACTGAAACATCTCCATCACCTCAGGTCGGCGTTTCTTCTCCCACTGTCGTGAGGTGGTCACCTTGGTTCCGTCCGTGCAAGTGAGTGGATCGGGCAATTGGTACGGAGCTACTTTACTCTCGTCGAAATTCTGGGCAGGAGCTGAGAGGCTCAGTGCCCATACGGCAATAGCCATACAGAGGGTATTTCTTTTCATCGTCTTTGTGTTATTTATTCACCTATCTTCGTATCGCTAAAAACAAGCGAGACTCTGATATGACGTGGCAAAAGTAGAAATATAATCTGAGAAGTTCACACTTTTTCCAGTAATCCAAAAAAAGTGTGTGTGTTGTATGTGTTTTGTGGGTATTTGTTTTGTGTTTCGCTCGTTTATTCGTAATTTTGAGGCCATAATTGACGATTTTTGCTCTTTTTTGTTCGAATTGGGCTATAATTGATAGTAAAATGCATGATAAGAAATCGAATATTGGTACGCGGGAACTCGCATTGTTTCAGTCTTTTCTGCTGATGTGCGTCCTCTGCCTATTTCCTGTTTTCACCTTGCATGCAGCCAATGGATCTTCGACCAAGTTGTCGGGGACGGTGATTGGCACGAAACTCTGCTATGACTACAGCAAGAGTGCCCAATCCACTACGGTAAACACTCCGGCCAATGCCTTCGATGGTAACCTCGCTACTTTCGTGGCCACTGCCAACTCGTCGAACGGTTGGGTGGGACTCGATCTGGGCACGCCGCATGTGATCACTCGCGTGGGATGGTCGCCACGCAACGCTTCGGTAGGTCCGGAGCGTGTGGTGCTCAGCCTGTTCGAGGGTGCCAACGACCCTGACTTCCTCGATGCCGTGCCTCTCTACCTCATCGACACAAAGGGGACAATCGGTGTGATGTCGTATGTTGATGTGAAGGTGTCACGTGGCTTCCGATACGTGCGTTACTGTGGTCCGTCAAGTTCGCGCTGCAATATTGCCGAAGTGGAGTTCTACGGATATGAAGGAGCGGGCGACGACAGCCAGTTCTATCAGATCACTAATCTGCCCACCTTGAGCTATCACACCCTGAACGGGAAGGAACCGGCATCGAAAACGACGGAGCTGGAGGCGCAGATGGCTCTCGTATATGAGGAGGGAACGCTGATACAGGAATATCCCATCCTGGCTCGCATACGTGGGAATGCCTCTGCCGGATTCCCCAAGAAACCTTACCGCATCAAGTTCAACGACGGGAAAAGCCACCATATCATGAAGGGTGGTAAACTGGAAAGTCCTTCCAAGGCGAAGAAATGGACGCTTATCAACAACTATGGTGACAAGACGCTGATGCGAAACATCCTCTCCTTTGAGGTGAGCCGGCGATTGGATATACTTTACACACCCTATTGCCAACCTGTGGATGTGATTGTGAACGGGGAGTACAAGGGCTGCTACCAGCTGTGTGACCAGATAACGGTGGATGACGAGCGTGTACCCATCACGGAGATGGACCCCACCGACATAGAGGGCGTGGCGCTGACAGGGGGCTATATCGTGGAGATTGACGCATACGCAGGCAATGAAAAGTCGATGTTCACGAGCAACCGTGGCATCCCTGTCACCATAAAGGTTCCCGGCGAGGATGAAATCGTGGCGGCTCAGGCCACTTACATCCGCAAATTCTTCAACGAGATGGAAACCGCCCTGTGGAGCAACAACTACACCGATCCAGAGAAAGGCTACCGCAGCCGCTTGGACGTGAAGAGTTTCCTGCAACATTTCATCGTGGGCGAGTACAGCGGAAACATAGACACGTATTGGAGCGTGTATATGTACAAGGAGCGCATGGAGGACCTGTTCCATGTGGCACCGGTATGGGATTTCGACCTGGCATGGGACAACGACGGACGTGTATATCCGGTCAACGGAAAGTCGAACTGGGTATATTGCAGTGGCGGTTCTTGTGCATCGGGTATGAACAGTTTCGTGAGTCGCGTACTCTCCGATCCATACGCCCAGAACCTGCTTGAACGGCTGTGGGCCGACCTTCGCGATGGCGGATTGCTGACGAAGGAGAACTTCACAGCCTATATAGACAGCATGGCTCAGGTGCTGGAGCAGTCGCAACGGCTCAATTTCCTGCGATGGCCCATCCTCAATCAGATCGTACACCAGAATCCACGCACCTACGGCTCCTACGCAGGTGAGGTAAAGGCCGTGAAGGAGTACAGCGAGGAGCGCATCGACTGGATTGATGAGAAATTAGGATACGGAAGCTTCACTCCCACGGAGCCCGGTCGCTATGAGATAGGCACTCCACAGGAAATGGCTGATTTCGCCAAGGCGGTGAACAAGGGCGATGTGCGTGCCACAGCCGTACTGACCGCCGACATAGACATGCAATCCGTGAATGACATCTTCCAACCGATCGGACGTGCCAACCACCTCTTTGCTGGTTCTTTCGACGGACAGGGACACACCATCAGCCATCTGAACATCCAGTCTTCCAACGACTATGTGGGGCTCTTTGGCATGGTGACGGGAGGTGCCACGGTGCGCAACCTGACGCTCGACAGCACCTGCTCCATCAGCGGCAATGCCTTTGTGGGACTGATAGGCGGATCGAACGGAAGCGGATCCGTGACGATGGAATGCCTCGGCAACGAGGGTAGCGTGACGGCTACCAACCAGAACGCTGGGGGAATCATCGGCTGCAACATGAACAGTACTGCCACTTTCCTCATCGACAACTGCTACGTCTCGGGCAAGGTGAAGGGAGGACGCGAATCGGCTGCCATCACTGGATGGTTGGGCGGAAATGCCACGCTGACGAACTGCTACAGTGTGGCGGAGGTGTCTGGCAACGATGCTGGAAGTCTCTTCTATCGCGGCACGGCAAGCCTTATTGCGAACTGCTACGACCTGAATGGTTCCAGCAGAATAAACTCCCTCGCCAGGGAGGATGTGACAAGCGGTGCCCTCTGCTACCGTATGAACGGGTCTCGTTCGGAGGATGTACATTGGTATCAGACCATAGGGGCAGATGCCCATCCCGTGCTCAGTCCCGAACACGCTGTCGTGTACAAGGAGGGTGATACCTACAACAACGGTTCCCTGGCACTCCAGCTGAGAACGCCTGATGACCTGCTTGCGTTTGCCCGTGTAGTGAATGCTGGACAAGGCAACATCAAGGCCACCTTGCTGTCCGACATAGACCTGGAGGCCTGCAATATGGTGCCTGTCGGCAGCGCTGAGCATCCGTTCAAGGGTACTTTCGAGGGCAACCATCATGTGATACGACACCTGCGTATCAATCATACTTCGGACGGCGCAGGCTTGTTCGGCCATGTGAGTGGAGGTGCCGTGATACGCGACCTCACGCTGGATGAAAATTCCGTCATTTCGGGAACGGACCGATGCGGAATGGTAGGTTGTGTGACGGGTGTGGGGTACGTGACGCTGCTCAACCTCGGCAACGAGGGCGTGGTGGAAGGCTCCTGCAACGTGGCCGGCATCCTCGGCTTCAACGAGTCGGAGAACACGCGCCTGCTATTGGCGAATTGCTACATGACGGGAGAGGTGAAGGGTGACACGGAATCCGCTGCCCTTTGTGCTGAAATGGGTGTGGAGGCTGAGGTGAAGAACTGCTACAACACGGGTTGCGTGACGGGTGCGGAGAGCGGAAAGACATTTGCACGATACCGTCTGTCGCCTTCCTTCTCCAACTGCTATGATACACAAAACCTACAGCCGCGCATCACGCAGCTGAAAGCGGACAAGGTAGCCTCGGGTGAACTCTGCTACCGACTGAACGGTGCCTGTCAGGAGAGCCCCGTGTTCTACCAGACACTCGGCGCAGACACTCATCCCGTGACCACGCCGCGTGGATGGGTCATACATCAGGGTATCCAATACACCAACCTGATGGACTACAAGATAGACACGCCGGATGCCTTGGCGGGCTTTGCCATGGTGGTGGCATCGGGTCTGAACAACGCCAACGCTGTGCTTACCTCTGACATCGACATGCTTGAGACGCAGTTCCAACCCATAGGCAGCGCTGTGCTTCCCTTCCAGGGATGCTTCAACGGACAGGGACACCGCATCAGCAACTTCAGCATCAGTGGAGAGGAATTTGTGGGCTTGTTCGGCATGGTGGCCGACGGAGCCGATATTTCGCACCTCGTGATAGACAGCAGCTGCACAGTGAAGGGTACGTCCGCAGTGGGCGGTATCGTGGGCGGAAGCGACGGAACGGGCACCATCCTGCTCACCGCCTTGGGCAACGAAGCCACCGTCGTGGGCACCGTCAAGGGTGTAGGCGGATTGGTGGGACAGAACCGCAACAGCCGCTCTACCTTCAAGGTCACCAACTGCTACAATGCAGGTGCGGTGAAGGGTGCATCCGACACGGGTGCCTTGTGCGGATGGTCGGGCAGTTCGTCGGTGTTCACCAACTGCTATAACGTGGCAGAGGCAGAGGGTGCATCCAACGTGATGTACATGGTGAAGGGAAGTACGGTGAAGATGATCAATTGCTACTCGATGTATGGTCTGCAAGGCAAGAAGGTCACCTCGGAACAGGTTACCGATGGCGCCTTGTGCTATCTGCTCAACCAGGATTCACCCGAGAATCCCGTATGGTTCCAAAACTTGGGCACCGATCCCCACCCGTTGCCTGAATCCACGCACGGTATCGTCTATCTGGTGGATGACCGATATACCAACGAGGATCCAAGCGGTATCGCCGCAGTGGACGGGACTAATCGTGTGCAACAGATCTATCGGACGGACGGCGTACGATCGACAACACTCCGCAGGGGATTGAACATTCTGAGGATGGAGGATGGAAAGGTACGCAAGGTGGCAGTGAAATGAACACATAATATATATAAATAACGATGCAACGGTTTTCTGTCGGCGGACAGTTGTCTCACAAACGGTTGCAATACAACAAACAATCAGAAAACAGTCCTGATGAGTGAGACCACGGGGCAAAACGAAAGTATGAGAACAAAAAAACTCATGGGTTTCCTGATGGCGATAGCCATAGGAGGATCTGCCTGGGCACTCGAAAAAGATGGAGCGGGTGTCTATCAGATTGGGAGTTCCCAAGACCTGCAGGATTTCGCGGCCTTGGTAAATGGTGGTCAAGTCGATGCGAATGCCGTACTGACGGCTGATATTGACTTTGCCGGGTGTCAGGATCGCATTGCCACGAACAACTACTACACTGGTGTGTTCGACGGACAGGGACACAAGGTGACGGTGGCATACGACAATGCTGGCGAAAATTCCGCTTTGTTTGTCAACATAAGCGGAACCGTATGCAATCTCGTGGTGGATGGTACAATCAACACGAATGCGAAATTCGCAGCAGGTATTGCCTGTCACACGCGCAATGCCAACGCAATGATCCGCAACTGCACCAGTCTGGTGAATGTCAACAGTACCGTCAATGGTGATGGTACGCATGGCGGTATCTTGGCCGTGGCCGATTCGGGTGGTAAACTGGAGAACTGCGTCTATGCCGGCACCATGGTATCCACCGACAAGTGCACCAACAGCAATGGTGGTTTGATCGGTTATGCCTCCTCCGCCGTACGTCTGACCAACTGTCTGATGCTGGGCGACATGACGGAGATGGGTGAGGAATCATCCATGACCTTCAGCCGTTGCTCGGGTAACTCAGCCGGCACGGTCACGCTCATCAACTGCTACTACAAGAACCCCTACGGTGGTCTCTTCGGTGATGAGATTCAAGTCACCGACGAACAGATTTCCAGCGGATGGCTCTGCTTCATGCTGAACAACGGTCTGGATCCCATCGTATGGTACCAGACCCTCGGTACGGATCAGATACCCTTCACCTCGGCTGTCGGCCATCAGCAGGTGTATGCCTCGGGCCATCTCTCATGCGACGGGAAGCCTGACCAGGGTGTCACCTTCAATAACGATCCCAGCACCGTTACCACACGCGACGAGCACAATTTCGAGGAAGGCACCTGCACCGCTTGCGGACAGAAGGATCCCGCTTTCTGCACACAGGACGAAGATGGGTTCTACCGTCTGAGCAATGGTGCCCAGTTGTCGTGGTTCGCTTCCTACGTCAACAATGGAAACGTCACCGCTTGTGCCAAGTTGGATGACGATATCGACATGAGTGATTTCAGCGAGGAATTTGCCATGATCGGACTGCAGAAATCGGGCAACTATTTCGCAGGTACGTTCGACGGACAGGGACACCGCATCAGCAACCTCATACTCAACCGTCCCGAAACGGACTATGTGGGCCTGTTCAGCTGCGTGACAGGTGGTGCCAACATCAGCAACCTGATACTCGATGAGAGCTGTGTCTTCACGGGCAATGCCTTCATGGGTGTCATCGGCGGTTCCAACGGTTCGGGTACTTGTTACTTCACAGGCCTGGGCAACGAGGGTACCGTCACCGGTACGGCACAGAACGTATCGGGTATCATAGGTGTGAGCATGTCGAGCGGTTGTACCTTCTATGTGGATCGCTGCTACGTGACAGGCTCCATCACCGGTGGACGTGAGAGTGCCACCATCAGTGGATGGTGTGGCGGACTGGGTGCCATGACCAACACATGGTCCATCGCCTCGATCGAGGGATGTGATTCCAACCAACCCTTCTGCCGTGCAGGAAACTATACCAACTGCTGGTGCAACGTAGAAGGTCAGGCCGGCAACGTCACCCTCTTTGATTCAACTGAAGCCGAGACGGGTGTGCTGGCTTTCCGCATGAACGGGAACAGTATTTCCAACCCCGTGTGGTACCAGACTATCGGTGAAGACATCCATCCCACACTGGATTCCACACACGGCATCCCCTACGTATTAGGTGAAGTGGTAGGTGACATCCACGACAATGCCTCCTATCTGGAATTCGTATCACTGCTCACTGATTATCTGAAGGCATACTGCGACGAGGTGATTGCCACAAAGTCGCTCGTAGATGATCTGAACAATGCCGCAGAAGCTGTCGTAGCACCTGCCACGCTGGAGGAATTCATCCCCATCTACGAGGAACTGATGACAAAGAAAGCTCAGGTGGAAGCTTCGGCCGCTATCTATCAGGCATACGCTGACAAGGTGGTAGAGGTGAAACAGTACCTTGCTGACAACACCGACTTCTTCGGCGATGATCGCGATCTGCTGGAGCTGTACTTGGAAAGCGACGATGAACCCTCGGAACTCCATCCTCTCGGAGGCGCACTCTACATTACCGAGAACCACATTGCCACCAACCAGGAAATCAAGGCCGAGACCACACGCGTGCAGACCATGCTCGACAAGGCCATCGAAACCGGTTATGGTATCAATGCCGAACTGACCCGACTGATAGTCAATCCCGCTTTCCTATCCGACACGAACGGATGGAACATCGAGGGTGGCACACCTTGGTTCGTCGGAAATGAGGTACTCAAGGCAGGCGAGTTCTTCCGCTGCAACTTCGATATGAACCAGACCATCACCGGTCTGCGCAACGGTATCTACGAGGTACGTGCCAATGCCGTGTTCCGCTGCCTTCCATGGGAACGCAACACCGCCTACGCCGCCATGCTCTATGCCAACGACAACGTCACCTTCGTGAAGAACTACTTCGACGAATACCAGCCCATCGACGGGGCAGAGGACGGCGTAAACTGCAACACAGGGAATGACCTGCAGATCAGCGACAGCGAAGGCACTTTGCTCGGCTACGTGCCACAGGGTCCCAACGGCTACATCCACTTCGTCTTCGGACGCTACGAGAACACGGTGCTGGCAGAGGTGAAGGACGGAACGCTCACCATCGGTATCCGCAATACAGGTACAGGCAATGACCGCGACTGGTGTATGTTCAGCAACTTCCGCCTCTTCTTCCGTGGTGATCTGACAGATGCAGGCGAAGCCCTCGACAATGTACTCTCTGCACAGGCGGCACGTGCCAACGTGGCAGCTGCGCTACAGCCTGAGACAGGTGGCGACGAGGCCAACTACTTCCCCAACTACAGTGCACAGCTTCGCGGCGAACTGGTCGATGCAGCCGATGCAGTGGCAACTACAGCCGACAATGCAAGCAAACTGCAATTGGTGGGTCGCTTCACCAACCTCTTCAATGATTTCCTGAATTGCCGTCGCGCTTACCGTGAGGCTTCCATCATGAATGACCAGTACGAGGGCATAATCGTGGATTGCATGACCGACAGCCTCATCACGCAGGAGGTATATGATGCCGAAATGGAAGCCATCCGACTCACATGGGAAGGCCTGGCAGAAGGCACCTTCTCCACAGCAGAGGCTGCTGCCATCGCTTACAACATCGAGAACAACCCCTACTTCGTAGCACAATATGGCGAACGTCCCGCTGAAGTGGATGGAGTTTACCAGATAGCCAAGCCTGCCAACCTCCGTTGGTTCGCCTCCAAAGTGAACGGTGGCTCGCGCTCCATCAATGGTGTGCTCACTACCGACCTCGACCTCAAGGACTTCAAGTATGTTCCCATCGGCATGGACGAGAGCGTCTATTTCGCAGGACAGTTTGATGGTCAGGGTCACCGCATCAGCAACCTCTACGTAGATCGTGGCGACGCCAACTTCGGTGGTCTCTTTGGCGTGGTAGGTCCTGGCTGTAAGATTTCCAACCTCGTGCTCGATGCTACCTGTACCATCAAGGGTGCTGCATTCTGTGGTCTCGTGGGTGAGTCAGTGGCTGCCGACGGCCAAATTTATCTGACCAACTTGGGCAACGAAGGTACCGTCATCGGTTCGGCACAGAACTCGGCTGCCATCTTCGGCTGCTGCATGAGCAGTTCGGCCACCGTGCACATCGTCAACTGCTATGCCACAGGCAAAGTGCAGGGTGCACGCGAGAGTGCCACCATCTCCGGTTGGATGGGTGGAAAGGGCGAAGTGACCAACTGTTGGTCCATCGCTGAAATCAGCGGTTGCGACGGTGACCAGCCTTTCTGCCGCAATGGTATCTACAGCAATTGCTGGCTCAACCTGAGCAATCAGAATGGTACTGGCAGTGGCGTGAATGTCATCCAGGAAGGAATGCTCGAGAGTGGTGCCCTCTGCTATGAACTGAACACAGGAAACACCTTCTCTCCCAAGTGGTTCCAGACACTCGGCTCCGACGGATACCCCGTACTGGATCCCACACATGGTATCGTTTATTCTTACGAGGGTACCTACACCAACGAGAACCCCAATCCTGGAATGGCTGCCCTCATCTACTCTGCAGAGCAGTTGAGCAGCAATGCCAGTGACAGCGAAGAGGGTCAGCACATCGAGTACCTCATCGATGGTGATGCCACCACCCACTGGCATTCCGACTATCATAACGAATGTACCGACACGTACCATTATGTACAGGTAAGACTCGACGAAGAATATACCGGCAACCTTACCCTCTACATGCAACGTCGCGCCTCCGGTAACGACCATCCCACCGAGATGATCGTATGGGGAAGCCAGGATGGTATTGAATTCACCGAAATCACCAAGCTCGACACTCCCTTCAAGGGACAGGGCACCGTGGTGACAGCCGACTTTAGCGTGCAGGGTGTGAAGTATCTGCGCTTCGCTGCTTCCAACTGCTATGGTTCCAATGGCTACCGCACCTTCTGGCACGCAGCCGAAATCCAGCTCTATGGCACGACAACAGCCATCAAGGACATCCAGCGCGAGACTCCTCTCATCAAGGGAATCTACAACATCGCAGGACAGAAGCTGCAGCGCTTGCAGAAGGGTCTGAACATCGTGGATGGAAAGAAAGTCATGGTAAAGTGAACAACTGACAGGTGGTGAATGAGCCACCGCGTCAGAATAAGAGAGAACGGCAGCGTACGATGAAGGGACGCTGCCGTTCTCTTTGTTTGTCCATCTAACGGGTGCAAATCACCAATCCACCGAAGATTAGATGGAAAGAATATGCCATATTTGAACCTCTTTACCTTACCTTGATCGTTTCGATGGCGTGATGCCCGATATGCAGGTGAAGGACATCGTCGGTGAAGGAGATCTTCTGGTCGGTGTCTTCCTCTATCATATTGCAGCGTACTGCAGATTGGATGGCTCGGGGGAGACGGATGGTGATGTCCTTGTCGCGACCTTCCATCTCTACGATACGCAGCACGAGGGCATCCTCGTGATCGGCTTTCTTGAATGTGGAGAGGTGGACGAGGGGATCGGATATCTCCAGATAGCTATGCGTGGCTGGTAGCGTTCCTCCCTTCTGCTCCTTGCATACGACATGGAAGGGGTGGTTCTCCTGAATAGCCTGTGCCTGCCCGTTCTGCCATCCCTGGGAATGGGAGGAAAGGGAGAAGTGGAAGTCATGGGTACCGGTCTGATGGTACCAGTTACCTTTGCCATGACAACTCTTGTGGGAGGAGAGGAGGATGCCCTGCAACACGGGATAGTCGGAGACTTCCACAGCGGGGTCTATCCAATCACACACTGCCACACAAGACGACATGGTCACACCGAGGCCGTTGCCATTGGCGGAAAGGAAATTGAGCATCTCACGCGGATGGGAGTCGGAAGGATGATGGATGTAGGTACCCTGTGCACTCCATCCTCCCGGAATCATCTTCAGTTCGTCCTTTCCTACATGAGAAACGGCCATGGGCACTTCGTAACAGATGTCGCTGGTGGCTGTCTTCATGTTGAGGGGGAAGAGGATGCGATACTGGAGATTGTGGGCTCCTGTGAAGTCTTGCATACGTACATCGAAATCCATCTTCTTGACATAGTGATAGAGGGTGACGCGCTGCACAAAGGTGGCCTGTGACTCGGGTACTATGTTCTGGAACGTGACGTAGAGGGGACCTTCCTCTACTACCTGCCAATCGGAGGGATGACGGCTCAATGTCCTGAGTTGTCCGAACTGCATCGACAAGTCGGGGATGCGTGTCTGCTCTCCCGCTCCATTGGCCCGATAATCAACTTCTATCACATCGCCAAAGGCATATTTCTCCTGGGCCATGATATCCTTGCCTGCCTCTTTGTCGAAAAGGCGTACAATACCTCCCTGGCCAAAGGTGATGTCGTAGAAGCGGTTGGAATAGTAGTTGGAACCGTACTGGACCTCGGATGGCACCTCCCCTGCCTCGCGCGAACGGGAAGGAAGGAGGGTGAAACGTGCATAACCCAAGGCGGGTACCTGGGCAAAGAAGCGTACAAAGGTGGAATCGCCCCTGACCGCGATCTGGGAGGGGAGTATCTTTCCCTCGGCATCCTGTACCTTGACCCTGGCGTCCTTGACCTGTACCTCGGCCATCGAAGTTCGTGTCCATGAGAGGTCGTTGAAGAGGATAACATCTCCCTTCTTTCCCTTTACCTGGGATGCGATGGCGCGGGTGGCCTCGCCAAGTACACTCTCGCCTACAAAACGGCCTATTGCCAACGAGTCACCGAAGATGGAGTCGGTTATCTCGCCATGCTTGCCTCCCAATCCGTGGTCGGGATAGATGGATGCCATCCATCCTCTGTCGAGGCGTGAGGTGGGGTATTCGCTACCCGAAAGCCATGCCACGGAAGAGAAGAACTCAGCTGCAGGGAGCAGGATGGCTGCCTTGCGCTTGTCCAATGTCTGCTCGTAATGAGCGGGGCCATGAATATAGAGCCATAGGTTGGTTCGCTCCCCACTGATCTTCTCTCTCTGCGAATCGGGGGTATCGATGGCCTCCAGGTATGCTTCGGTAGTGGAGTATTTGAGTCGGGGGAGGGGTACCTCGGAGAGGGAGGCTATCTGATTCCACTCCCGGATGAGGGCGGAATAAGAATCGGGTTTGGAGGCATCACTACTCATAAGTACGGCATAATGGGGAGGCAGGTGGTGACGGGTATAATAGTCGTCCCACAGACGTACTCGGTCGTGTACCTTGCCGAAGGCCTGCAGAACGCCTGCGTCGAAGAAATGCCACACAAACTTTTCCCATCCGTAATGTCCCAAGGACCATGTGAGGACACTGGTGCCATCGGGGCTGTTCCAATCGTACAACCCCTCTCGGTGACGGGAGATGAAGAGGTTCTTGATTCCGCACTTGGTAAGTATCTGAGGCATCTGCATGGTACGACCTGGCACATCCATGTTGGAGGCCGTCTGATCGTCGCAACCAGGGAGGTTCTCCATGATCCACTTACGTCCGTAGTAGGCCTGACGTACCAACTGCTCTCCCGAGGAAAGTCCTTCGTAAGGCTGGTTGTAGGTGGCACCCCAATGAAAACGCCCTTCCTTGTAGCGCTGGATGAGTTCGTCCTTACGCTCAGGGAACACCTCAAGGAACTCCATCAGATTCAGCGTCTGCTCCATCTCGAAGGTGAAATCGGGGTCTTCCTTCATCATCTCTAGGGCTGGGACCACGATGTCGTGGACACGCTCATTCCTGCAGTATTCGGGGGTGTCCATCCATGCAATGTCCTGATGCGTGGCCTGCAGCAGGTGTATCTCTCCCTGCTGAAAGAAGCCCCATTCGGAGGAGATGGGGGCTATCACTCGTTCGGAGGTTACCGTCTTGCCACCACTCTGGCACTCCAGCACATTGCTGGTGCCCACCATAGGAAGCCATGCAAGTACCTTACCCTTTTCCCCGGTCTTCTCGTAGGGAAGCGACT
>DCHV01000026.1 GCA_002314945.1 Prevotellaceae bacterium UBA1743
AAGCCTTCCGCGCACAGGACGAGGATAAGGCTCGCTACTTGATCTCGCTCTGTAAACAGTTACACCTTCAACTACTTGTGGTGACTCCGAGCGATAATATTCATATAGTGGAGAATGACATCTCTTTTGTACATTATGTGGAGCGTAAGGGTGATCGATCAATTCTCTACAACATGCCTATCAATGAGTTTAAGGCCGAGCGAGAAAGGAGCATGGAGTCATGATAACAGCTAAGGAGATTAGAACGAAAGCAGAACGCAAGTATCTAGATTATTTGCGTTCCGTAGTTGCAGGAGATACATTTGAGCCCATTGTTATTCCTTGTGACAAGAAGGCTAGTGGCTCTATGAGTGATTATCAGCGTGAGATGCATGACATACGCTCTTTGTCGAAGGAGGTAAAGGGATATGGTTATACAATCGAATGGAAGACGGTGAAGACAAAGATGCTTGGTGAGCAAGACTTACCTTCAAGGGTGTTGTTTAATTTGGCAGTGGACTTTGAACGCTTTCTACGAAAGGAAGCTGAAGTGCTGCAATTTCGAAAGGATTGCTCTTTGATTTTGGGGGAGTACCCTTCGTTGAAACCTTGGGTGGAGAAATACCCGTTGAAGGTGGTTGAGAATGCAGGTGTGTGGGAAGATTTGCTGAAGGTTATTCGGTATTTCGAAGCGACCCCACAACCGCAGTTGTATATTCGTGAATTACCTATTGAGGTACATACCAAGTTCATAGAACAGAACATGACCATACTTAAAGAACTGTTGGATATTGTGATTGCAGAGGACGTTTTAGCTGATGAGACGAAATTTGAGAAACGTTTTGGCTTACGTTATGAAGAGCCGATGGTTAGAATGCGCTTAATAGATCGTAAGTTTGCAGATAAATATTTTACTGGAGTAGATGATTTGACATTTACTCGGAGTCAGTTTTGCAGATTGGATTTGCCTTTACAAAAGGTTTTTGTGGTAGAGAATAAGGTTAACTTCCTCACCTTTCCTCGTATAGCTGATAGCATTGTCATCTGGGGGCATGGATATGCTGTTACTGACCTAAAGGATTCAGCAATGCTCCAATCATCAGAAATCTACTATTGGGGTGATCTTGATGCACAAGGTTTTGAAATCCTCTCGCAATTCCGTGGATATTATCCTCAAACTCAAAGTCTTTTAATGGATCGAAAGACATTTGACTATTTCAACGAGGGGGATAAAGGTACGCCAAGTAATGTATCAGTTGGATTGTATCTTACCCCTGAAGAAACAATACTATATGAATATATCAAATCCAACAATCTTCGACTTGAACAAGAGAAAATACCACACAAATATGTGGTTAATCAATTGAATAGCAAACTGACATCTTTCTTGAAATAGGTTAGAAATTTGAATCGTTATAAGTATTATGCCCTACAACAAACTATATGTGCCAGAACCGTACTATGTTACAGAGCAAGGATATGTGACGATTGTCTTCAAGAAAGGGACTTCTGCAACGGGATATTGCGCAACTGATTACAGCACTCAACTTACCGATAGACAGCAAGATATTCTTCATCTGATAATAGAGAATTGCGGTACTTCTGCAAAGCAGATTGCAGAAGCCTTGCATATAAGTGTACGTACTACTTCTACGGAAATTTCTGTGTTGCGCAAGAATGGTTTTATAGAAAAAGAGAATAAAGACAACAAAAGCCCTTGGGTGATATTGAAGAAATAAATATAGCTTATGAAAATTTTGAAAAAGATCTTGTTAATCCTGATGTGTTTCCCCTTGACGATGTGTTCCAAGGTGGATCCCCCAGTTGCCTTCGGCCCTGTGCCTACCGAGCGGCAGATGAAATGGCACGAGACAGAGTTCTATGCGTTCCTGTGCATTACCACCAACACCTTCAACGACCTGGAATGGGGCTATGGAGATGCCGACCCCAACATCTTCAATCCCACGGATTTTGATCCTGACCAATGGATGGAGGCGGTGAAGGGAGCAGGCATGAAGGGCGTCGTGCTCACATGCAAGCATCACGACGGATTCTGCCTGTGGCCCAGCGATCTGACCGATTACTCGGTGAAGAACTGTCAATGGAGGGATGGGAAAGGCGACATGGTGGGTGATGTGGCACGCGCAGCCAAGAAATACGGACTGAAGTTCGGAGTCTATCTCTCCCCCTGGGATCGTCATGACTTGCGCTATGGCAGCCCTGAGTATGTGGAATATTACCGTGGACAGTTACGTGAACTCCTTACGCGTTATGGTGATGTATTCGAGGTGTGGGAGGATGGCGCCAACGGAGGCGACGGCTACTACGGTGGCCTGTGTGAAGAAAGACGCATCCAGGGCGACTACTACCAATGGGGAACTACCAACATGGTGATTCGTGAGTTGCAGCCCGAAGCCTGCATCTTCGGCGGTGACGTGCGCTGGTGTGGCAATGAGAGTGGCTATATCGACGAGCCCTGGTGGTGCGCACAACCCAATACGGATACCTCGAAATATGAGTTCTATGGGTGCAAGGAGACGGACAAGGAAGTGTGGATCCCTGCCGAGGTGGATGTGTCCATCCGTCCCGGATGGTTCTACCACGAGAGCGAGGACGACAAGGTAAGGAGCGTAGATAACCTCTTGGACATCTATTATTCGTCTATCGGTCGAGGTGCCAACCTGATTCTGAACATCCCTCCCAACAAGAAGGGCCTCTTCAACGAGGAGGACCTGCAATCGCTCGAAGGCTTGGGCAAGGCACTCAAGGAAGAGTTTGGCAACTGTCTGAACAAGCAGATAGCCAAGGCCGAGGCAAGCAACACACGAGGCGAAGACAGGGCATACAGCCCCAAGAAAGCCACCGACGGAAAGAAGGACACCTATTGGGCTACGGATGATGAAGTGAAGGAGGCATCAGTCACCTACACCTTCAAGGAGTGTACGACCGTGAACCGTGCCATGATACAGGAATACATTCCCCTGGGGCAGCGCGTTTCCTCATTCCAGATAGAAGCACAGGATGAATACGGACAATGGCAACAAGTGGCTTCGGGCACCAACATCGGGTACAAGAAACTCGTCCGCTTCCCCGATTTCCAAGCCCGTGCGATGCGTGTCAGCTTCCAAGCCAAGGCCTGCCCAGTCATCAGCAACATCAGTTTCTTCCAGAGCACCTATAACGGCTATGTGAGTTACATCCGTCAATCAGATGGCGTGTATCAGATCAGCACAGCTCAGGACCTGGCAGACTTTGCCAAGCTTGTCAATTCTGGAGAACATTGTGCCAATGCCGTCCTGACAGCCGACATCGACATGAGCGGCATCAGCTACATCCCTCCCATTGGCACCTTGGTTTGGCCACAAGGGCCGATATTGCACTATGGAGGGACATTCGACGGCCAGGGTCACATCATCCACAACCTCCGTATCGAAAAGGATGTGACAGGGGCTGAAACTGGCTTGTTCGGTCGTCTGAGTGGTGCCACCATCAAGAACTTAGGCATCGTGAATGCCACAATCAAGAATGCTTCCGCACTCCGTGCCGGCGTGTTGGCAGGTTGTTGTGCGGGCAATTCCACGGTCACGAACTGCTTCACCACGGGCGACATCCACATGGAAGAATGTGTTTGTAGCCATGAATCATCGAACGGAGAGGGCATGTTTGGACTGATCAATGAGGGTGGATCCGTTTACAACAGCTATACCACCTACGGAAAGATAGCATACCCCGGTGACAATCATATCATTCAGAATTGTTACGATGGTGAGAATGCAGTCAATTGGGCTTCCACAGGTGAACTCTGTTACAAGCTGAACGGCGATCAGCAGAACGTTGTATGGTACCAAAATCTGGGCGAGGATGCCTATCCCGTGCTGAATACCGAACAAGGCACCGTCGTCCAGAACAAGGATGGAGGTTACAAAACGGCCACAGGCATAAAGAACAACGTAGCCAACAAATAAAAGTTCCATATACAATCTCGGGAAAAAGTCGTACCTTTGCACGCAGAAAAATAGATGTTTCGCTGATGAACCTGACATCCCTACAACGTACCTTCCGCACTTGGAAACTGCCTATTGCCATTGTCGCTGGCATCTTGTTGGGTATTCTCTTTGACCAATGTATCACGGATGCTAAGACATTGGGACAGTTCTACTATGTCATTTCTCACTTTGTACAGCCGACACTCCTGTTCTTGATGCTGTTCCTCTCGTTTCTCAGGGTGTCGCCCCACGACCTGAGACCCCACCGATGGCATCTGGTACTTCTCTTCGTGCAGGCTTCTTTCTTCATACTCTGTTCGATGGTGGCTCTGCTATGCGATTATCTGGGGCTGCCTACGCTAAAACTTCTGGCCGAGGGAGCCATGCTTTGCTTCGTCTGCCCTACCGCAACGGCTTCGGCTGTGATTGTAAGGAAATTGGGGGGCTCCATCAGCGGTATCGTCACTTACATGGTGCTCTGCAATCTGATGGTGGCTCTGCTCTCTCCTGCATTCCTGACATTGGTGGATCCTCATCCAGGGATGGGATTTCTGACAGAGTCGGCCCTCATTATGGGCAAGGTTTTCCCTCTGCTTCTCTGCCCGCTACTATTGGCTATCCTCCTGCGCCACTATGCCTGGCGATTGGCTCAGCGGATGCTCTCGGTGAGCGACCTCCCCTTCTATCTGTGGCTTGTCGCCCTGCCTTTGGCCATCATGGTGAGTGTACACACGCTCCTGGTCAACTCTATTGCGCTCTCCACGCTCCTGTGCCTCGCTCTGATTAGTGCAGTAATATGCGTGATACAGTTTTACTTGGGCAGAAAGGTTGGTGTACGCTGGCAGCAGCCTTGCGAAGCATCCCCCGAAGGAATTGGACTTTCATCAGCAGAGCGTTCAGCTATCACGGCAGGTCAGGCTTTCGGACAGAAGAACACGGTCTTTGCCATTTGGATGGGCCTTGTCTTCTTGAATCCTATCAGTTCGGTCGTAGGCGGTTTCTACAGTATCTGGCACAACCTGATCAACTCCTGGCAACTCTATCGTGTAAAGAGATAATGAAGTAATGAAGTAATGAAGCAAGAAAAGGGGGCGTGTACGAAACACGTCCCCTTTTTCTTGTTATTCTTGCAGAAAATGTTTATTCCTTTGTTCTGCCTGTATAAGCATTCACGCCCTCGTTGTCGATGGGCTGTGAGAAGAACTTCTCGGATGCCTGCATCCATGCACCATCCCAAGGACTGGGACCGCACTTCTGAATAGCCCATAGGCGGAGTTCCTTCTTGTGCCAGTTGACCATGCAATTGGTACCCCATGCACCTCCATGACCGAACCACTGGTTCTCGTCATCCTTCACGGGAGCAGACAAACCTAAAGAATAACCTGACATACCCTCTGGACGAGTGGAGACAGCGAGGATGGATTTAACTGTTTCCTCCTTGAGGATACGCACGCCATTGTCGCCCATTCCAAGGTTCATGAGCATCTTGTAGAACTTGATCTGATCGGCTGCTGTTGTCCACAGACCAGCTCCTGCCGAAGCAAAGACATGAGAGTCGTTGTAGGGACGCTGCTGCCAGTCGCATTCCTCACGCCATTTAGCGGGAGCATTGTCGCTGGTGTCGTAAATCTCGATTTTCTTCTTCAACTGCTTGTCGGTGGGCCAGAACCAAGAAGATTTCATGCCGAGAGGATCCAACACTTCCTGCTTGAGGTAATTCTCCCACTTCATGCCTGTGACAGCCTCTACTACGGCAG
Source organism: Prevotellaceae bacterium UBA1743 (assembly GCA_002314945.1). Taxonomy (GTDB): domain Bacteria; phylum Bacteroidota; class Bacteroidia; order Bacteroidales; family Bacteroidaceae; genus Physcousia. The sequence goes on from DCHV01000026.1 coordinate 5,723, forward strand.
CACCTATATCGATACCGGTATTGGAATAGGACTCCTTGGTACCTGGTTCGAACATGATGGGGGAAGCTGCTGCGATGGATGCAACCTGACGAAGGGGTGCACCACCACTCCATCCACCACCACGTACATCACTACGCTTTGCGCTGATTTCGAATGGGAATCCACCTGTGTGATTGAGGCACATACGCACGGTGAGCACGTTCTGGGCCTTGTGAAGTGTCTTCACGCCATCCTTTTCACCATCGAGCACCCACAGTTCCTTGAACTCGGGCAGGTACTTCGATACAGGATCGTCGAGGGAAATCTTCCCCTGCTCCACCAACTTGGCAATGGTTACACCACAGAATCCCTTTGTCTGGGAGCATTGCATGTACACATCATTGACCGTGATGCGTCGCTTGGCAGCTACATCGGCATATCCGATACAGCAAGTCTCTTGTACGCCCTGCTTGTAAAAAATACTGACAGCTCCAGCCAAGCGGCCACTATCCACAAAGGGTTGCAAGGCTTCCTGAGCGTAAGTAGTCTTGGAATCCTTGACTTTCTCCTTGGCCATCGTCGGCAAACTGAGGGCGAGAACCAACAAAATGATAATTTTCTTCATTTCTCTAATACTTAAATTCTGATAAAAAATAGGTTTACTGTGTGCAAAGTTACAATTTATTTCGTATTTTTGCCTAAAATTAGTCCAAATAACGGCAAAACAAATAAAAAAATCAGTTACCGATTAACAAACATCACATCATGAACAATACAATTGCGACATTAGATCCCCAAATCGTGTGGAAGAATTTCTACCTGCTCACCCAAGTGCCACGTCCCAGCGGACATTTAGAGAAGATACAGCAGTTCCTTTTGGATTGGGCCAAGGAACATGGCATAGAGGCATTCAAGGACGGGGGAGAGAATATCGTCATGCGCAAGCCCGCAACTCCTGGCATGGAGAATCGTGCCATCGCCTTGCTACAGGCTCACATGGATATGGTACCACAGAAGGAGGACAATAGTAACCACAACTTCGAGACAGATCCAATAGAGACCTACATCGACGGAGAATGGGTGAAGGCAAAGGGGACGACCTTGGGCAGCGATGACGGAATGGGAGTAGCAGCCATCATGGCAGTAATGGAAAGCACAGACTTGAAACATGGCCCCTTGGAAGCCCTGATCACAGCCGACGAAGAGACTTGCATGTATGGTGTCAACCATCTGTCGCCCGACACCTGCCAAGGACGCATCCTACTCAATCTGGATCACGAGACTTTAGGTGAATTCACCATTGGTTCGGCTGGAGGCATCAATATCAGCGCCTCGATGCAATACAAGGATGTGGAACCCGAGGAAGGGGACATCGCCCTACGTATCACCCTAAAGAATCTGAGGGGCGGCCATAGCGGGCTGGAGATCAACGAGGGAAGGGGCAATGCCAACAAACTGATGGCACGCTTCGTACGACAAGCCATTGCCGACGACGAGGCACGCTTGGCCAGTTGGCATGGCGGCAACATGCGCAATGCCATCCCGCGTACCGCTCAGGTGGTGCTGACAATCCCCAAGGAGAATCTGGAGGATCTAAAGGAACTGGCCGAATACTGTCAGCAAGTATTCCAAGACGAACTGAAGGGAATAGAGAATGATCTCCAACTGACGGTAGAGGAAACGGAAATGCCTGCGGGAGAAGTACCCCAGGAAATTCAGGACAACTTGGTGAGCGCCTTGATGGCATGTCACGATGGCGTATTGCGCAACATACCGAGCATCCCCAATATCGTGGAGACAAGTAGCAACTTAGGCATCGTGAGTATAGAGAGCGGCAAGGCTGACTTCCTGATTCTGGCCCGCAGTAGCAGCGAGACGATGCTGGAATATGTACAGGAGATGCAGGAAAGTTGTTTCGGCATGGCGGGCATGAAAGTAGAGTTCGGAGGTGGCTATGGTGCATGGCAACCCAATATGGACAGTCCCATCGTTCGTACCATGGCTCAGGTGTATAAGGAAATCTTCGACGAAGAGGCCGTGATACAGGTGGTACATGCAGGACTGGAATGCAGCATCATCGGGAGCGTTTATCCAGGTATGGACATGGTCAGCTTTGGCCCCACCCTACGTTCCCCTCACACACCCAACGAACGTTGCCTCATCCCTACTGTAGGCAAGTTCTGGACTTTCCTGAAAGCCCTACTGGAAGCCATCCCTACAAAATAAACGTATGTCATCCTCGCGCAGTATTGCATTTCTCTTGAGCACAGCCCTCACCCTCTGTTTATGGGCTGGTACATCAAGGGCTCGACATCTGGTACAGTTGCTCAGCGAGAGTCAACTGCGCGAGACGGTGACTCCTGACAGTTTCTTCAACGATGTAAAACTGCTCAAAGAGGCTATCCTCCAACAGGAGGACACAACCTCGAAAGCCATCTACCAAGCCACCTTGGCACATCTGCTGACGATAAACACCTACCGTTCGCAGAGCTGGCACCGCGATACTCCGAGCCACCCTGATAGCATACAGGAATGGTCGGGCGAGGAATACATGCAACATGCCACACGACTCTATCAACAATCCCTTCGTCATGCATACCTTCTCCATGCCGAGAAGAGTGCAGCATGGTTTCCTCTGGTACAGAGGGGTAAGGACGAGAAGGTGTATGGAGGAGATATGCTCTCTGTCATCTGGAAAACCTATTGTCAGGATGTATCTACTGGAGAGAGGATCCCTTCCCATGAAAGCATCATCTCCCTCTATCGCGAGGACGGCCTGGGCGAGGCGAGCCTACGGATTGCCCTGGACTCTCTGAATCAGGCGGAGTGGGACAGTACACGGATGGAGAGTCTGCTACGTCTGAAAGAGGAATATCGCGAGGAAGACGCTTGTGCCCTGATCTATATGGCATTGGCGGATCAGGATGAGAAGAACAGGAAAACATGGTTGGAAGAGGCACTTTCCCTCTATCCGCATTGCAGGCAGAGAGCTGAGATAAAGAATCGACTGACTACCCTGAAAACGCCTATTTTATGCGGGGATGTGGAGGAAATACTCTATCCCAACAACAAAACAAGGATACCTTTACGCATCCGCCACATGCAAGGCCTGTCGCTCACACTCTATCGTTTGCCCGCCGACTTCGAGGAGGATTATGAGAATGATCTGTGGGGACAGGTGAAGAGGAAAGGGGAGAAATTACGTACTTGGAAAGAGGAACTTGCACCTCATCCTGCCGAGGAGGAATGGAAGGACACGATATGCTGCACCACGCCCGACTGTGGTATCTATGCTATGGTGATGGGAGGGAAAACCAATGCCAAACTGGAGAAAAAGGCAAAGCCTGGTATCTATGTGTTCAGGACATCACGATTGGCCTTTCTGCACACCGAACTCCCAGGAAACCTGATGCGCATCATCGTCATAGACAGAAAGACAGGAGCTCCGCAAGAGGGAGTGACAGTAGAGCTGTACAAGGAGGCAAACAGAAGGGCACGCGATGAGGAGGAATGTATTCTGCTGACGAAGGCGGAAACCAATCGGAGGGGAATCGTGGAATATGTAAAGCATACCGATGTTTCGAGGTTCAAGGTACATCTATCCCGCCCCGGGGACGAATGCCCGATGCAAGAATGGTTCTGGAGTTCGGGAATGAACAACAATCCCGAAAAAGAAGAGACGGAGAAATTGCACGTCTATACAGACAGGAGCATCTATCGGCCTGGACAAACCATCTACATAGGAGGAGTGGCCTACAAACAGAAGGGATGGGATGCTCATGTAGTAGCGTCCAGGGAATACCAAGTGACATGGAGAGACTGTAAGCGGAAGGAGATAGCACGACACACGCTACATTCCGACACCTTAGGCGTATGGCAGGATTCTCTCACACTATCGGAGAACGCCACCCCCGGCACGTATCAGATTCAGGTGGGAGACATTTTCCGACAGATACGGGTGGAAGAATACCGAAGGCCGACCTTCTACGTAGAATTGGAGCCTGATAGTGAAGCCGTGGGTGAGAACATCATACTGAAGGGGCGTGCCATGACGTATGCCGATGTACCTGTCGCAGGAGGACGCGTGACAGGTAAGATACGCTGGAGTAGCCATTTCCTGTTTCCCTACCACAATCGCATCCCTGCTCCCATTGCCTTGGACACGCTGTGGACTGATCAGGACGGACGTTTCGAGATACGCATTCCGGCATTGGAGGATGCCTCGGCACTCCATCGTGGCATGATGCTACGGGTGAATGTAGATGTATTGGACAAGCAGGGAGAGACACAACAGGGAGAAAAGAGTATGCCCGTATGCACCACTCCCTTGCGACTGCAAGGAAGCCTACCCAAGTACAACAATAGGGACAAGTTGTCACCTTGGACATTGACACTCTACTCACGCACCTTCCAACCCGTAGAGGGAGAAATTCTATATCAGATACAACAAGGGGAAAAGACGTTACTTTCATTCGCCGGAAAAGCGGGAAAGCCCACCTTGCCAGAAGAATTGGCAGGACTTTCCTCGGGGGAGTATCACGTGCGTGCCACAGCTGAGGTGAAAGGCGACACGGCTTCCTGGGAGGGTGACGTGAAACTACTATCCATGAATGATACACGGCCTGTGGGGGATGAACCGCTGTGGCTCTACACGCCATGCGACACCATCAGCGAGGAACGTCCTGCCATGCTACAGATAGGCAGTCCCCTGTCCGATGCCTGGCTCTATTGCACCTTGCTCTCGCAGGAAGAAACCATACTCGATACACTCGTGCATCTGAGCGACAGCCTCATCACATGGACGCTCCCCTATCGTGAGACAGAGGGTCATGGAATGTTCTTCACAGCCTCACTCTATCACGATGGGAAGCTGCACTCTCTGACGAAGACATTCCTGCAGGAGATGCCCGACACGCAACTGAAAATGCATTGGGATACTTTCCGAGACCATTTACAACCCTCGCAACAGGAAGAATGGAGCCTTACACTCAGGCATTCCGACGGCAGCCCTGCACATGCCAACCTGATGTTGAGCCTATATGATGCTTCGCTGGATGCACTCTCCTCCCATCAAATACATTTTTCGTTGTACAGAGACTACCGCATCCCCTATATATCAACCGTATCTCCCAGGAGATACCACGACGAGATGTGTGTCACCATGAATCCACGCCTGCGCAAGACGCACGAAATGGCATTCAGCCAGTTGAATCCTCTCCTCTTCGACCCACAGATGATTACAAACGGAATGGGAGTAACCAGAGGCATGAAGAAGAGTCGTATGCAACTGACGAATATGGTCACTTCCCCCATGATGTTACAGGAAACAGTACCCATGATGGCTGCATCGCCCCAGCAATTGACAGGTGCGATAGCGGGTCTCGATACGGAAGTCAGGGCGGAAATGGACAACCTGAACGAAGGAATAGAAGAAGAGGAAATTCCTTTGGAGGGAATTCGTACCAATCTGAATGAATTGGCTTTCTTCCGTCCATGTCTGCGTACCGATGCACAAGGACAGGTGAGCATCCGCTTCACTCTGCCTGAAAGTCTCACTCAATGGCATCTGACAGGTTTCGCTCATACGAAAGACCTGCAATCGGTCAATATCGACGAGACTATTGTGGCACAGAAAGAGCTGATGGCAGAATTGTACCTGCCACGCTTCTTGCGTAGAGGAGACAAGAGTACCCTTACTGCCAGCATCCGTTCACTTTCCGAGTGTATGCAAACGGGGACTGCCATAATCAGTCTGCAGGATGGAGCATCAGAAAAAACCTTGTTTACGAAAAAGGTACAATTCAACTTGTCATCTAAAGCCGATACCACCTATACGTTCGAGATACCTTCCCAACTCCTTTCGTGCGACGAACTCATCGTGCGTTGGGTGGCTCAGGGTACAGACTCCTCCGATGGAGAACAACGCAGTCTCCCTATCTTGTCCGATGAAGAATGGGTGACGGAGACAAGGGCCTTCTCTTTGAGCAAGCCTCAGACTACCCATATTCCGCTCTCGGACCTCTTTGCAAAGGATAGCAAAGTAGCCACCCATCGAAATCTGACCGTGGAATATACGACACGTCCCACTTGGCTGGCAGTCAAGTCTCTGCCATCTCTCTTCATACCAGCACGACAGGATGTGCTAAGCCTGGCATCAGCCTATTATGCAACGACGCTGACGACCTATCTACTCGACCGCATCCCCGAGGCGAAGGAACTGATAGATTCCTTGAAATACGGAAAAGCAAGCTCTATCGACTACCGAATGTCGCTCATCTCTTCGCTACGCCAACTACAATACGAAGATGGCTCCATCGCATGGTTCCCCTCGCTACGAGGTAATGTCTATCAGACCTGCGAAGTAGCTTATCTGCTCACACGGCTAAAGAAACTGACCGAGGGAAAACGGATGGACGAGACTACCACGATTGCCGAGGACATCCTGAGGAAAGCCTGTCTGTGTCTGGCAAAAGAACTGCACAAGGAAGCCGACCGACTACACAAGGAAAAAACTTCCACCCTCAGCCTCTTCACCCTGCGTACCCTCTATATATTGGAACAAAGTGGATTCCAGCCCGACTCAGAATACACAAAGGATATGGAATCCCTGATGAAACACATGGGAAAGGGCTCCCTGAAAGATGATCCCGAACGACTGGCTTTGTCTGCTCTCGTGCTCATGCAAAGCGGGCAGAAGAAAGAGGCACTCGAATGGATGGAACCCCTTCTCACTCTGATAAATCATTCTGATGGAGCTTATTTAGCCTATCATAGCGGAAGTTTTACCAGTATCGACCGTAAATTGGAGAGGCATATCCTGACTATGGAAGCTATACGCTCGACCATGCCTCAAGACACCACCTTATACAATCAGATGAGCGAATGGCTACTGCAACAGAAACGCGCCCAGCAATGGTCACATCCGTCCATTACAGCCAATGCAGTATATGCCTTGCTACAGAAGGGAATGGAACCACTTACGGACAAGACAACAGATGTGCTTACTCTCTCCGACACACAGCGGCAGACGAAGTTGAGCACCCCAACCTCGTCCGTGGGGTATCTGCGCGACAGCATCCCTGTAATACGACCTCGCGAACTGAAGGTAGTGAAGCATTCCGCAGGTACTTCCTGGGGAACTGTGTATGCCACCTGCCTGATGCCAATGGATAGTGTGATAGCCGACTATCAGGGACTGAATGTACGACGCGACCTGAGTGTCAAATCCCCTCAAACAGGAGACCGCATCCACATACGTTACACGATAACTGCCGACCGAGATTACGAATTTGTTTGTCTGACGGCTCCGCGACCTGCTACGGCAGAACCCGACCGTCAACTCTCCGGCTACGGCTATCAAAATGGGCTGGGGTATTGGCGTTCGACCTCCGACAATCGCTCGGAATACTATTTCGATACTATGCCACGAGGTACATATATAGTAGAGGAAGACTGGATTATCTCCCACCCTGGTGACTATCAATTGGGAAGCACCCTCCTGAAATGTCTCTATGCACCCGAATACCAATCACACACACACGGTGAGAGAATTCTCGTCAAACCTCATTCAGTGAATCATTAAGAATCCCACGACAAGCAGAATAAATTTAAAAACATACAACAAGATGAAAAAGATTCTATCTCTCAGCCTAATGCTGTGCATGACGCTGACCAATGCTCTTTGGGCCAAAGTAAACATCATCCCCCTTCCCACTCAGGTGAAGGAAACGGGAAGTTCGTTCGTACTGAAAGACGGACAAACTATCGGCTACTCGGATGCTTCGTTGCGTGATGCCGCCAATTATTTGCAGCAATCGCTCACCTGTGCTACAGGATTCAAGATACCCGTGCGTCAGGGAAAAGGTACTATCACACTTACCCTGTGCAAGAAGGGTAAGATGGAGGGCGACAGTTACACTCTTTCTGTGACCAATGAAGGTGTACAGGCACAAGCCGCCACCTATAAGGGTATCACCAATGCCATAGCCAGCATTCGCCAACTGCTCCCCTCCGAGATAGAGACCCCTCATCCTGTGAATAACGTGGAATGGATCATGCCTACCGTGGAGATTCAGGATACCCCCAACTATGCTTGGCGAGGACTGATGCTTGATCCTGTACGCCATTTCTACTCTGTAGAGGAGACAAAACGCCTCATCAATCTGATGGCGCTGTACAAATACAGTAAGTTCCACTGGCACCTTACCGATGGTCAAGGATGGCGTATAGAAATCAAAGCCTATCCCGAATTGGCTAAACAAGGTGGTTTCCGTGAGCATGACGGATGTATCGACACGCCTCTGCTAGAACGTGCCAAGAACGAGAATGACGTCACCCTGGAGATCCCCTCGCGCTACTACAAGGAGATAAATGGCGAGAAGAAATACGGAGGCTATTACACACAGGAGCAGATTCGCGATGTGGTACGCTATGCTGCCCAACGTGGTCTTGACGTGGTACCTGAGATTGATATGCCCGGACACAACGAGATGGCCCACCGCATCTATCCCTGGCTTTCCTGTACTGGACATGTAACTGGCGTATATTGTCTGGGGCAAGAGCGTACAATGGAGTTCTGCCGTAAGGTATATAAGGAGGTATTCCAACTCTTCCCCTACGAATATGTACACATAGGAGGTGATGAAGTGAACCGTTCCGTATGGGAGAAATGTGACAAATGCCAGAAGCGTATCAAGGACAACAACCTGAAAGGGGTGGAGGAACTGCAGGCATGGTTCACACGCGAAATGGAGAAATACTTCAATGCCAATGGCAAGAAGCTCCTCGGATGGGAGGAAATTCTAGACGGAGGCGTTACCAAGACTGCTACTATATGCTGGTGGCGTGGCGATCATCCCGACATCACACAACGTAGTACGGCCATGGGTAACGAGGTGGTTGTATGCCCCTTCTCCTTCTGCTACTTCGACTATGGACAGGATGACAACACATTGCGTAATATATACGATGGCGACATCGTACCTACCGACCTCGATGACAACCAGAAGAAACTCATCCGTGGTATTCAAGCCAATATCTGGTGTGAATGGATACCCACCGAGGCTCGTATGCAGTACATGGTATTCCCCCGTGCTCTGGCTATGGCCGAGAAGGCTTGGACACCTCGCAATTGTCAGCAATGGGATGACTTCCTTCCACGTCTGCGCGAACAGCTGAAGCGTCTCGATAGGATGGGTGTCAACTATCGTCCTCTCCCCAAGGAATGAGACACGCCTCTGCTTTCCTTCTTGTCCTCCTCTGCCTGGCTGCCTGTCGGCCAGAGAAGAAGCCGACTGCACATCGGGTTCCCTCCAAGGGATTGCCCAGCGAATTACTTCTGGTGGTTGATCGTGCAGTATGGGAAAGCGATTTGGCTGACACATTGAAAGTTCTGACTGAGGAGCCCGTTCCTGGGTTGCCCCAGCCAGAACCACTTTTTAGGGTGACTCGTATTCTCACCCCCTATTACAAGCAACGTTTCACCACGATGCACAGTCAACTCTTTGTACAGTTGGATCCACAACAGAAGAAGCCCATGATGGGCATCAGTTGCGATGTGATAGCTACTCCTCAGATAGAGGTTACTGTCAAGGCTAAATCTCTCGAAGAGTTGCGCCAATTCCTCTCACACCATCGTCGGGATATTCAGGATGTGATATCAGATGCGCAACTGGATATGAGGGTCGGGAGGTTACGCAAGCAGTTCAGTAGCATGGTACTTTCCGAGGCCAAGAAAACAATGGGCATGTCCATTCATGTACCGAATCAGATTAGGGCGACAAAACGGGGAAAGGATTTTCTCTGGGCAGGTACCAACCTCAATGAGAAGGATCAGAATATCGTGCTCTACACGTATCCTTGGGAAGGGACAGAAGTTCGCACCCCCGATTATTTTGCATGGAAGAGGGACTCTGTGATGCAGTACAATATCCCAGGCAGCCAACCCGATCAATGGATGCAGACAACCCGCGAACAAGGCCATCCCGTATTGACAAGCCGTATCCGCTCTCTCTGCGGCAGGCAGGTACAGGAAATACATGGTCTGTGGGAAATGCGTCACGGAGCCATGGGAGGCCCCTTCGTGTCGTTGGTACATATTGACACTCTCCATAGACAAGTTCTTGTAGCAGAAGGCTTCGTCTATTCTCCCTCTACCGACAAACGAGACTTGCTGCGCGAAGTGGAAGCCTCGCTACGCACTCTGCACAGAATCAATTGACAACGGGCTTATAGCGTGATGTCTATCTTGCTCGCATTGCCCGATACTACGACTTTTCCCTTTAGTATATCCTTGCTCACAAGCGAGCCTCCCTCCACATTCACCTCCTTGATTTTCCCCACACAATAGGGAAAGTCAATGATATAGTTTCCCTGATTCGTGTCTCCACCAATGCGTAACGAGATGACATTTTCCTTCTTCTGTATAGACAGGTTGATGATCTTCCCCTCGTTGATATGGATGCGTTCCCATGCAATCTCTTTTCCACTCTCTATCCATTCGTTGGGAATGCCACGTCCTATGATCACATCCCCATTTGCCTTTACCGAGGCACACATCTGCAGCATGGCTTGGCGGATGAAACCCAGCGCCCATGTCTCATAATCCACCTCCGGACGTGTCCAGTCACCTTTGTTATCAGGCTTGTGGAAACTCTCGGCCCATATCATCGGTGCTGTCTGGTTGTCCAAGAGCCATTCTATGCTTTCGGGAATCAGGGTTCTGTACTTATCTGAGGCTAAGAGCGGCATCACCATACCTGTATTGTAGGCCGCACCATACTTTGCGCCCCACCATGCGCCTACCGAGCCCTTGGGAGCTCCGTAGAAGCGGGCCATCTCCAGCCATTTCGCAATCGAGTTGTCCAAATAATCCAACCACTCACCACCCAGGTCATAGCCCTTCAATTGGGCGTTCCATGGGAAAGTAGGCATCATGAAGGTAGTCCCCAGCCAATTGCCAGGTCCCGATACAAGATTGTAGTCCATATCGAAAGAGAAACAGGCATTGTACCATTCCAGACCGCTTTCATCTACCGATTTGCGGATGGTGCTATTCAGGCAGTCGGTTAGTTCCCTCATCTGTTTGTCAGCCCATTCGTATTCCTCCTTCTGTCCGAAGTAGCCGCAGATGTATCGGTAGGCTGTAAAGCCGTGCAGGGCTGCAAAATCATCCACGAGCGTGTAGGTGTTGTGGCTATTGTCCAGCGTGCTTCCCTTGCGTATCAATCCATAGACGCCCTTCTCACGTGCCTCGTCCGAAAACACCCTCATCTCGCAGATGGCTCTCGCGCATTGCTTCAGTTTGGCCATCACTTCTGTGTCGAAGAGAGAACGATCCCCCGACAACTGCAGGTATTGGGCATAGGTGACGATATATTTCGGTATTGCGTCCAGATAATCTTCGTTCGCCAGTTTACCCTGACTCAGGCGGTTGTAGGTAGCACCCTTCATAATCTGGCGTGCCGTTTCCCAATTACCCTCGATGATATACTGTATCACCATATCAGGCACATCATGGTCGAACGCCCTGTCATACTGATAGAACCCGTACAGATTGCCGCCACTTCCACGTTGCTCGTAGTCGGTATCTGTCAACACCGTGGCGTTCCACATGTCGAATATCGATGTTTTCCACAGGTGCAGGAAGCGTTCGTCGGGCAGAGTAGTAGGCATCGTCAGCATGGCACATTTGTCATCCAGTCGCTGTTTCTCCGCTTTGTATTGGTTCTGGAAGTCACCCAGAGCCAGAATAGCCTTTTTGTCGGTCTCTCCATTGGCAGGACTCACGAATTCGTAGGAAACACTCTTCCCCTGAGCCAACTTCTTCTGCTCCGTCGTGATGGATTTTTCATCGGTGGAGACTTTCCCCTTCTTTAGTGGGAAGCAGCGATCCGGAGCCGACTCACCCAGCACCACCACACTCACCTGATGGGGGGTGTTGTCCTGGTTGATCAGCGTCACACGGGTATATACTGCATTCAGCGTATTGTCCAGAAGACGGCGACCCACATGCGTCACTTCTACCCTGATATGGTCATGTACCCAGGCTGAGCAGGGAAATGGCAGATAAGACTCTGCCAATCCCCATTCGATATCCTTTCTGCGTGTGGAGGATGTTTCATCGGGATAAAAGGGGTCGGAGCCATCCACCGAGAGCATGAAGAATAATGGCTTGTCACTATCCGGATGCCATGCTTTCTTGGATGCATCCCAACTATGGTCATCCATTTTCTCCAGCTGCGGTCTTCTCGCATAGAGCGCACCACCCATCAAGGAAATAGCCTTAGGATGATCCTCCTCCCATCCGAAGTACAGGGAATTCTTCTTCTCTATCTGGATGGAGTCAGGTTCAATAGGATGGGCATGTAGCCAGTTGAATACAAGTGTCAGTAATACGAGGATACTTAATGTCCGACGTTTCATAGTTAACTGTGTCTTTTTTTATCTGGTAATCAGTCGGAGGTCGAAGATTCCTCCTGCCATATTGTGATTGTGGGCATTGAACTTGACGGTGATCGTCTGCTTGCCTTTCGTGAGTTCTTCCGGGATGGGTATCTCCTCGTAATACAGCGGTTTTTCCACCTCCAGCATAGCCTGGTTGTGGTTGAAGGTATGGATAGTCTTTCCGTCTATCTGGAGATCGAACATACGCGCTCCGCCGTCATCCTGCCGGAAGCGAACCACTACAGCGAGAGGTACATCTGGTCTGCATTTCATTTCATACATGAAGAAGCCTCCCTCGCTGGCATCCCGCCACAACTGTCCGAAGTCCATTCCTGTCCCCGAGCGGTAGCACTCCATTCGGTGGGCTTGTTCGGATTCTTCATTGGCTATCAGCACTCGGTCCGTCTCTTTTCCTGCGAAGTGTGCCTCCTGTTCTGCCGAAGGGCTAAAGTCGGTTCTGACCTCCTTCTTTTGACTATTCGTTTGGTCTGTTTCATGAGGGAAGTAGATCACATAGCGATCCATCAGAATGCTGGAGAAGGGAACAAGATCGATGTCGGTCGAATCACGATGGTAATGAAGCGTGAGTTGTGGAGCTTTCGTTTTCGTGATGGATCTCTTTATCTGTTCGGGGGTTCCTGTCAGTTTGGGTACAGTCTCCAGCGGTATTCTTTTCAGCGCCGTATTGTTCAAGTTGATGAAGTCGTCGTGGGTGAGTCCCTGTGGGTCCATGCGACATCCCATCACGTAGGCTCCGTATTGTATCGACATAAATTCATCGAATTTCTTCAGGGGTTTTACTTCCAGTTTGGGAGTGAAGGTGATGGTAATCGTCTCTCCTGCCTTCCATGTACCTCCGAGTGCAATATAGCCATTGCCTGTATTCGTCTGCTTGTGTCCTTTTGACTTGACGGAGAATCTCTCTGCCCAATAGGGACGTCGGATGGCTATCACGCCCTTACCGCCCTTGTGAACGGTCAGAACGGAACGATTCTCGTCGGGATAGGTGGTGGTCTGCTCTATCTCCATATCCTGAGCCTTCCAATTGAGTGTGGTAGGCACAAACATATTGACCAGCAGCGTATCGTTCTTCTGTGCATAGACCATCTGGGCCAGTTTGGCAGGAGCCTGTAGTCCTGTACCCACGCAACACCAGAAGCAGTCATACGGGTAGGCATAGGTGCGGTAATGACCTGGGCGCATCGAGGTATAGTAGCAACTCATGCCCTGCTCAGGTTCAAAGTTACCCAAGATATGATTGAGCAGCACCCGCTCGTAGTAATCTATGCGGTCCATCCTGCCATCCTGCTGATACAGGGCCTCTGTGAGGCGCATCATGTTGACAGAATTGCATGACTCCGGTCCACCGTCAGCTACCACCTTGTGAATGTATTCATCTTCGTCAAAGAAATGTTCGCCACAGCTGTTGCCGCCATTCACCCATGTATGGTTCTTGATGACGATATCCCAGAACAGGAGGGCTGCATCCATCATCCGGCGATCACCATTGCATGAATATACGCTCACAAAGCCCGTGAACTTGGGTATCTGGGTATTGGCATGCCAACCTTGCAGAATGTCGCGTCCTTCGGAGAGGGGAACCCACATGTCCTCATCGTTCAGCATCTCAGCCCATCGCAGGTATTTCTTGTCTTGGGTTAGCTTATAGACATCGATGTAAGATTCGTTGATGCTGCCATGTTCGCATACGAGGAGTTTCTGGACGGCCTCGTGATCCAGTTTGTCGAGCACCGAGAGGCCAAACCAGTCAGCCAACTTTATCAGAACCTCTCTTGCCTCGTTGATGCCACATAAGGTATAGACATCATAGAGTCCGAGCATGAGTTTGTTCATCACATAGACAGGTTCCCACGTGTCGTTTATCAGCGGATTGGAGGTCGTGAAATTGCCTGCCGCTACATCCTCGAATACATGGCGACCTATTCTCGTAGCAGCCAGATAGCCATCGCCTCCTGCATCCTGGGCTTCGCGCAGACCATCCACAGCATAGTGCAAGCGTTGCAGAATAGCCTCATCACCCGTACTCTGGTACATCATGGCCATTCCAGAGAGGTAGAAACCCATGATATGGCCTGCCAGGGGGCCTACGTTAGGAAAATCAGCCGATTCCCAGCAAGGATAGGGCTGTGCCTTGGGAGTAAGACCCGCTTCACGACGAAACCACGACAGAAGCCGATCTGGTTCCAGCGTAAGAAGGTATTTGTGCGACAAACTTTCTATCTCCTTCATACGTCCCGAGGTGATTCTGACATCGGAAAGCGGGAGAAGTTCGGGTTGTGCCAAGGTACTGATGCTTGAAAGCATGATACAAAAAGCAAGAAGGGACTTTTTCATAATTCCTGATTATATGACTGTTTTAGAGTTCGACTACGCAAAGATTACCTTGCACTACCATCGCTGAAGGTAGGCAATGGAGGAGCGTCCAGAGGAACCTCTCTTGATGGCGCATCCAAGGGAGCACCGCCCAGAGTATGGTTGAGGTTTATCATGCCAAATACCGGACCATTCCAAATGCTCACAATAGTACCCAGACTTCCTCTGTCAGGTAAGATTTGGGCATAAATATGCAGGCATCGCTCATAGCCGGCAATTGCTCGTTCGCAGATGTCATTTACCTTTTTCTGGTTGGCAGCGCTTATGCTTCCGTCTGCTTCGCGGGGAATACTGCCCAAGGCAAGACCTCCTTGGATTACGTCCAGATAGAGTTTTGAGCAAAGCACACGATTCCCCAAAAGTTCCAGATACTCCTTTCCGTCTTTTGTTTGAGTGCTTTCATAGAGTTGGGTGAGTAGCTCTCCTGCCTTCAGATACATGCTGGCAGATTGCAGCACCTCATCTTCCTTATAGCAGGTGTGCATACTTTCTCTCTGCCAGAAATCTACAGCAGCAAAGCCTATATTGCCCAGGTGATCTACGTTGAAACCGTGAACATCCTCCATAGCAAGCATCGCCTCGCGGAACGTATCCTGATTCGTTATACCCAGACGGGAAGCATAGTTGTTGTAGAAACACTCCTTGGGAGTTTCTTTCAGGGTTGCCTCGGCTGCATAGCGGAAGGAGGTGCGGTTTTCGGCTGTACGCCAATGATTGAAGAGCAAGCCAGTATGCTGTACGCCGGGGGCTGTTTCGTCCATTTCCTTCAACAGGCGTTCTATGCCGTCAACATGGTTTTGCTGAATATACATCTGACCGTCAAACTCTACCCACGAATATAGTTCTGTCCATTTCAAGTCTTCGGCATTGGTAATGAAGTAAGGGTAAGCCTTAGCCACACCAATGCTTGCATATTGCGAGAGTACTGTAATAAAATGATCGGGGAGCACTTCTCTGGCATGTTTGAATAGGTCTCCTATTCTATGATGCAACACACAATAGATGCCCAGCTTTAGGCTTTTTACCCTTCCCTGAAATGCAGGATCGGCCTCCAACGCCTTGATTGCAGCTGCAGCCGTATCAATCTGCTGGGTGGCATACGGTACATCATCGTTCCATCCACCCATTTCCTCTGTAATGAATTCAAGGTCATCGATGAGCGGATAATCATTGGTAAGGATGTAAGCTAACTTCTTGGTCTGATCTACGTTGAAACGACGATGCTCACAACTGAACTGTACACGCAAGCCCATTTCCTTGGCCGTACGTATCACATCCTTCATCCAGGCAATAGCCGCTTCGCTACGTTTTTGGACATCATCAAATACGGGTTCTGCATCGGGGATACAGAAGATGGAGTCATTGTATGGTTTGCAAAGTTCCTGAAGGAAATCCCACTTGTCGCAACGATGTGTATTACCATAGAAGAAGCTGCCGGCATAGTTCATTTTCCCATCTACGATATCTTCGGCATACCATTGGAACGGATAGCTATGGATAACCAGCTTATTCATGCGCAATCTGACCATATTCTGCAGATATTCCTTCACTTGGTCTATGGGATAGGAAGAGATGTCCATGCTGAAGTTGACATGCTGCCTGATGCCTCTCCATCTGACGCGAGGCGTTATAAGGCTATCAGTACCCACCACCTTGTCCCAATCCACGCTGGTGGGGAGGGTTACTCCGGTTATGTCGAAAGTGGTACCGAGTGTTTCGCAGAAAGTATAAAGCGCATCCATTACGCCAACGGCATCTGATGCCGTGAGTGTCAGTACATGGTTCTTGTCAAAACGATAGGAAAACTGACCTTTTTCAGCCATCTTGGGATCAAGGCGGAATTCTGTTTTCAGAGTCTTTCCCTCAAGAGGTGTTATCTTCTGAAGCTCCGTTGTCCAGAGTTTCGCCTCATCACAGGCATGATTGTATGCCAGGTCCTTTTCCAATGTGTTGTCGCAGCTGACCAGACAGGCCAACATCAAGAAAAACGTAAGTAATCTCATTGTGTTTATCATAGGAGTTATTGTATTCTATATTGTTCGCAAGATAGCCAGAACTCCGTTACAGCCACTTCTGAACGTAATTCCGAGTATTTATCTTGAAATATCCATCGCATCAACTGCTTATCGGTGCAAATTTAATGAAAATTCTTCAATTTCGGGCTCATTTATAGCATAAAAATGCTACTATCAGGCAAACAAATGGTTGGGGTGTGGTGTGTTCTATTCGAATCGATAATTGATCTTTACCGTCCTCTTGTCATTGGAACCGTCATAGTGTAGATACGGTCCGTAACTGATGCGGTAGATGCATTTCTCTATGACATCGATGCTCAGGGCAGAGAAACGCGGCAGATTGGCTTCTCCATCAGGTCGGTGCACCTTGTCCACGATGGTACCGTTGACACCTAAGGAAGCTTCGCCAAGCATCAGGATGTCATACATCTTCGATCCGTCTGTCTTCTGGCAGCGGTACTGGTTCTTGCTATGGATATGGCCAAACAGATGGCATACATATTCCAGATGAGGAAGCTTTGAGAAAACGGCATCCACCTTGATGTTGTCGGTTCCCTGTTCATCCGCGTATGTCTTGCGGAGGCGTACGCCATGCTGGGCTGCATCGATGATGTCTGGAATCATGAAAGCGTCCTGGTAGTAATGGGCATCCGGTTTAGCACGTTCCTCTCCGAAGGGCAGATCGTTGTCGCCAAAGGAATAGTGCATTGCGGTAATGACGTGAAATCCCTTCTCCGCCGCATCCTTCAGGGTGTTGACGAACCAATCAATCTGCTTCTGCGAGAAAGTGGCCGTCATGAACTTGCGGACCTCAAACTTGCCGTCGTCATAATCGAACGGATCCAGCATGATGATACGGAACTTTGCACCCATTTCGGGACTTGAGTCGTAATCGCAATAACCGTATGCACGTTTGCCGGGCTCGTCACCCCACACCACATCAGGGTTATACGCCTGAACGATACCGGAACAGATTCTGGAGAAGTAATCCTCTTTGGCAATGCCCGGCATATCATGATTTCCGGGAACCTGCAAAATGGGCACATCGTCTTTGTTTGCACTATCAACAATGAAACGCGAGATAGAGAGATCCCCTCTTACAGACTCTGCCATATCGGCCGTGACGTGATCGGTGTCATCACCTGTATTGACCAGGACATCGGCACGCCCCTGGGCCATTCGTATCACGTTTGCCTCAAAGTCACGCGTGCCGTGGACGTCCGTGATGTGGAACAGCATGAAACGGCGATACCATTGTTGTCCCTGACCCTTATCATCGTTTTTTCTTCCATACTGATAAGCATGGAACTCAGGTTCGAACAACAGGTCACTCGGCACCTGATAGTTCTGTGCTTGCGTGCTAAGCGTTGCCCACAATACAATGGCAACTGATAATGACTTCTTTAATTTCATATTTCACAATGATATTCTATAATTATCACGAATTTGAGCCTAAAGGTACACATTTCTTTGATTACACAAAAGGATTTTGAATCTTACTGAGTTATTTTTATTGTTACTTGAAATATTTCCCCCAAAAGTGCAAGTTTAGTAACGATAAAAAAATAACTTGGTACGATTTGAGATAAGTTTTTTATTTGAAGCTCTCATCTTTTTGGCTGTTTTGAATCCATTCATCAGTCACATAGCTCGCTATGCTCTTTCTTCATAAATCCAAAACATCTCAAAAATATGAGGCTAAATCGTACCAACTTATTCTTTCACAGTTACTTATCAGATTATATTTCTACTTATTGCTGTCCGGTAAAACTTTTTGGAATAGTAAAGATACAACAATCCCCCGAGAGAATTCCCGAGGGATTGTTATATAGGTAGGATTCTAAAAGATCTTATACCAGAGAGTTCAGCCAGTTCACATCATCGATAGGTTCGCGGCCGTAGGCATCGGCACCGCTCTCTTGGGCAAAGCGTTCACTCAGGGGAGCGCCACCCACGATGATTTTCGATTCTGGGTGTTTACTCTTTATTTCCTGTATCATGGCAGGCATGTTGCTCATGGTAGTAGTCAGCAAGGCCGACATTCCACAATGAGCACCAGGATGCTCATCGATAGCAGCGTTAAACTTGGCAGCGGACACATCCGTACCCAGGTCGATCACCTCCCATCCTGCACCTTCCACCATCATGGCAGTCAGGTTCTTTCCTATATCGTGCAAGTCACCAGCCACCGTACCAATCACAAAGACACCCTTGCGCTTGATATCACCACATTGGAAATAGGGTTTCAGGTGTTTCATCGCCTCCTTCATCGCGTTAGCCGACAGCAACATCTGAGGGATGAAGATCTGTCCCTGAGCATACTTTTCACCTACGGATTGCATGGCAGGCACCAAAGCCTTGTTCAGGATGTCAGCAGGAGCGATACCCGCCTCGATAGCATTCACGGTCAGCTCACTTGCTCCGTCCTGTCCTTTTAGTGCAGGAGGATAGGGTGAATCCTTTTTCATCTTGCCGCACTCCACGGCTTCCTGCAACTTCTCAATGATAGTGTCTTGCATATATGTATGTTATTTATGTGTTGTTTCGATACAATTCAAACCATTTTCCGTGCAAAGGTACGATTAAACGAGAGAAATACCAAATTTCTGAGCAGCGAAGCCCAATAAAAATTCATTTTTGATTGGGTGAGTCGCGAGGAAATTCGACCGCAGGTCAAATTTATTTGAGTATTTCTGAGCGAGAGTATCTTCGAGTGCAGGTCAAAAGTACGATTAAGCGAGAGAAAAACAAAATAAACGCGTGTAGAACACACCTAAACAGCTTTGTCTGGCTGAGTACAACAGCTGTAAAGGCATGGGATTGAAACAAAGAGTCCGGACAAATCTTGCCGGACCTTTGTGTGAGCATACTATGCGAAATGGATTATTGTATTTCGTTTCTCTGAAATGCTTCGGCGCGTTTGCTGGCATCGAGACGCTATTACTTGAAAATACGCTCGAAGTTCCCTCCGAAAACCAAGTCCTTTTCCTCCTGAGATATGTCAAGATTCTGCACAAAATCAACCTGATCGCTGAAACTTTCGTAGCCGTAATCCGAACCAAACATTATTTTGTCGATACCGAATACCTTCATGGCACACTCAAAAGCCTCATTTGATGCATTGCCACTTGTGGTGACAAGAATATTGCCATTCTTGACATAGTAGGAAACCGGATGTTTCATCTTGATGGCAGGTTCAGGAATACAGGAAAGCCTATTGTCGAGACGATCCAGCACAAAAGGCATATACTCTCCGAGATGGCCGATAATAATTTTGAGGTTGGGATGCCTATCGAAGGTGCCATCCATGATAAGGCGTATGACCGTCTTCATCACATCCTGACCGAAACCTATGGCGGCGGCTGGGTACAGATACCCCAATCCTTTCATATCGGCATCATCAGACAACGTCGGATGAATATAAATGGCACAGTTCAATTCCTCGGCTTTTGCAAGAAGAGGCTCGAACTTGGCGTCAAACAGATGCTCATCGATGTAGTTTGAATGTGTGTGCCAATACTTGAAGCCAAGTTCATTGACACAACGCTCCAGCTCCTCAATGGCATCATTCACGTATGGAGTCGGGAGCGCAGCCGACCCCATTGCTCTATCCGGAAATTGCTTCATTATCTGAGCAACGGCATCATTTGTCTTGCGGGCAAAATACACAGCCTCATCGTGGGGAAGATCCTCGATGACGGCCGATGTGCTGAGAACCGCTACATCAATGCCTTTTTCATCCAAGTCCTTCAAATGTTCTTCAAAGGGACGTGTCAAATAGTTGAGCAGAAACTTTCCATTCATCTCAATACCCTCACGAAGCCAGAAAATCCCAGTCTCCTTGTCATAGTATGGTATCTCTGTACGTGTTGACAGATAATCAATCAGTTCCGGAAGGTAGAAATGATGCTCGAGGTCATACTTTTTGAATTCTTTTTTTGAGGATTGCGTTGAACCACTACAAAAACATTTTGCTTTTTGTGTCATAACAATGTCGTTTTCTTGATTAGTGTTAATATTCTATAGTACTCACCATTTTAGACAGGGTTTAACTTCCATGCTGCACAAGCCAGAGCATGCGGACAACTCTGAGCATTCTCTTGTCTTTGCGTTGCAAATATACATATTTTTCTTTACAAACGAATATTTCCACCTGTTTTTTTATGCTGCAATGCCATATTTCATGGTTGGCAGCAGCATACCTATGTTCTGGCTTTTGTCTTTATCACGGGAATACCTCATTTGATCTGAAATCACACACAGGGTCTTACGCGTATTTCCTAATTTCCTAACTTCCTAAATGTCTAATTTCCTAATTTTGGGGATAATCTGAAAAAAAGTTGCACAAAGTGGTGCCCATGGTGGGCACGGACGATTTTCGTATGTCGTAGAAAAGGGATTATTTTGCGGTGTGTAAAATTTCAACGTATGAAACCTTGGATAAAACTTGAAACAACTATTCTTTCCGACCCTCGCATCCAACGTCTGATGGACGAAATGGGTGTAAAAGGACTGGGCATCTATGTGATTATTCGCATGATGTGCGATGCAAACGAGGGTTGCATGTACCCTGACCTATGCAGGGGCTGTGGCGACCTGACCAGTCGCAAGATGTTACGTCGTATAATCGATGAATACGACCTGTTCTACGAGGATGTAGAGAATCCGCATGTCTTGCGCGCGTACGTATGTGCCCGTGCCTCCGTCCGTGCGATCACCCGTGAGCCCGCCCGTGAGCCCGTCCGTGGGCCCGTCCGTGAGATCGCCCGTGCACCCAAACCTACAGAAGAAATAGAGATAGAGAATATAGATATAGACAACATCAGAGAATGGCTGATGTCGCCGAACAATCTTCCCTGGCGTGAACCCGTCATGATGCATTCGGGCTATTCTTCCCTGCTGAAAACCTATTGGGCGGATGCCGTGGAGTTCTTCCTCCAGCACATGATGGCGCAAGACAAACTCTCTGCCATCTACAACGAACACGAAGCCAGACAGTACTTCTCCAACTTCAGCCGCCTCTCCATAGGCTCTGGTCTGCGGTTGAAGGAGCATCTGCAGGAACGTGCTGAAAAAGCCCTTCAGGCATCCCCCTCGGCCCTACACGAGCAAAATGGTATTCAGTACTACAACGGTCGCCCCTTACCTGCTGATGCGCCTTCACGACCATCCGACACTGCGGAATGGGACGAGGCTTCCGGTACTTGGTTCGAACTTTACAAGTAGTCCATAAACCATAAACTCTCAACTATAGACTTTCAACTATCAACTAAAACATGACCTTCATCAAGAAATACGAACTCGCCTTCCGTTACTTCCCTGATGCCCCATCGAAGAAGTCCGCCACCGACAATCTCACTCGTGCCATCAACCGCTGCAAGCCCCTGCTCTTGGCCCTCTCGCAGCTCGAGGGAGGTTACTACCCCCACGAGAAGACCTACAGCCCAAAGCAAGTAGAACTCATCTATCAGTATCTTGGAGAGCCGTAAAAGCAATGTACTCAAGTTTCGCTTTCGTCGGGATTTTTTGTTAGATTTCGAGTGGATTTTGAGCGATAGCGGCCATAAACTTAGCGGCTAAATCTTTTCGCTTACCTTTTTTTACCAGATATCTTCAGGCGTGAGCGGGCTGTCATACACCTCCTTGGGACAAAGCTCAAAGAAATCGACCATCAACTGACGTTCGTCAGAGTCGATAACGCTTTTCATCTTCAGGTAATAGTCTTTGTCGGGAGTAACCGTCATCCTGGCCACAATGCTTCGTATCCAGCGAACGTCTGCACGGCAGCCGAGGATAGCGTTCGGCCCCTTCATCAGTCCATAGTTGCGCATCATCTTGTCCAGTTCCGCATTGTAGTCCTGATCCTGCGAATCCGACTCATATCCAGGTAGATTCTCTCCCATGCGTGTCATATCCACGGGGATTCCCGTCACAGGCAGATTGTTGGGATCCGTTCCGAAATAGTACTGCACGATGCCTCGGTTGAACTGGGCAATATAGCCAAGTCGTATCTCGTAGGTCGTCGCGCGTGGGACAGGAGGGAAGCGGAGCGTCACATCGTAGTTGCCATAGATCAGGAGTTCGTCGCCAAACATCATCGTAGTGCCCGAATAGTTACTGTATCTGGGGCGTGAATCTTCGCTGAGCAGCATGTCCTGACAATAGTCGTACGTCTCGTGAGGCGGGAAAGTACAGAAGTTCTCGTCATTCAGACCGGAATGAGTCAGTTTCTTGCAACGTATGTCATTCGTCATCGTTTCGGGCAGCATGGACATGATGTCGATACGTATTCGCTCGCGATGCAGGTTATCCCTCAGCGCATCATCGTATGCCAGCGGCCGTTCGATGGGATATATGCAGCAGTTGGAGATATCGCTCAGTACAGCGCGTGGATCATCCACATTCACATGTATTCCTTCTTTGTCGGGATCACATTCCAGTTCCTCCCCCGTTCCAGTCCGCTTGTTGTCCTGTTTTGGGAAACGGTTCAGGCAGATGCCATTGCTCCGCTTGCTCTCATAGATCTTTATCAGACGTCGCTTACCGAAAGTGATGAGATAGTCCGTGACAGGTACAGGTGAGGGATTGGCAACGACATTCGCAGCGAAAGATTCGTTATGGATGATCAGTTTGTCGGAAGGTACGCGCATGGGTAGCAAGTGGTAGGTCGTCCATTGGTACAGCAGATTCCCAGGGTCCGAGTAATTGTCGTCGGTGGTGAACACATCGCCTTCGGAATACTGGTGTTGGTCCTTGATCCACCTCACAAGTTGAGGCACCAGATCAGGAGCGGTAGGATCCAGTCCCTGCTCACGCCAGAAATCGTCCGTTGCGGCAAAGATAGTGAAACCATACAAGCGATGCTTGGGAGGGTTTATCTGGAACTGTCCACCGTTGTCCCAACTCTTGAAGCGTCCTGTGAGGTACATCTTTTCATACACCTCATCCCGCATGGCCTTCAGCGTATCGAGCAGACCGCAAGCCTCTATAGCGCGAGCCATCACCAGGAATCCTTCCTTCTTCATCGCGATGATCTCCTTCAGGTAAAAGGAAGCCGACAGGTTGCGGGGAGCCACCACCTTCTCCATCTGATGGACGTAGCCGTTGAGCGTTACTACGTCCCTGTTCCTTAGGTTGATAGGGCAATCCTTGTTCACGTAGATACTATCTGGCGAATTGCCGTAATATACCGTCAGTTTCTTCTCATTCATATTGGCATATCCAAACTCCCCCCCGTTCTCCTGCGGGAAATCGTACGTCATGTAGGGAAATCCATTATCGCCGCAGTCGATGATACTGTTCAGGACAATCGTCTGGCGTATGGAATCCAGTTTGGCACTATCGGTAAAGGCATCCCAGGACGGAGCTGTGATGTAGTATTCATCGGGAGAAGCAGCCAGCGTATCGAGGTATGCCTGAATTGCCTCGTTTGTCGGTGCAAACACGGTATAGTGTCCTCTGGCCGTCAGGAGTTGCCCCACGGTAGTTTCGCTCAGGGAACTCACATGCACCTTGTACAGCAAGTCGAGGTACGAACTGTACGAATCAGGATGCTTGCTCAGGTAGTCAATTATCGTATTCTCCTTGAAGACATAGCGGGAAGACACATCCACGTCTTCCGTGCATCCTATCAGCAAAAGAATGGCTGCAATGAGTCCAAATGTGTACCTTTTCATGTTATGCTATTTTGTTTTGTCATTTCCTGAGACCGGAGGCGGAACGTTCACAGAGTCTCTTTTTCCCGTTGATGATATATATGCCCTTCGCGGGCTTTTCAACCTTCTGGCCTTGGAGATTGTATATGGAACCGTTTTCTTCGTTGGCGGTATTGTTCTTTATGCTTGTGATTGTCTCATAACCTCCATCCTTGTTCAAGACGATGGTGCCTCGTTCGGCATTCAGCACAGGATAGGCATCCTCGCCCAGATTTTGGTACCATACAATATTCCGTTGGTCGCCGTTCAGTTTGTAGCAGAGTTCACCCGTGGGAGCACCTTCCCTTGCCTCCTCTCCGCAGTAACAGTTATCAACCGTGGAATTTTCAGCATCACCTAATGTGTCGTGCGTGGTATAGCATGACTTTACGGTTGCATCTGATATGAGGCCTATCAAGCCATCTCCATTTGTGTGATTGTATTTGCAAATACAATCCTTCATCACAATGTCACCTGTAGTGAAACAGTTCGTGATCGTGGAGTAACCTGTACAGCAACCAGCCAACACGCCGGCGCGGAGTGCGGAGGCGTTCTTGATGGTGGCATTGACGATACCTAAGTTCTTTATGGTTGCACCATCCAGGCGACCAAACAAACCAGTTTCAGCTCCATCCACATCTTTGTCGATACTCAAATTGCAGATGATGTGCCCCTGACCGTCGAATGTCCCCCCATAGTGCAACATCGGCCCATTTGGATATATTTGAGTGCCAATTGGCGGGAAGTAGCTAATCCCGCTCATGTCGATGTCGGCTGTCAGGCGTATGTTTATGTCGTAATTTCCTGCGTTTACGAAATTCGAGATATCTATCAGTTGAGAGGGGGTGCTCACTTCGTACCAGTATGACTTGAGATTTTTCATGCCACATTCGGTGCAAACACCATCCACAAAGTTATGGCTACATTTCTTTTTCCAGTTGTATTCCCCTTCAACGACACGTCCTGCATAGGAATGGAGCTTGTACTTTACGCCCCACTCTTTTGGAAAGGCTGGCAGAAGGTAGTCCTTTCCATCCCATGTCTGGAGAACCATTTCCTGCAGTGTCATCAATAAGCTTGCTCCATGATCCTGATCAGGTGTCCAATCATAATTTGGCCCCCAGATAGCCTTGAAGCGGAAATGTGGGTTGCTGTTTTTCGTATGGGCATCCAGTAGTCGTACAGCCTCGTCGGTGAGTCCAAGCCGCGCAGCTTCCTGTCCGTCCTGACTCCAACCAAAGTCATCCACATTGTTCTCGCGATTCCAATAAGAATCGATGCCTATCTGCAGGTTGTCCGTACTGATGTTGCACAGATGGAAGGGGAAGATGGGATAAAGACGGGGGTTTTCCACATTGTTTCGTGCGCTATTGAAGTGTTCTGCCGGAGCGAACTGTGTTTTTCCATCCTTTTTCATGGTGGGTAACTCAGGCATGATCTCATTCATTTCCTTCCAGAGTGCAATATCCTCAGCTGTGCTCAAATTTTCCGGAAGAGCAAGAAGACGTGGCATGATGTCTCGCATACCGGCTACGGTAGGCATGTCATTCTCAACATCTTTCCAGTAAGTTTCGAGAGCCTGTGTAGGGCTGATGAACAGCTTGCCTTCGCTGTCGCGACCATAGAAATTCTTATAGAACTTCAGCATCTCCCGGGCATAGGGTACAAGCCGTGAGCTTACGAATTCCTTGTCGTTAGTGTAATCGTAATAGTCAAGCATGAGAGAGATCATCTCCACGCTGGAATCCCAATGGTAACGGATATATGGGTTGTTGGCAAACTTATTGCCAGAGTCGCCAAGTTGTGTGTAGTCGTTGTAACAGTATGTACCAAAGACCGTTGCTGTTTCAGGACTTAGGGCGCCATCCACACCTGTCAAAGCCTTGGCAAGAGCCTTCATCATAGGCAGGTTGCGGAAATAGTGTTCGAAGAGGGGTTTCATCATGTCGTAGTCACCACTCTTCAGCATGGGGTGGTAGTTCAAACGGGTATTCTGCCACCAGTAGTCTCCTCCCCACAAGCGGTAGTCGGGTGAAGAGTTCGCTCCGGCTTGGGTAAGTGGTGGATCAACGCAGAAGATCGTGCCGTTGAACTTTATGGGGTAGTTTCCTCGTCCGGCTCCAGCCTGTATCCAACGCTGCAGGATGTAAGACGAGTTGATACGGAACGTCTGGTCATCGTCGGGCGTCTGCACATAGATGTAGCTGCGGTTCCAGAATTCGTTCCAGAACTCAGCAGTACGTTTCATGGCAGTACCGGCTGATTCGGGGTTTGCGGTCAGTTTTCGAAACTCTTCCGCACGTTTGGTGGCATTGTGGAAGATGCCACTGAATGTGGGGATGCAGATGTCGATATTCGTTGTGGGAGCAGAGGTGCGCAACTGCTGTGAATTTAGCTTTCTCATTCCCGTTCCTTGGATGCGGAAACCGAAGCATCTGTCCTTGAAGGGGTCGTATGACGCTCGGTCGTCTATCTGTATCCCCTGAACATCCAAGATGGCATTGTAGGATGACTGGCAGTTGTGATGATAGATCATGATGGCATCCTTCTCGTTCATGATATGGTCTGGAAATATCTTGAACAACTGTCGGTCGGGACAGCCAGAGATGGATCGCATCCAGTCCGCACTTTCCTCTTTCGTGCGCCACACCTCAGCCTTTACGGTTGTTTGGACAGGTTCTTTTGACGTTCCGCTCAGGTACAAGGTGTTTGATTCGCTGTCGATGAAAAAGTTGAGATCCATACCTGCACCGCGCAGATGGATGCGTCCGTTCTCCAAATCCAAGGTCTGGCAGAAATCATCGGATGAAGTAATGGAGGGCTGGGTGCTCACACGGATGCGCCCCAACTTATACAGTTCGCCTGTTTCGCTCCACGCGTCGGTGCGCGAAATGTAGAAGACCATGTCACCCGATGGCTCTACCCAGAAGTTGGCTCCTACTTCTCCGTTGCCGATTGGCATACTTCCGGCTGCGTTTTCGGAAGGGCTGTCCCATTCCACATTATAATCACTCACACTCGGATGATCAGAACAGAAGCAGGAGGATGGAAAAATACTTAATATTAACAAATAAAGAGCCTTTATTGTTTTTGAAATTAATGGTCTCATATATTACACTGCTGTTAATAGAAATAAAACAGTTAATAAACAGGTAGCGCCCTATTAATCGGACGCTACCCAGAAAATCAAAATAACATCACTTGATGAAAGTTTTTCTACCATGGATGATGTAAATACCCTTTGTGGGCTTTTCAACCTTCTGGCCTTGGAGATTGTATATGGAACCGTTTTCTACTTTGGCAACATTGTTCATAATGCCTGTAATGGTTTCGTAGCCTCCATCTTCTTTCTGAATCACTATACCATGTTCGGCATTCAGAACAGGATAGGCATCCTCACCCAAATTCTGATACCATGTGATATTGCTCTGATCACCGTTCAGTTTGTAGCAGAGTTCACCCGTAGGAGCACCTTCCCTTGCTTCCTCTCCGCAGTAACAGTTTTCAACCGTGGAATATTCAGCATCAGCCAATGTGTCGTGTGTGGTATAGCATGACCTCACGTTTGCACCTGATATGAGGCCTATCAAACCATCTCCATTCGTGTGATTGTAACTGCAAATGCACTCCTCCATTACAAAATCACCAGTGGTAAAGCAATTCATGACCGTGGAATTGCCTATACAACTACCTGCCAACACGCCGGCACGGAGTGCGGAGGAGTTTTTGAGCGTGGCATTCACGATACCTAAGTTCTTGACGGTGGCTCCTTCAAGACGGCCGAACAAGCCGGTTTCGGCCCCTTCATCATCCTTGACAATACTCAAATTGTAGATGACGTGACCCTGACCGTCGAACGTTCCGCCATAGTGCAACATCGGCCCTGTCGGATATATTTGAGTGCCAATTGGCGGGAAATAGCTGATTCCACTCAGGTCGATGTCGGAAGTCAGACGGGCGTTGAGATTCGCCTGACCATTGTTCACAAGTTTGCTGAACATGGTAAGTTGTGCTGGATTGTTAATCTCACACCAACCGTCCACTATCAAGGGACAAAAACTGAAGGATTGAATTTGGGCTGTCAACTCGTCATAATTGAGGGTGCCATCTTCAAAACCACTCCAAGCTTCATTCGAAACAGTATAGACAGCATCATTCTCTTCATCGCTTATGATAGTGGGATAGAGTTCTGCTGCTGCAGACACAAGATTTTCAACATTGTTGATGACTTCTATATACTGTCTCTTGCTGAGGTAAATATCCTTGAAGGTCTGAGAGAATTTTTCCACGACGGCATACTTGGCTTCGGGAGTGGAAGCAGCCTCAGCCTCAGCAATTTCAGCGGTTAGCTGATCGCGCAGGACATTGCTGAAATTAGGTGATTTGGGATAATAGTTGTCCGTATATATCGTGTACTTGTAAAGTAGGGTGTTGGCACGTTCAACCTGTCCAGCCAAAACCGCATCGAGTTGTTTTTCTGCCTGTTCCATAGAACCAAGGTAGGTAAGGTGGATGCCGGACCAACCAGTCCAATCACTTCCGTATTTGGAACCGAGGTTGTTCAAGCCTATGGTTAGCTTGCCGTCGTTTACTTGAGCGACCATGCAGCACATGCTACGACCTGCAGCTGCGGCAATGGCAATACTGGCAGTGCCGTGGATGGCATATCCGATGATAGCCCCTTCATCATCCGTAACAGGTTGATCCATATCGATTGAAGGAATTGAAAGATTGCAATTCACTCCATCCTGTGCTTCTTCTGCGGGCATATAGGTCTCATAGCAGGAAGGTATATATACGCAATTGTCGTTCAGGTAGATGTAGGCATTGTAGGCATAGCTCATGGGATCATTGCTGGGGCGATAGGCGGCAGTCATGGAGACAAAGTAAACACCGTTCTTCAACCCGTCCACGGTCTGCTCTATCTTTCCGTCGGTGTTCCAAGCCTCGCAACCTACGATGTCAAAACCATCATGGTAGTAGGAATCATTCGCGAGACCATTGTCCCATCCGTTCCATCCATCCTTGAAGTCACCGTTTTTGAGGAGTTCTGTGATTTCTGCACCGGGTCCGTATTCGTAAGCCAAGGCAGTTTCAAGCATTTTCTGGAGCTTGGCGGTCTCGGCCTGGATCTCTTCCGTAGTCAGTGAGTGTTTCTCCATAATGTAGGGATAAGAACCATTTTCGAAGTCCTCGTTGGGTTCAAGATCATCCTCTAAGTAGCTGACTAACTGATCACGAAGTTTGCCCTGAAAATCTTTGTTCTCATCGAGGAATCGTATTGTTTCCTCTGCCACCTGCTTGAAAGCCTCATAGGCTGTGGCTGATTCCTGAAGTTTGTCTTTCAGGGACAAATATTCTTTATAGGCGGCTGTGAATTCATCAATGTCAGAGACACTGGAAAGCCCATCAACTGCTGCCTTGCATTCATCGATGACAGATTGTGTGGCAATGACATCTTCAAGGAAACTCTTCTCGGGTGTGACAATCTGATTGAGGAATACCTTGAAGCTGGCTTCGTCCTGAAAACTTGCATAAGTATCTTCATCATAGAGATAGACTGTACCATGAGTGCTGTCGGACACAGGGTAGTCATCTTCTCCGATTGTCTGGTGCCAGATGGGATTCAAAAAAGAATTGCCGTTCAGCTTGTAACAGAGTTCACCAGTAGGAGCACCTTCCCTTGCTTCCTCTCCGCAGTAACAGTTTTCAACCGTGGAATTTTCAGCATCAGCCAATGTGTCGTGTGTGGTATAGCATGACCTCACGGTTGCATTTGATATGAGGCCTATCAAGCCATCTCCATTCGTGTGATTGTAATTGCAAATACAATCCTCCATTACAAAGTCACCTGTGGTAAAGCAATTCATGACCATGGAATTGCCTACACAACTACCTGCCAACACACCGGCACGGAGTGCGGAGGCGTTCTTGATGGTGGCATTCACGATACCTAAGTTCTTGACGGTGGCTCCTTGAAGACGACCGAACAAACCTGTTTCGGCCCCTTCATCATCCTTGACAATACTCAAATTGTAGATGACGTGACCCTGACCGTCGAACGTTCCCCCATAGTGCAACATCGGCCCTTGTGGATATATTTGAGTGCCAATTGGCGGGAAATAGCTGATTCCACTCAGGTCGATGTCGGCAGTCAGACGAATGTTGATATCAGAGTTGTCACTGTTCACAAAATCAGAAATATAGAGAAGTTCTGAAGGAGTGCCAACTTCATACCAGCCGTCCACAACAGAGATATAATCCGTGTCGAGCTGTCCACAAGTGGTACATTTCCCATTTTCATAGTTATGTGGAGGAATCTGACTGGCTGCATTCTTGTCGTTCGTGAAGGAAATATCCTCTGAAAGGAACGTACCATCGCATTTCATTTCACCAATTGGAAATACTTGCATGTGCGTATTATCTAGGGTGGGATACTTATCCTCGACTAATGTCTGATACCACATTATATTTTGCTGATTACCATTCAATTTATAACAAAGTGAACCGTCAAGAGACATATCCTGTACATCAGAACCCCAGTAAGTATTGATAAAAGTAGTAGATTCATAAGCACCTATCGTTTCGTAGGTCGTGAAGCAACTGGTTACTGTCGGACCTGAGAAAAGACCCACCAAACCGCCGATTTGACCATTACATTCCAAAACAATATCACCTGCCGTGTAGCAGTTATTAATATTGGCTCCGAGAGAACATCCAGCAAGTACACCGACACGCCAGCCACTGGGATTCTTGACAGTAGCATTCACAAAACCGAGATTTTGGACGGTCGCGCCACTGATACGCCAGAAAAAGCCAGCTTCTGTAGCACTTTGGTCTAACTCGATTTTCAGATTACTGATGACATGACCTTTTCCATCAAAAGTCCCACTATAAGGGTTGTTATGATGTGCCATTGGAGTGAAATTTTCCACATTGCTCAAGTCGATGTCGGCCGTGAGAACTGCATTGGCATTGGTTTCCCCAGAATTGACAAGCTCTGCAAAGTCTGTCAAATCCTGAGCCGTACCGATTTGATACACGCCATCGGATATTTCGATGGCACTTGCGTTCAATCCTGTTAGGAATAGAACGAGCGTTACAATTTTTAGTGATTTCATACGCATAGGTTTAATAGATGATAAAAAATGATATTTTCTTTGATGTTGTAGTGAAATTTATTGGTTATGACCCATATTTTCCTTATATTTTGAGCAAAGTAACTTGATAAAAGTAAATTTTGTGAGGAAAAAATGAGATTTTGATTTCAATTTTTGATACGACGTATTATTTTCGTACTTTTGCAACGGACAACTTGAAATCAGAGGTGGCATGAGAATGGTGAAATACCTTCTGGCGAATGAGTCAGACTACTGTTGGGGGATAAATACGCGTTCGGTTGGATTGCAAGTGATTCCACCTGATGCGAAATACCCTTATGGGGAACATCCGCAAAAATACTTATGGACAAGAGAAAAGGGAAGAATCGTGGAAGAAGTCTATGTTTTGTACCTGTATCAGGGTCGCGGGTGGTTTGTGTCCGCCCATTGTCCAAAGACTGAAGTTCAGGCAGGAGATGTCATTGTCCTTTTCCCCGGCGAATGGCATAATTATGCCCCTTACGAAGAAACTGGTTGGGAAGAACTATGGATTGGCTTCTCGGGTGATTTTGTCCAGCAGGTTGTCAACGACAAATTCTTCAATGTGTCATGTCCAATAATAAGAATCGGCCTTCGTCCCATTTTACACGATGCTTTTGAAAGTGCATTCATGGTTGCCTATGAAGAGCGACCTGCCTATCAGCAGCAACTTGCAGGATATGTGTTGCAAATATTCAGTTCCATCTATGCATACAGCAAACAGCTGCCGTACCAAGACAGTCCCGATGCGGAATGCATCCATCATGCCCAAGTGTATATGCGAGAACACACATCTCGGCGTCTCCCGATGGAAGAGGTCGCGAAACAGATAGGAATGGGCTATGCCAAGTTCCGAAAGGTGTTCCGCAATTATACGGGTTTCTCACCCCAACAATATTTTCTGAAGCTCAGACTGGAGGAATCAAGGGATCTTCTTCTCAACACGGTACTGTCTGCCAAAGAAATCGCTTTCCAATTGGGCTTTGATTCCGCTTCCCATTTCAACCGGATATTCAGCAAACATTATCGTCAGACACCTATTGAGTTCCGAAAATCGATGTACGGCTCCACCGAAAATCATCAATGAGATATACGCTATGGCAAGGACTAACTTGCATCAAGGCGTACATGTTGATCTGCACACAAACAACTGACGGTCTCGGTATGCAAGCCCCGGCTCTTGGCCCTCTCGCAACTCGATGGAGGTTACTACCCCCACGAGAAGACCTATAGTCCAAAGCAAGTAGAACTCATCTATCAGTATCTTGGAGAGCCATAGTGGATATGATGAAAAAAGGATTCGTCTATGACCCTTCTCGCGTGCTATGTTGCTGATGCCTATGCGAAACTGGTGAGCCCATTGCCTGATGCTTTTCCCAGCCTGCATTATTCATACTATTCCTTACGAAAGAGCTAAATGGTTGTGCATCAGCCTAAGCGCAGCGATGACGATGCAGAACGTAGTAACCCCTACCTTCAAAGAGGAAGAGCGAGCATTAGGCTGAGGTGCTGTCAGTTTGCTCTTGCAGTAGGTATAAGTATGAATAATGCAGGCTAGAGTCACCATGCACCCATTATCCGTCACACAAAAGCCTCCAAAACAACCCATAATGGCGTATAATGGCGTATAATCGTCCGAATGAGGGTTTCCGGATGTTGTACCTTCGCTCCGTCTTTGATCAGGGACTGGTGCAAGTCTCAATGCAATCCGATTGCAATCCGATTGCACACCGAATGCACACCGTATGCAATTTTTGAGAGTTTAACTATCAACCATTAAAACCTCGCGATGTGTAGGTAATCGCCAATTTACGCAAGTATGAAAATCATCAGTATGAAGGGCCTCGTGGAGAAGGCTCACGGCAAGATCTGCCAGGATGACAACAACAGTGTGTCGTACCGCAAGAAGGACGGTCAGATGTTCTCACAGCGCCGCTGCAACCCGCGCAATCTGGAGACGAACCCCTACTCTGAACGCGAACTGGAGGTTCAGACGGATTTCGGCGAGACCTCACAAATCGCTGCCGCATGGACCCAGGCTAACCGCGTCTATAAGGCCAACAGCCGCAAGATTGACCTCGCCGCCTCTACCGCCGATTACCGCAAGATGCGCGCTGCCTTCGAGGCACAGGATGAGATCGTCACCTTTCAGGCGTTCGTGTGGTCCAAGGTGGTGAACGGTGCCGTCGTAGTGCCTGACGTGGCGGTGAGCGGTGGCAGCTCAACTACCCAGTACACTCTCACGCTCGCTGCCAGCCCTGTAGGCGGTGGTACGGTCACCGGTGCCGGTCAGTACAACTCGGGTGCGAGTGCCAGCATCAGCGCTGTGGCTGCCTCGGGCTACACCTTCACCCGCTGGAGCGACGGTGTGACTACTGCCTCGCGCAGCGTGGTGATGAACGCGAACAAGAACCTGAGTGCTATCTTCACTGCTGCTTCTTCCGGCGGAGGCGACAATACGAGCGGTGGAGGCGGTGATGGCTACGGCGATTGATGGCTGATGTCTGATTTGACAAAAACCGTATGTGGTGTATTGCCTGCTAATACATCGCATACGGCCTTTATGAACAGAATATTTCTCGCAAAGGTCGCAAAGATTTTGAGGTATATTACAAAGGTATATAGCCTTTGCGTTCTTTTTTCTTTGCGTAAAGATGTTGCTTTCTGCAGGAAAGCGTTTAGAAAGGATGTGTGGGTGTTAAAAGCTCGCTTTTATAAGCACATACATCCTTTATAAACAGAAACGTTCAGTTTCGACATCTTCTTTGCGAGAAATTAAAATCACGAACAAACATGAAACGAAACAATAACATTCAAATAGGACTGGCTGTCGTGCTTGTAGCCTTCGGCGTGGCGCTCATCATAGCTGCGTTCATCGTTCCTCCTACCGGTGTCATCGACCCTACCGTCCTGACCGCCTTCGGAGAGATCCTCACCTTTGCTGGTGCTGTCATTGGTATCGACTACCGGCATCGTGATAAACTTCAATAAATCAATATGAGAACGATAACACTACTAATCTGTCATTGTACAGCTACCATCGAGGGAAAGCATTATACCGCAGAGGATGTGGATGCGTGGCATCGTGCCAGAGGATGGAAGATGATAGGCTATCACTACCTGATACTACTGGACGGAACCATCCAGAAAGGGCGACCGGAGGAGATGGTCGGCGCCCATTGCCTGAACCACAATCAGCACTCTATAGGAGTGTGCTATGTGGGAGGACTGAAAGCCTCTCCCCAGCCCTCCCCTGAAGGGAAGGGAGTCCAGTATGTACCAGCTGACACACGCACGCCAGCACAGAAACGTTCCTTACTCTCTTTACTTTCTCAGCTCAAGAAGAAATACCCTCGCGCCCTCATCGTGGGACATAATGTCTTTGCCAACAAAGCCTGTCCCTGCTTTGATGCCGCAAATGAGTATAAAGAATTACAACCCAAATAATATGAGAAAAATCGTTTCCGTTTTCGTTATCATTTTCGCCTACTCCTGTAGCACCATCAAGACTCTCCCCGCAGAGACTATCAAGGAAGTCACCAAGACCGACACGCTCTATATCAACAACGTCCAATATGATAGCATCTACACAGATCGCTTCGCTCAAGTTCAAAAGGTTCAAGGTGTTCAAGATGTTCAAGGTGTACGTGTGGACACGCTAATCAAAGAACTCACTAAGTACGAGTACAAATACAAACTCCTGCGTGACACCATCTACCACACCAAGATTGAGGTTCGGCGTGACTCCATTCCCTACGAGGTTAGGATGGTGGAAACGAAGGAGGTACGTTACATCCCACTATGGGTAAAAGCCCTCGCTTGGGTGGGAGTTGCAGCGATATTACTGCTACTTGGCCGAATAATGCGATAAGTCATTGGTATTATTACCAAAAGTTGTCGTAATTTTGCACTCGTAACATCATTTTCCTTGAAGTATTTGCCTATTTCTGAAAGAAAATTTATACCTTTGCTCAAAGGTGTTGAAATTATTGTTATCTGGCATACTTTTGCGTTACTAATTACAAAACTTGTTGTTATATGGAAACAAACAAACTGGTACGTGCTCTTGGGCTCAAGGAATCCATTAGTATGACAATTGGAACTGTAGTCGGTGTAGGCCTCTTCACTTGTGGTTCCTCTCAAATTGGCTTGGTGGGCACATGGATTATTGGCTTCACCTTCGTCTCTCTTCTTATCAGTATTTGGCCTTGTCTCATCTACGGCGAAATGTCTGCAGCACTTCCTTGTGCTGGTGGAACATACAACTTCGCAAAACGAGGTTTGAATCGTATTTGGGCAAATATGGCAGGATGGCATTACATCGTCTCTGTGGTTGCGATTGGTGCAGGTGAAACACTTGCGTTCTCCAACTATTTCACTATTCTTCTTGAAGCATTTGGCATTGACATCACATGGCTTGACTCACGTGTCATAGCTTGTACACTTGTTGCAATCTTCTTGGTTCTCAACTTCCGAGGAATCGAACAGTCAGGAAAGGCACAGACTGCATTCATTTTCTTCTTCTGGGCATGTTCTATCTGCTGGTTCCTGTATATGATTCCAAATATTCATGTTGAGTATTTTGGTGGTATAGCAATGGATAAGTTTCCTTCTTTCCGTGAAATGATGTATATCTTCGGACTTGTATGGTGGTGTTATACAGGTTTCGAGACTTGCGTTAGTATAGGTAGTGAAACAAAGTTTCCTCAGTATGTCCTTCCTCGCGCGTTGAAGATCTCTGTATTTCTTGTATTTGCTCTCAACGCTCTCTTCCAATGGTTCCTTGTAGGTCTTGTTCCTGGAGAGTTCTATGATATGATTGCAAGCGCTGATGCTCCTTACGCAGAAGGTCTTAAGACAGCAGGACTTGTCGGCTTCCCTATTATTCTTCTCTGTATTGCAATTGCTTTTGGTGGTGACCTCTCAACAATCAACCCTGGTATTGCAGCACCTGCCCGTTATATCTATACCATGGCTGAGGACCATTCTTTGCCTGCAGTTCTTGGTAAGGTACATCCTAAGTTCAAGACTCCACATATTGCAGTGCTTGTTGTTGGTATTATCAATTTTATACTTATCGCAACAGATTCTATCTGCTATATCGCATCTGTGTCGCTCATCTCTCTTGCAGTATGCTACATGATTGGATGTCTTGCATATATGGGCTTGTTGAAGCATTATCCAGACATGAAGCGTCCATATAAGGCACCTTTCGGAAAACTTGGTTGCTATGTAACCATCGTACTTTATCTGTTCATGCTTATTTTTGCAGATGTGACAGCACTAATCACGGCTGTCGTACTTTCTGTTCTTTGTATTATCTTCTATTTCGCATACACAAAGAAGCATCAGAATGTTATCGTTCCACTTGAAGAAGAAATTGGCAAGATTGAAGAACCAACAGAAGATGAAATGAAGGCAATGGATAAGGAATACACTATCTGGAAGTGGGGTACTATTGCTGTGACAGTCATTGCCCTGTCTATTTATTTCATACCTATGATATTTGCTTAAGTTACTATGTATAAGATTATCTTAGGACATACTACTTATGAATTCAAAGATCTGAAAACTCTGATGGCAAAGGCAACTCCTGCTCGTTCGGGAGACGATCTTGCCGGAATATCAGCACGCTCTATGGAGGAGAGAGTGGCTGCAAAGATGTTGCTTGCCGAAGTGCCTCTTAAGACTTTCCTTGAAGAGCAACTCATTCCTTATGAAAAGGACGAGGTGACTCGTCTGATAGTTGATTCGCATAACGATATCGCCTTTCGTCCTATAAGGCATCTTACTGTTGGCGATTTCAGAAACTGGCTGTTAAGCGATGAAGCCACAACCGAAAAACTCTCATTCATCTCATCAGGGATAACACCAGAGATGGCAGCTGCTGTAAGTAAGATTATGCGTAATCAGGACTTGATGACAGTTGCAAAGAAATGTAGTGTAATCACAAAATTCCGCAATACTATCGGGCTTCCAGGCAGAATGTCTGCAAGGCTACAACCCAATCATCCCACAGATGACCTTAGAGGCATTGCGGCAAGCATTGTGGATGGTCTCATGTATGGATGTGGTGATGCTGTAATCGGTATTAATCCTGCAAGTGATAGCGTACCTACATTGCTGAAGCTCAATCATCTGCTTGATGAGATAATCTGCAGGTACGAAATCCCAACACAGTCATGCATTCTTACGCATGTAACTACATGTATTGACCTTATTAACCACGGTGCACCCGTTGACCTTCTTTTTCAAAGTATTGCCGGGACTCAGGGAGCAATGGAGGAATTCGGCGTGAGCATTTCCCTTCTTGACGAGGCATACGATGCTGTAAAGAGTCTGAATCGTGGCACTATTGGTGACAACTGCATGTATTTTGAGACGGGACAGGGCACTGCACTATCTGCCAGTGCAAATCATGGAGTGGATGAACAGACTTGCGAAGCACGCTGTTATGCTGTAGCGCGAAGATACAACCCTCTTCTTGTCAATACGGTAGTCGGTTTCATTGGTCCTGAATACCTTTATGATGGTAAGCAGATAACAAGAGCAGCTCTTGAGGATCATTTCTGTGGCAAACTGATGGGACTTCCACTTGGTTGTGACATCTGCTACACTAATCATGCAGAAGCAGATCAGGATGACATGGACAATCTTCTCACCCTACTCGCCTCAAGTGGAATTACATATATCATGGGTGTGCCAGGAGCGGATGACATAATGCTTAATTATCAGAGTACATCATATCATGATGCTTTATACATTCGTAATCTATTAGGGCTCAAACATGCTCCGGAGTTCGAGGAGTGGCTGGAAAAGTTTGGTCTTGTGGATAACAACGGCAGAACATTGCCTTTTGTTCACGACAACAGATTAATAGGAATAAGTAACATCGTCAATGAGTGATGAATTATCAATAACAGAAGAACAAATCCTGCAACATGATCCATGGGAGGAATTGCGTCAATTTACAGATGCACGTATCGCACTTGGACGTACAGGAGGCGGTCTGCCTACAAAAGAATACTTGCGTTTCAGTCTTGATCATGCAAGGGCAAGAGACGCAATACACGAACCCTTCAATCCAGAATGGCTAAAAGGAAGACTTGAATCCCTCGGAGTTGAGAGCATCTGTCTTGAGAGTGCAGCAATCGACCGCCATACCTTTCTTGTTCGACCTGATTTGGGAAAGCGATTGAGTCAGAAAAGCATTGAGTACCTCAATGGTTATGATTACAAGGGTGCTGACATTTGCATAGTCATTGGTGATGGATTGTCTTCAAAGGCTGTGCATAAACAATCCGTTCCGTTATTGGAAGAATTGCTCCCTTATTTTGCAAAACTTCATCTGACTATTGCTCCTATAGTTCTTGCAAAACAGAGTCGTGTTGCGTTGGGTGATGACATTGCTGAACGTATGCATTGCAAGTGTGTCATCATCCTTATTGGTGAACGTCCGGGACTTACATCGCCCGACAGTCTTGGTGCATATATCACATACGACACTTTCCGTGGCAGACTTGAAAGTGATCGTAATTGTGTCTCCAACATCCGTCCGGAAGGTTTGAGCTACCAGAGAGCGGCCTTCAAAATTGCCTGGCTTGTTGAATCAGCCTTCAGCATAGGGAAATCAGGCATCTCACTAAAAGACAATAGTGATGATCTGACTCTGCAAACTGCAGAGATGCTTTATTACCAAAAGTTGTCGTAATTTTTTTCAATTCAAATGTTCAAGCTAAAAGAGAAGATAGAACTGCAAGAGAAATTATGCATTGAAGCTATGACCATAAAAGAGCTAATCAACCAACAAAGGGAGTTCTTCAGTACCGGAGAAACTTTCTCCTATCAATGCAGGAAAAAGGCACTTGAGGCATTGAAAGAAAGCATCAAGAGGTACGAACCTGATATTGCCGACGCTCTGCAGAAAGACCTGGGCAAATCAACGACTGAGTCGTACATTACTGAGATTGGTATGCTGCTGGAAGATATCAGTTACGCGCTGAAACACCTTCGCCGTTGGATGAAGCCTAAGCGACAAAGTACTCCGATGACTATATTTCCAGGATCATCAAAGGTGGTAAATTGTCCGTATGGTGTGGTCCTGGTGATAGCACCATGGAACTATCCTATACTACTCTCGCTCCAACCTCTCGTCGGTGCACTTGCAGCAGGGAATTGCTGTGTGGTGAAACCATCTGAGGCAGCTCCTGCATCAGCAGATGTCATCGAAAAGATCGTAAAGGAAGTATTACCCGAAAGCCATGCAGCTGTCGTCAACGGTGGCATAGAGACAAGCAAGGAACTGCTCGAAGAACAGTTTGATTACATCTTCTATACAGGCAACACGAATGTAGGCCGTACCGTCATGGAAAAGGCTGCGAGGTATCTTACTCCCGTCACATTGGAGTTGGGTGGAAAATCGCCTGTAGTCGTAAGTCGAAATGCCAATCTCCGGCTTGCCGCACGTCGTATTGCATTCGGCAAACTGATGAATCTCGGACAGACTTGTGTAGCTCCTGATTACATACTGGTTGAGCGTGAAGCCCATGATTCTTTCATTGCATTACTCGAGGAAGAAATCACAAAGATGTATGGTGAGAAACCTCTACGAAATGCGGCATACGGAAAAATCATCAACCATCGTCACTATGAAAGAATATGCCGTCTGATAGATAAAAGCAAGGTGGTGTTTGGAGGAGAGTGTGATGAAACATCATTACGCATAGAACCTACGATCATGGACAATGTGACGGCAGAAGATGCTGTAATGGCGGAGGAGATTTTCGGGCCTGTCCTACCTGTCATTACTGTTGAAAACCTGGACGAGGCCTTCCTTTTCATCCAACAACGCCCACATCCCCTGGCACTCTATATCTTTACAGAGAGTAAGGCAGAGGAAAACCGATTCATCAACGGGCTTCTCTTCGGAGGGGGTTGCGTCAACGATGTGATCGTGCACTTG
This sequence comes from Prevotellaceae bacterium UBA1743, assembly GCA_002314945.1. Classification (GTDB taxonomy): domain Bacteria; phylum Bacteroidota; class Bacteroidia; order Bacteroidales; family Bacteroidaceae; genus Physcousia. The sequence goes on from DCHV01000026.1 coordinate 46,350, forward strand.
TCCAACCCTAATCTTCCCTTTGGCGGCATTGGTCCTTCTGGTATGGGTGAATATCACGGAATATCAACCTACGAGACTTTCAGTCACAAGAAGTCTATCGTCAAGAGTGCCACCTATATGGACATTCCTCTCCGTTATCCTCCGTATTCGGAAAAAACGGACAAAATACTTAGATTCTTCATGAAACATTTTACATTATTCATTCCGTTCTGGAAAATAGCAACTATTTGCTTTGCTGCTATCCTCGTCATTTCCTCCTGTACCAACGACGACCCTGAGCCCAAGTACGAAGATCCTGGATTTATCTCCTTCATCGACCAGAATACGGGTGAGCTCGTCAGTTCGGATGACGTGTTCAAAACAGGTTCCTACGTAGAGATTGACATCGAAGAGCGTGGATTGCCTCATCTGTTTGAAGAGAACAAATGGTTCCAGACAAAGTATTTGTTCAAGAAAGAAGAGTCGGCATTTGTCCTTGTAAAAGTCTTCCAGGGAGGTGGCATGGAGGACTATAAAGACTGCACAGATACCTACAAAGACATAGCCGTACTCGAATGGTGTGACAAGGATAAATGGCGGCAATGGAAAGATGTCGTAATATACTATCAGCGGCCAAAGTTTCACTTCAGGCTCAAGTCTCCCCTTGCTCCCGATGATGTGACAAAAGACAGCCTTTCCATTTATTACGACGGGACATACCTCTATCCCGACATTGGCTTCAAATCTATCTCGAGAACTCTCGTTGGATTCGACGTGAATGGGCATAGCTTGCTACAGAACGGGGTTACTATTCATGCGGATGCAGAGTATCATAGTGACAAGACATGTTTCAATCGACCGACAGATGTGTTTCGGACTGGGTCTTATGTGGAGATTGACATCGAAGATCGTGGAGTGCCTTATCTTCATGAACAAGAAATGTGGTTCCAAACAAAATTCTTGTTCATGAAAGAAGAGACTGAATTTGTCCTCCTGGAAGTGTATGATGGATGCATCTCAAAAGGCTACGAGAACTGTACGGACTCATATAAAGACATTGCCGTACTTGAGTGGTGTGACAAGGATAAATGGTGGCAATGGAAAGATATCGTACGAAACACGTATTATCCAAAGTTTCATTTCAGAATCAAGTCACGCCTCGCACCAAATGACGAAACAAAAGACAGCAAATCAATTTATTACGACGAAGAACGCCTCTATCCAAACATTGGCTTCAAATCTATCTCAAGAAATATCGTTGGATTCTATGTGAATGGATACGATCTACTGCGGAATGGTGTCTCTATCAGTGCAGGAGATGAGTATTATACAGACTACAACTATTACGAATAGAACTGAGATATTACACCCTACCCCATCTTGCGTTTCCAAGCACGGTAGCCAAAGAAGGCGATGATGGTATATAGGCCATAGAGGGCAGCATAGAAGTACAGGTCCTTGTAGAGATACAAACTACTGCTGACGGCATCTACCACGACCCATGCCCACCATTGTTCCAACCATTTGCGTGCCATCATCCACATCCCGATGATGCTAAGTGCTGTGGTGAAACTATCCCACCAAGGGACTGTGCTGTCGGTGTAGTGGACGAGTATCCATCCTATCCCCACATAACAAGCTGCAAAAGCCAATACGAGGAGGGGATACATACGGAGCGGAGTATGGGTGATGGGTATCTCCTTTCCGTCCCGTGCCTTCCCCCTGTTGGAGAAACGCCACATATACCATCCGTAGAGGGCGGCAAGGAGGTAATAGATATCGATACCGAAATCGGCATACAATCCAGCATTCCAATACACATACAGGCTAATCGAAGGCATAATGATGCCTGCTATCCAGACTTTCCAGTCGGCACGGTACTCGTAGTAGAGGTAGAGAACCCCTATGACAGTACCCAGTATCTCGAGAAATGAATCCATCAGAATCGTAGTGTGAGGTGTCCCATCAGGGTGAAGCCAGCAGCAGGGATGTACCCTATCTGGGTATAGCGGTCGGAGTTGGGCTTCACATCGTTGGTAATGGCACTATACACCCAACCGCTGGTGGCATAGTGTGCGTTGAAGATATTATTAAGGTCGAGCCCGTAGAGGATTTCCTTCAGTCCCTTTCCACCGCATGACATGGGATAGGTGAGGCGGATATCCGTACGTGTGTAGGCTGGGAGTGACCGCTGCTGACACGCAGTATTGTCGAGATACTGTCGGCCCACATAACCCGTGTGCCAAGTAACCTTGAAGCGCCGATACTTGAAGTCGGCAAAGACATTGAGCATGACGCTGGGGGAGTAGGCAAGGGTGCTATGGTCGTAATGGATGGTCCGTTCCCCGTTCTCCCAGTCCTCCACCACCTCGTCGAAGTCCCGTATGCGATTGCGACTGAGAGCGGCATTGGCTTCGAGGTCCAACCATCGGCAGGGGGAAGCGCCTGCGGTGAGTTCCACGCCGATGCGGTAACTGTCGCGGACATTGGTGGTGAGGTTTTCCCCTATATCGCTCTTCATACCCGTCTGCACAAACTGATTACGATAATCCATCCAGTAGAGGTTGGCACCAAGGTTCCATCCCTTAGCACGATAGGTGTAGCCTGTCTCGAAATCATGGACACGCTCGGGTTGAGGTGCGGGGTAATTACCATTGTCGGTGAAGTTGTTGCGCTCCGGTTCGCGATGGCTCATAGCCCATGATGCGTAGGCCTGATGTCCATCGTTGTGGTAACTGACTCCAGCCTTGGGATTAAGGAACGTGTAATGCTTGTCGATGGACAGAAGCTGATTGGTGTAGGTGCCATCATCATTGGCGTAGAACTTATCGTTGATACCTTCGGTCTCGTAGCGTACGAGACGTGCCTGTAGGTCGGCAAAGACATCAAAGCAACGGGTGAGATGACAGGTCCCCTTGACGTACATGCTCATGTCGCCCTTGGTAGCATCGCTGTCGTAATAGGTATAGCGTCCGCCTGCCAGACAGGCCGCTGCCAGTTCGCTATCCTTGATATAAGTGAGGTATCCGAAGTGGTCACCTTGGTACTGCTGCATGGAGAGGCCACCTGTGAGATCCGCACGATTGCCCCGATAGTTGGTATTCCACGTCATTCCATAGGTATGTTGTTCGAGTCCCTTACGACGCACGAAATCGGTCTTCTTGAGCGTACTCCCATCACTCAGGGTGAAAGTGGCGAGGCCGAATTTCTTGAGTTTATTGTCGGGTCGGAACTCCTCGTAGTAGCCATATCCGTAGGTATAGTGGAGGGTTGCAGTAGAGTTCCATCGCGAAGCCATCTGCCATGCCATCTGAAGGATATTGTGATCCTGATTGAAATTGTCGGTAGTGCGGTCCCACAAAGTGCCGTCGGCCATCTGATAGCGCGAGGTGGTATAGCAGCCCTGATCATCGGCAAAGTCATTCTGCCCGTAATGTGTATCGAGTCTCTCGTAGAGCGAGTTGAAGCGTCCCAATCCCGCCCGATACATATCCCCGTAGGAAGAGATGCCCGTGGCGGTAGTCCCGATGACCTGGCTGTAGTCGTCGTTCCACACCAGATGATTGCCAGAAAGGAGGGAGTTGTCGTCGTTACCCGTCACCACGCCGTTCCACGCCTGACCTGTATGCTCATAGTTGCCGATATTCCTGTAGCTCAGCACCAAACGTCGGTCGTTACTCATCCAGGAGAGATTGGCATAGAAACTGCCAGAGTTACCCGCCGTGCCATGCACATAGCCCTCCGTACCGGTATGGTGAAAAGCAGCATCGAGGGTGAGATGGTTCCACCAGAGCCCTGAGGAAAGAGATCCTCCCACGTTGTAGGTGTTGTACGAACCATAGTTGGCACTTACCTCCAACGAAGGGACCAGAGAGGGGGCCTTGGTATTGAGGGTAAGGTTGCCTCCGAAGGCTCCGTCGCCCTGCGTACTGGTCCCTACGCCGCGCTGGATCTGGGCACTCCCTAAGAGGGATGCGTAACTGTTCATATTGGCCCAGAATACACATTGGTCCTCTGGAGCGTTGAGAGGCACCCCATCGAGGGTGACACAGATACGACTGTCGGCAGCACCTCGGATACGCATATAGGTGGTACCCGTACCCAATCCGTTCTCACTCCATGCCATCACGCCAGGAGTGCGGGAGAAGAGGAGAGGCAGTTCCTGACCAGTACGGCCATATTCCTCGAGCGTATTGCGGTTGATATTGGTGACGGCAAAAGGGGCGTATTTCTTAGCACGTACACCACTCACCACCAATTCCTGCATCTCCCTCACCGTGGTCGTGTCCGAGACTGCCTTGTTCTGGGCAAAAAGACCTACAGCCCCACTCATCACGAGTGCAGCCGCTGCAAAAACTCTCTTCATTCTATATAAGTAACTCATAAACCAAACTCTCTACGCCAGCATTACCTGGATCAGATTTCCGCGTCTCACGATGGAGGACGCATGGGTATGTTCTCAGCTCTTCCCAAACGGGGGAAGGCACCCCGGCAAACACTTCCGTTTGCTGTTTTCGGCTGCAAAGTTACGACAAAACTGAAAAAGAGCAAAGTATCGGAGTATGTTTTTTTCTCATGCGGAATATCGGAAGAATAAAAATTCCACTAATTATGAGGAGAAAAGGTGCTCGTTCCAACATTTTTCCATACCTTTGGCATACCAAATATAAACCAAAGAAGAACATGAAGAGATACATACTCATCCCCGCCATAACATGCATGATGACATGTATGCTACAGGCACAACACACGCAGAAGGTGGAGAGCGTGAAGGTGGCAGGCCCTTACGTAAGCGAGGGAATACTCATGACCACCGAAAAGGATGCCAACGGCACTGCCTACGATACAGACGAGATGCAATGGAATACGCCGATGGACATGACGTTGTGGAAGAAGGGTACCGACTCACTCACGATAGCAGAAAACGACTCAGCTGGTTTCGTCCTGAAAGGAAAAGGCATCTGGCAGTTAGGATTCACGATACAAAACCAGCGATGGCAGAAGGTCACCTTCGACATGAAAGCCAAGGGACGCTGTCTGATGTATGTGGATGGCAACGAATACAAGGACAATGCGAAACTGGTAGCAGGACGACACGATGTAGTAGTGAAGTTGCAGGAAAAGACAGACGAAGCGGACACCATACTCATCTCGCTCTCTGCTCCCGAGGACACCCTGTGGACGGCACATTGCAGCGGCATGGAGATCAATCCCTCGGAGAAACGCTATTTCACATTGCAGGACCAGATGACGGGATGGAGGCTGAACCAGATAGCCATATCGGCCACAGGACGCTATGTAATGCAATGGCGACACCTGACACGCAAGGATGGCTCCTCGGAATGGAAAAGCGAGATAATCGACACACGCAATGGGACACGATATGCAGCAGAAGGATATGTACAATGGGCAGCCAAGGGAGACGAGTTCATCGCCAGGCGTACCAACCGCACAGGTAAGACGGAATACTACTATCAAGAGGTTGCCTCGGGTAAACAAAGACCCATTCTCACCCTGAATGTGGAAGGGGATGCAACCTTCGTGGCACAGGATACAAAAATCCTCCTCAGACAGAAAGTAGATGGGCCAAAGGAGAAGAATTCGGAAGTACACCAGATTCTCACGCCCGATGACAGAATAGCGGGATGGCGCGACCGCAACAACTATGCTATCATGGACATTGCCACGGGCAGGGTGAGCCAGTTGACAGGCGGATTCCGCAATGTGGATGTAGTGGTGAGTGAGGATGGGAAGATGGCGGTCATCACTACCCGACATGACGATGAGACACGGAGACCCTTTAATTTCTCGGACTGCTTCCTGATGAACCTGGAGACCCATGCGGTGGACACCCTCTACAGGGACGAGGGATATGTGGCCAACATACAGTTCTCGCCTGATGGCACCAAACTGCTCATCCAAGGTTCGCCCGAGGCATTGGGGGGCATCGGAAACGTATGCAGCAAAGACCTGATTCCCAACACCTACGATTATCAGTTGTATGTAATGGACTTGCTGACGAAGGAAGTGAAGCCTCTCACACGCGATTTCGACCCGAGCATAGACAGTTATCTTTGGAGCAAAGCCGACGGCAATATCTATGCCATGGCCGAGATAAAAGATCAGAAAGGCATCTTCGTAATGAGCGGCAAGGCTCTGGCAGAAGGAAAGACAGAATGGAAACAATTAGCATTGAACGAACCCTATACCTTCCATTCGTGGGACATGGCTACTGACAAGCCCCTGCTGGTATATAGCGGGGAGAGCGGGATGACAAGCGACCGTTCCTGGATGCTCGACCTGAAGACAGGCAAACACACTCTCCTGAATGACCTGAACGAAGAAAGAATCGGTGACGTGAAGGTGGGATTGTGCCAAGACTGGAATTTCCGAAACGCACGTGGTGAGGAGATTTCGGGATGCTATTATCTACCTCCTTATTTCGACGAGACAAAACAGTACCCGATGCTGGTATATTACTATGGGGGCGTATCTCCCACAGGGCGTCTTCTGGATTCACCCTACTGCTACCAGGCATGGGCCGCGATGGGATACGTAGTGTATGTACTGCAACCAGCAGGGTGTACAGGATTCGGGCAGAAGTTCTCGGCACTACACTCCAACGCATGGGGGGAATATACAGCCAACGACATCATCGAAGGCACTACCAAGTTCTGTCAGGAACACCCCTTTGTAAACAGTAAGAAGGTGGGATGCTTAGGAGCCAGCTACGGTGGCTTCATGACCCAATATCTACAGACCCAAACCGACCTCTTTGCTGCTGCAGTTTCCCATGCTGGCATCTCGAACGTGACAAGCTACTGGGGAGAGGGTTACTGGGGCTATAGCTACAATGCGTGCGCCGCACCCAATTCGTTCCCCTGGAACAATCCGCAACTATACACGGAACACTCCCCTCTGTTCCGTGCCGACAAGATAAACACTCCCATACTCTTTCTGCATGGCGGATCGGACACGAATGTACCTGTGGGTGAATCCATCCAGATGTTCAACGCCCTGAAAATCCTCGGCAAGGAAACTGCCTTTGTGATGGTGGACGGACAGGATCACTACATAGGCGACCACCAGAAACGCATCTACTGGCACAACACGCTGATGGCTTGGTTCCAGAAATGGCTACAGGACGACCCAAGCTGGTGGAACGAGTTGTACCCCGAAAAACACATGTAGGGAGCTCTCTCGCCTCAATAAACGGGATAATACAGGGTGTTGGCCACATGAAGAGCGGAATCCCCGTCCGAGAAGAGGCCAACACGTGCCACAGGAATGTACCTATTGCGGACACAGGCAATCTCCCTGTCATCTACATATACATACAGGAGAGAGTCTCGTTTCTCCACACGGATCTGACAGTCTGACGCACAAGCACGACCGGTCTTGATACGATAAATGTGCCGTCCGTAGGAAGTGGGATCGGCATTGATCATGCGTAAAGCCTTTGTCCGGATGGTAGGGAATGTGATTTTCTGCCAACCAGGATGAAAATAGGGTTCCTCCGTGTAAGAAAGAGGATGCCATGTGTCGCCATCCAGCCAACTGAATTGTAACAGGGAAGCCATGGAAGGTAAATCCACATTGCCACGAGGAAGGAGAATAGAATGCACATCCGTGAGACAATCGAAACGATATTGCTGCTCTATTCCATCGCTATACTTGATGTCGGGATAATGCGTCTGGAGAGTATCGAGAGGATATTCCGTCGTTTTCAACCTCCCTTGTTCGCTATTGTCAACGACCAGCACGCCATGCAAAGCATCGACACACACCTTCACCCAGTTCTCTTCGTCGGTAAAGGCTGCCACCATTCCGTACTTGCCTTGCCCTGGAGTGGCATTGGTGAAAAGGACGCTGAACGCATAATCGGATGCTGAAGCATCGCGAAGCAGTTCTGTAGCAGGAAGCAGGAGTCCATATTCATCTGCCTCAAGGCGTCCCCAACCGCTGAAATACTGGGCATACTCATCCCAACCCTCACAATACGACACATATACTATCTGAGCCGTCTGGGGAAGACGTACAGAAGCCCCCTCGGCAATAGACACGGAACGATGATCTACGACAAGGACACCATCCACCCACACCGTAAGCAGGTGGTGATTTTTCTCGATACGCCACTCATGAGGAACAGAAGGATCCATGTCAGAAGGTAAGGTAAGTTTCTCTCTGCCCAATCGTAGGGTACGACTTCCGCAGAAAGTAAGTTCAAGCAAAAACGCATCGGACAAAGATATACTGTCGGTATGCTGACCTGCATATCTGGGAAGGGCAGGAGTAGGATGGAACCCTGCAGTACGAGGCCCTGTAATCCCGTCCACCGCCAAGCGGTTGCGCGTGAAATGAATCCTATCCACAAACTGATGCCGACTCCATCCTGTATTGGCCATATAACTGAGCCACCACTCCCACCCGTTAGGACCTCGCACGATATTAGGTTGACCGGGAGTAATCAGGAGATCATCCACCTCATCGTCCTCCATCCGATAAAGAGCCAAGTCGGCAAGTGTCCCCCTATGCTCCACTCGGAGTGTATTAGTTTCGTGTAGAATCCTTGCATCTATCGGGATAAGCGAATAATCATTGGAATGACCCTCGTTGACAAGGTAATCGTTTAAGTATATCTGGCATCCTCCGTATTGACACACTTTCAGATAGTAAGGTCCAGATGACGCATCCTGCAGAGTGAATGTGAGGGTGTCGGTTCTCAAGTCGGCAGGGCAGTAACTGCCATTGCCATAGCACAAGAGATTCACATGGCTATCCTCTATCTGCTCGGTATTAGGACTCACCACCGGATAACTGTATTTTCCACCAGGCCCGAACCCCAAAGGAGAATCGGATTGACATACCCCAAGACGATAATGACCAAAGGAAGGTTCTGTATGGTTGGCATTGTACATCATGTAATACTTGCCACGGTATTTGACCACAAAAGGTCCCTCTGCCACACGATTATCCTCGGTCTCCCATGTGTCGGGCTGGGAACTGAACTGCTGGACTGCTTCGCCAGAGAAAGTAAAATCCGGATTCATCGAACGTGCCCAGATGGTATTACCATCCGTAAACTTCACCATATACAGATAGAGACGTCCATCCTCGTCGCGAAAGACGTGAGGATCGATACGGTTCTCGAACCACTGGTCCTCGCGTGCCTCACGAAACGGTCCCTCGATGGTGGGTGAAGTAGCATGGGTGATATGGACTATATGACGATCCTTCCCCCAATAGTTGACACTGAACAACAAGTGGAAAAGTCCGCCAGAATAAGATATATCATCGGCATGTACCTGATTATTGCGAGCTCCAGTGCCATGCGTCCATTCATTGTCGAGATCGAATACATGAATACGGCAATCCCAATGCATCAGGTCACTACTGACAAAAAAGTCACCATCGGTGGCCACACCTCCCAAATAGTATTGTCCGGCATAGCGTATCACACCTGCATCGGCAACATGATGAAGAACGGGATTGTTCCTATTCTGGCCTACTGTATAAAGGGTGCATAAAAAAGCCGAAAGGCAAACAACCCAGAAACGACGAGAGATGGATACAGCGTCAGACATCCAATCTCACTTTCTGCTGACGTAGGATAGTTTGCACGCGACGCACATCCACATCCTTGTTGGAACAACGTTGAGCCACCGCCACAGCAGCTGCCACTCCGGCACCCTGACCTGTAACAAGACAGGTTCCTATCTCGCGTGCATCCTCGAACAGCCCTTCCTCGAAGCCAAAGCAACGACCTGCTACAAAGAGGTTGGTACATTTCTTGGGTATCAGAGCACGTAGAGGTATCTGCCAAATGGGACGTTCCTTAGATTGAATCTTGCGATCCCGGAAAGGTACGGTTGTCCACGAGCCACTCACTCCTACCACATCATCGAATTCGGCGTATGTGACCGATTCCTCGAGTGTAACATTGTGCACACTCTGTAGGATGCGTCCAGCACGGACGCCCAATTGGGAGGCTGTATCCAACAGGAACACTTTCTCGTACCCCGGACATTTGCGAAGTTTCTCCACCCGTTCCCAAATGGTCTTTCGGAACTGATGCTGGCATGCTGAGAGTGCCTTGACATCCAACGCATCCACAGGTTCTCCCTCGCGCATGTTTACCCATCCCACGCTGGGAATGGGGGTAGGAGCACCCACGCCATGAGGCACATAACCTGGAGCATCTGCATTGACAGTATCTATTCCTCCCAAACGACTATTGAGGCCCATTTCGCACTTGAAGTTGACAAACGAATCACCAGCCCACTCTATCACGTCCCCATCACCCGTACAGTCTATCACCATCTTGGCACGAAGCGCAACACGTCCGCTCTTGGTCTCTACCAATACACTATCTATACGATCTCCCGACATAAGCACGTTGGCCGCCAGGCTTCCATATATGACATGAATGCCAGCCTCCTCCACCATCTCACCCATCATGTATTTACATGCCTCGGGGTCTGGAGTAGGTTGCTCGGGATAACGGTCGGACATCCCTATCTTGTACAAGCGTTCCATCAGTTCGTCGCTGATACCACAGATGGCCTGCGACCATTTCCCATTCTTGGCAAGTCCATGCGTACAATTCAGGACCAGTACCAAGCCACCTGTCCACAAGCCTCCGAGATGATTGTAGCGCTCTATCATGTACACGCTACACCCTGCACGAGCCGCGCTGACGGCAGCTGCAAAGCCAGCGGGTCCTCCACCTACGACAACCACATCGGCACTGTCCAAAACAGGAATCCGACGTGCTGGTTCACGTACAAACTCCTCGGTAGCTACATGCTGGGAGGTAATTGCCTTGTCCGCAGTCCTGGCCTGTGCCAGCTCGGGAAGAGCCGCAACGCCACAACCTAAAGCAGAGGTTTTGATGAATTTTCGCCTATCCATGATTGAACTCCCTAACAGCATCAAACATCGCTATCACATTCTCTGGAGGTACATCGGGCAAGATATTGTGTACAGTATTGAATACAAAACCACCACCCTGGGACATGAGTTCCATACGCTGAAGGACCTGTTCTCTCACCTGTTCGGGGGTTCCGTTGTTGAGGGTACCGATATTCTCCACTCCACCGCCCCAGAAGGTACAATCCTGTCCGAATTCCTTCTTCAGAAACTCAGGTTCCATGTGAAGCGCATTGGTTTGTACGGGATTAAATATCTCGATACCTGCATCAATCAGGTCGGGCATAAGCGAAGAAATAGAACCACAAGAATGGATAAAAGTATGCATCTGGCTATGGCTCTTGACATACTCACACAACTGACGATGACGAGGCTTGAAGAACGTCTTGTAAGTATCGACATCCATGAAAGGCCCAGAAATCATTCCTAAGTCATCCCCAAAACGGATGATGTCCACCAAATCGCCCACCGCAGCACACACTTTCTCCAATGTGGATAGATGACGTTCAAGTAACTGATCAAGTAGGCGCGACACATTGTCGGGATCACATAACAGGTCCATCAAGAAATTGTCCATCCTACGCAGGAAAGTGCCCCACTCGAAGAGATTGCAGCCACAGACAATCATAAGTGCCTTGTCCGTCGTCTCTCTCAACCGCAGAACATTGGCACGCAATGTTTTCCAAAAATCAGGGTCGGAAGCATGGTCCCAAGGACTATGAACGTATTTCGACCACAAGATACGCCCCATCTCCGCATCGAGCGTGTCATAGCACGATGGATAGCCATCCTTGTAGGGGAAATAGGTCTGGTCGAAGAACGTACCGCCAGCGGGCATCTTGGCCAGAAGAGCCGTACCATCGTCATCATAGCAATGGTAGGAACCATCAGCCTGTCTGACGGGAGAGAACCAAACGGGGTACATCGCAGAAGAGCCATCGGCCAACACAGTGGGTTGCCAATCCTCTGGTGAGGTATTGAAACTACGTCCCACATCCACGACATCCACTCCAAAACGGTCCAGAATGGACATATCAGGCTGTGCCAGTTGTTGTACTACATCATACACTAACACGGGTAAATCTTCCCGTCCCATTTTTCTCAAAAGATTGGCATACGCAATGGCAGAGATACCAGAACTGGGAGTAGATCCCAAATCCACAGGTACTGCATCGGACGGCTTATGCGAAATGGCCGTTAGTACTCGTTCTCGTGAAGTCATATTTTTTATTTTTCAGATTTTACTACTATTGCATCGTCCCTTCATATCACATACGGCACATCCATAGGGTCGTTTCAGCACATCACGTCCTACACCTATGATACCGCTTACCGACTTGATAGGCAGCATCAGACAAGATTCCGTAAGTGTGATGCACGTAATCCCCTCTGGTAGGAAGGAGAAAAGTTGCTGTTGTTCCGCAAGGGGCCATCCACAATAACCAGGACTGTAGTTGTTGGTTATCTTGAGTCCATCCGCTGCCGCATCCTCGGAAAGCATCTTTATCATTGCTTCAGTCGCTCCGTCGGCTACAATAGAAGCTATGGAATTGGCCACAAACTCTACCATAATGTCGCCTTCGGCTTTCACCTGTCCCATCCATTCGTCGTATCCAGCACCTAATGTGACCGTAAAAACAGCAATACTGGAAGCTTCCTCCATTGCCTGAGCAATGACAGGTCCTGTATGAAAGATGACATCACCCATCCGGACGTCTTCTGTCAGGTTTGTAACCTCCTCTACGATACGCCATCCCACACGAGGGGTACATAGAGGGAGAAGACGGTTCCACAAACTATCTATCAACTGTAGGATATCATCGGAAGGGACATTTCCTTTGTAACCCATCAAACGATACAAGGCCGAGTCCACCAAAAAGGAACGCTCCAAAGGTATGTCTTGATACTTGATTTGCTCCATATACAATATGCTAATGTAGATTATTTCGTACAAAGATATACATTCTTGCCCTCATACTACGATTCGAGATTAAAAAAATACACCAAATACGAAAATTATCAGAAATCCTTGCATATAGGAGTGCCACAAAACAGGTAGATTGTCTAATTTTGTATTCCGAAACACAACCCAAAAAAGAAAAAAGAAATGAAAAAGCGTTATGGACAAGTAATCGGAGTAAAACCCGAGAAACTGGAAGAGTACAAGAAACTACATGCTGCCGTATGGCCCAAAGTACTGGAGATGATCAAGGACTGCCATCTGGAAAACTACAGCATCTACTACAAGAACGGACTCCTGTTCAGTTATTTTGAATACACAGGGGACAATTTCGAGGCAGACATGGCCAAGATGGCAGCCGATCCCGAAACCCAACGATGGTGGGCTGTATGCGGTCCCTGTCAACAACCTGTTGAAAACCGTCGTGAAGGGGAATGGTGGGCTGACATGGAAGAGGTTTTCCATCTCGACTAAAAAAAACAACACACATAACAACAACATTCCCACGGATTGATGATGTAATCCGTGGGAATGTTCTTTTTCTGCTATGTACGCCTGATAAGACTCGAACTTACACGCCCGAAGGCACTAGATCCTAAGTCTAGCGTGTCTACCAATTCCACCACAAGCGCATCCTTAGATGTTGCAAAGGTACAACAAATTTTATTATGAGCAATATGATGGCCGGATTTTCTCCCTAAATCTACAAAGGTTGTACTGTGATTCTGTCAAAATTGGGAGCCCACCCTTCCTTCTCAGACTGGATGGTAAGTACATTGTTCTCACCAGCCTGCAAGGGAACAACCATCTTGTACCATCCTAAGCCATCGCTATCATACGTGTTGAAGGAATTAGAATTACCCTGGAAAGTAACCAACCCCTGGCTCTTTCCATTGAGCAAGACTTCTGCCTTACGATCTTCGATGGTGGAATAATAGAAAGTAACTACATAATCACCCGTTTTCTCAGCCTTGATACCACGGAACGTAAGACTACGACCGAGCCCCAAATCATTGACTTGCTTACCACCGGATGCAAAGAGAGAATTGAAATCCCTCACATTGACTCCCTGAGACATCTCATTGGAAGCGGACTCCGCCTCGTATGTCTGCACCTTTGGAGGACAATCCAAGTGGGCATTGGGGCTAATCTGCACGAGGAAACCGCCCTCAGCCAATTCATCCAGTTTCAGCACCGAGGTACTCGTTACGGGAATCTTCTCGAAAAGGATTTGGCTATGGCAATTTCCGTCGCGATACACGTATGCCGTATATTTTTTGTCGTCATCGAGGAACGTTGGCTTCACTACACAGGTACGAGCCTGGACGGAAGCGCCACAAAGCCACCAGTCCTCAGCATGACGACGTGCTATGGTAACATATTGTTGTACCTTCGCTTCGAGCATCCTCGATTCGTCCCAGGCTACAGGAATCCTCTTCAAGACATCCTTACCGAAGAAATACTTGTAGTTGGCAGGTGACTCGCAGAAGTGCAGGATACCATTCTCCATACCCACGCACAAACCTAATCGTTGTGCAAAAGAAAGATTAGCCAAAAGCGTACCATTATGCAAAGAGAAATCACCAGGAGTAAAATCGGCAGGTCCCACCACATTGCGCGTCATCATCAGGTTGATGTGGTGTTCCGTCGTCATGTGTATTCTACAATCGGACCAGAAATTCTGCTCACCACCTAAAACGCCTTCGTAGGACATCAGATGCGGATAGGTACGACGTAAACCGGATGGGCGTGTACAGCCATGATAATTGACCAGCATCTTGTATTCGGCAGCCAACTGGATAAGTCTCTCCATACGAGCCATGGTCTCACGCGAGTCATCCTCCCAGAAATCAATCTTGATGCCTTTCACGCCCCATTCAAACCATTGCTTCATAGTCTTCTCCATATTCTCATTGCTGAATTCCTTGCTATGATTCAAGTTGGCACTTTGCCACAAGAGGGATTCCAATCCTTGGGACTTGGCATATCGAATCAGTTGGGCCACATTGGCAGGATTCCATCCTCCATCGATCATCAGGTATTCCCAGCCCATCTCTGCACCCAAGTCGGTATAACAGATGTCACCCTGATAACGACCACCGTATTCCTGATAGTTTCCTCCGTCCTGACCGCCCCAATCCCATGCAGCACGTCCTGCTTTAATCCACTCGGTATCAGTCATCGATGTCGGTTCGTTGAGGTTCTCCACCATCGTAGATTGGAAGATTGTGGCCAGATCACCAACTATGGCACATCGCCAAGGAGTCTGAACTGGCAGTTCCACCGTGAGTCGTTGCGCCTTGTCCTCCTGATAGTCCTTGGTATCACCTGCATAACTGAATGAAAATTCGCCTTCTTGTGCCTCAGCTCTCAGCAGAGAAGTGGAATAGGTACCCACGTTGGCAGCCTCAGTTATCAGCAGATACTTGCTACCACTCCCTACCAAAGTAGGTGTATTCAAGCGGGCATCGCCACATTCATGCTGCAAAGCATCCCAGTTGTAGTTCTTGTAGAATGTCTCGTAGGGATAATTAGGATCGTTTACACCACCTATGAATTTTGCGCCAAGACAGTAGTTCCATCGAGCCACTCGCATTCTGCTTTCCTCTTTCACTACGACCAGTGAGGAGGTTCCAGGATGAGAGGGAATAAGGTAACGGAAAGCAAAGCCATCCTCATATACACGGCATTGTACCCCGAAATCCCATCCGTCCGCATTCCTCAGATTCAATGTCAACTCATTGCAACAATCATGGTAGAGCGAACACTTACCTGTGGGCAAACTATACATATCGTCCCTGCTGCTCACTTGTTGGGAAAGCAGGCTCAATCCTGTATAAAAGGAAGTGCAATCTGTAACCAGTCCCAATGGAGAATCTTCAACTACCAGTTGACCGCCGCATCGTACAGAGTACGTTAGGAGTCCATGGTTCAAACTCATTGCTACCGATACTTTTCGCTTGGGAGAAGATACTTTGATATCCTCTGCATAAAGCATGACACTCGATAACAAAAAAAGAATCAAAAAAATACGTTTCATCGGATATTTACTATAGTAAGGGGATTAAAAATTCTTAAAGAGCTCCATTACTTCCTTGATATTCACTTTCTGCACGCAATTGTCCCATCTGTCAATTGCCTGACATGCAGCCAGGGCTGAGGTCTCGCCCAACACCATAAACACAGGTTCCATGCGAATGCTTCCATAGGCGATGTGACTGGCACTCAAGCAGACTGGAACCAGTAGATTGGTTGCCTCGGACTCCTGTGGAGTAATGGAACGGTAGGATATCTTGTATGCATCGGGACAATGAATTTGTACGTCCCCCTCATTCTTCACCATTCCGTTCACCACATAGCGTCCACTATTGTGCGAGTCCATATTGTAGGCAGCCCACCCTGCCTCGTCGTCCACATCGGTACGATGCTGGCAGTTGTGTTCTGTCATCACATATCTTCCTATCATACGACGCGACTCTCGGATATACAATTGAGGAGTAAAATGATTATTGTCCTGATATTCATCCTTTGGAAATCCCCATTCATTCATTTCCTCTCGGATATGGATGGGTATTCTCGGATCGGATGCCAAAAAATACAAGTAGCCCAACGTGTAGTCTGTGTGGGCCTTGGCAATACGTTTTCTTTCAGCATACGAAGCTTCGGGATAATTCCAGTTCTCACCTATCATGTCTGTGGAAAAAGCGCCATTGTTGTTGATGTCGGTCTTCTGATTGGGCATCGTACCCCAATTGAAACAATCCCTCAAGGATTTCCAAGGTTCCACTTCCTTCCATCGAAGTAATAATTCATAGCGTGTGGAATCATAATTCTCAGGACGGGTAATAGGCAATCTGTTTTCTGTATTGTTGGTCAGTGTTATACGATAGTTGTATGCTTGTACATGATGGTCTCCATCGCCAGTCTTTCCTATTTCACCCCCTGTCATTCCATAAAGGAAACCACTCTCTGGCTTACCTTTCACACGATAGGGATCTACGCCATCGGGAAACTGATGATGCACACTCAACTGAACTCCATCATATGTTTCTTGATACTGAGAGTTGGGTTCTCTACCTATGGTATAAGAAACGCCACTCTTTGCCATGAGATCACCTTCGTAAGAACAATCAATAAAAACACTTGCTTCTACAACCACCTTGCTTCCCTTGTTCTCAGAGGGAGAAAGGATAATATGTGTAATGGTATTCGACTGTTTACGGACAGAACGAAGCGAATAGCGCATAAGAGGAGAAATCCCAGCTTCCTTTAGATAGTCTTGAAAGACACTTAAAGCAACCTTTGGTTCAAAAGTGAAAGATGGCGTGGCCGAATCATAGTATTTTGCAACACGTTTGTAGAAATCAAGTGATAGGCCCTGTATGATACTCTCCTTGCCAATATCGGTTTGCCCAAGTCCTCCAGCAGAAAGTCCTCCTATTCGTCCTGATGGTTCAACCAAGAGCACAGTCTTTCCCTGTAATTTAGCAGTATATGCAGCTATCACACCAGAAGAGGTTGCGCCATACACACATACATCCACCTTGTGTCTTTTCGTTTTGGAATGTAGTGGTAATGCTGCGAAAAGGAGAGCAAAGACAAAATAGAAGGACCATTTCATAGGATTTGTAATAATTTAGATTACAAAGGTACTATATAACAAGGTTTTTCGCAAATGATAGAAGAAATAAAACAAATAAAGCCCTTCAAACATAAGTCTGAAGGGCTTCTCTTGAAAAAACGGCGGCTACCTACTCTCCCAC
>DCHV01000060.1 GCA_002314945.1 Prevotellaceae bacterium UBA1743
TAATAGAGTATCAAACTTGGGTTAAGAAGCATTACTGCAAAAGTGTGACGGCTGCAATGGAATGTAAAGTCCTTTGTAATGCCTGCAGCAAGTGCCCACCTTCTAAGCTCCAAGGATGTCTCACTACTATATTTAAATAAAGGAAAGACAAGATCAATTGATTTTGCATCACCTCGCTCACCAAGATATTTCTCTGCTGGTTTAGGAATGTCCAGATACTCCTGACCGCCAGTCTTCTTCTGTTGGAACACGAGTCTAGTAAATTTACCGAACTTCTGAACTTCTCCCCAGGTGAGTTTCATGATGTCACTCTTTCGAAGACCTGTAAAGCAACCAAATAAAAATGCTCTCTTCAACTGAGGGTATCTGCATTCTGTTTTTTCAAGCAGCTTAACTTCTTCCACGGTAAGATACTGACGTTCTTCATCCGGAGCCTTGAATCCAATGATGGAATCTGCAGGATTGAAGTCAATGACATTCTCCCTGCGTGCTCTGTTAAGACATGCCCTGAGCTTATTGAAATATGAAACCTTGGAGTTTTGAGATAGACCATTGAATCCAGAGCTGCTAGCCTTGATACCTTTCTTATGTGTGTCCTTCTCGACAGTGTCAAGATACTCTTTGAATCCTAGAACCCATGATGGTGTGATGTCTGCGAATGTTGTTTTCTCAGTACAGTATGATTCAAGATATCTGAGGCAGCTTCGCCAGTTGCCCCAGTTGCCCTGGGTGTCAGGGTTGCCATGCCTCTCTTCCACCATATTTCTGTAATACTGAAGGAATGGAGTTTTGGGACCGTCATTCTCTCTCTTCTGCACTCCCATGACAAGATCACGCTCCTTCTTGAGTCTGATAGTTTCGGCCTTAAGGAGTGTACGTCTATTCTTCTCTGCGATTTCTGCACTCTTACCTGGAAGGAGAGAAAGTCCAAGGCTGTCTCTGATTCTTTTTCCGTCTAATACATAATCAAGGAAAAGGGCAGTTTTGCCGCTGTCCATCTTTCTCTTCCTGAGCTTGACCAGAAGATCGTCGTTCTTCGCTGTTTTCGTCTTCATAGAATGAACTGTTTTAAGCGTTAATAACTCAAGTTGTAATATCAATTATGAAAACCGGAACACTGTAATCTGTGGCAGTATTAGCCCATTTTTCGGCTGATTTAACCCTGATTTCCGTTGCAAAAATAAACATATTCAGTGAACTGACAAAATTTTATAGTTATTTATTATAATTTCTGGTTAAAAGAGAGATAATAATGAAATGTCTGATTATCAATATAGTAGTTTATTGTTATATGTGTGTAATAGTTCAAAATAATAGCATCTTAAAAACGGAACTATGACATTCCAACGATTAAGTAGAATGTCATATTCTGCAGTACATTGGTTACTTTGCTAAAATATGTGCCAAAAAAATGGCACACGTGTGCCAACGTGTGCCAAATCATGTGCCAAAATAGACTAATTTCAGTTAAATTCGAAATTAATACCTTCTAACGGAAATAAATGGAAGTTATTTATAATGTACTCAATTTCAATTTGTTTGCATTATGATTTGTTAATTTGAGTACCATTTTGAGTACCATTTTTACTTGCCGATGCAGAAATCCTTGAAGATAGTACCAAGTACTTCGTCGGAGGTAATTTCTCCTCCTGTGATTTCAGCAAGATGATGGAGGCATTCCCTCAGGTCTTGTGCGATGAGATCGGATGGGATGTCAGTACGGAGTCCATCGATGACACGATTGATGGCATCGAGGGCATGAGACAGGGCTTCGTAATGACGAAGATTGGTGATGACGGTTTCGTTCTGGGCGATCTCGGGAACGGAAGCTTCTTCGAGAAGGGCGTTGATCAGGAGGGGTACGCCATCGCCATTGAGGGCTGAAATATGGATATATTGCCCGTGCGTGTGTTTGTGATACAGAAAGGAAGAACTGGGCATCTGTGTGTCACATTTGTTGATGACGTGCAACACAGTCTTGTTTTCATCAAAATTGAGTTCAGGGAATGGAACACCTGGCTCGGTGAGAAGTAACACAATCTGTGCCTTCCTGGCTGCCTTGAGTGATCGTTCGATGCCTATGGATTCTATCTTGTCGTTTGTCTTGTGAATACCTGCTGTATCGATGAAACGGAATGTGACGCCCTGAATCTGAATGACATCCTCGATGATATCGCGTGTGGTACCTTTGATTTCGCTCACGATAGCTTTGTCGTCGTGAAGAAGAAGATTGAGTAGGGTACTCTTGCCGACATTAGGTGCTCCGATGATGGCTACGGGTACTCCGTTCTTGAGCGCATTTCCCGTCTGGAAGGATTCTGCAAGTTTCAGAATATGATTCTGGATGGTTTCGGATAAGGCAAAGAGTTCCTGACGATCGGCAAAGGTAACGTCTTGTTCGGAGAAGTCCAGTTCCAATTCCAGAAGCGAGGTGAGACGAAGCAACTGGGTACGCAACTGGGACAATTCGGTACTGAATCCTCCTCGGAGCTGGCGTATCGCTATACGTTGGGTGGCCGAATTGGTAGAAGCAATCAAATCTGCTACAGCTTCGGCTTGAGAAAGGTCCATCTTGCCATTGAGGAAGGCTCGTTGGGTAAATTCTCCGGGTCCTGCCTGTGTGGCACCTTGACTAATGAGCAATTCCATGATACGCTGGAGTATATATCGGCTTCCGTGACATGATATCTCCACAGATTCCTCGCCAGTATAACTATGGGGTGCATGGAACACAGCAACAAGAACATCATCCACCTCGTGCTCTCCATCTTTGATGGAACCATAGTGGATGGTATGGGAGCGAACTTGCGAGAGAGGCTTTCCGCCCTGTGGATAGAAGATAGAATCTGCGATACGTATCGCTTCGTTGCCACTCATGCGGATGATTCCTATCGCTCCACCTGTAGCGGTTGCTATAGCGGCAATTGTCGTAGTTGGGCCTGGAATCATGGTTTATTTGGCAAGTTCGAGTTTGCGGATGTCTTTCTCCATCTGATGTATGTCGGCATAGAGGGCAATTCCTTGTGCCTCGAGTTGTTGTATCTGAGGTGCCAGTTCCCCTTTCTTTGTCGCATCGGCAGTTGCATACGTACTACGTAATTGTGCCAACTCGTTGTTGATCTTCTGTTGTAACTTGATATTCTCTTGCCAGATCTTCACTTTGTCGCGAGCCTCCTTGTTGGTGAAATCGCTCATCTTGGTACACACTTTTTTTCCTGTAAGTACGAATGAGAACTCTTGGGTGGAAGAAGATGACACGGTAGCATTACGGACTGTCTGAAGCCTTTCGAGTGCCTCCTGAACGCTCCCTTGATCGGTCCATGTACGACGTATGTCGGTAATACGTGCGAATCCACGCAGATTGTCGTATCCTATTTCATCCTCGTTGTAAATCTGTCGTTTGTCGTTGGGGATGAATGTGTAGATACATACATAACCTTCTGCCTGATTGCGATCCGTGGCAAACCATCCCAACTGATTGTATTCGTCAATGACATACATGTAATCATTGGCAGGAGAGTTGAAGGGCATACCTAAATTCTCGGGTTCCAGGAAGGTATTGTCATCGGCATCATAACGTGTCATATAGATATCGTAGCCGCCCAATCCCTCCTTGTTGTCGGCAGCAAAATACAAGGTGGTGCCATCAGCAAGCATAAAGGGATAATTCTGCAAGGAATCCGTTTCGTCCAACCCATGTAGCGGCTCGGCATCGGTCCATTTCTTCCCGATGAGATTGCTGGAGAAAAGGCGCAACGTATTGCCAGCTGGATGGCTGAATATAATCTGGTTCCCGAGTTGTGCCTTGAATACGGTATAGTCGGCTGGGGCTTCCTGACCGAAATACTCGGAATAGGGTAGTACCTGTCCCATATCCTTGCTGAACGATATTGTAGAAAGCAGTTCTGACTTGGGTACTACAAGACTATCGATAAAGGTAACTTTCTGTGTGGCTTGCAGTACACCTTCACGCTTCTCGGCAACTTCGAGCAATGCTTCAAGTGGTGCTATGTCTTCCGTTGGTTTTCTTCTCTTTGAGAGCTTTGCTATTTTCTCCTCAAGCATGTCATGAGCGCCAGCAAAATCATACACTTGAATAGCTTCTTCGGGGGTAGCATATTGTGCACTAAGTGGAGAGATGCAGCATACTAACATCAGACTGGTAATAATCTTCTTTCTTCTCATTTGAAAATAAAATAAACAGATAACACCAAACATAGGAAGGCAGCCAAGTGATTCCAATGCAGTTGCTGACCCTGGAACATCACGTTGGCTATGATGCAGAAGACGACAAGGGAGATAACCTCCTGAATCACCTTAAGCTGCATCAAGGAAAAGGGGCCGCCATTCCCTACAAACCCAATGCGGTTTGCAGGTACCTGGCAGCAATATTCGAGAAACGCGATAGCCCACGAGAAAGCTATCACGCCTATGAGAGGCCAATTGCTACTGACACCAGTCTGCTGAAGTTTGAGGTGTCCGTACCAAGCAAGCGTCATAAAGACATTACTTGCGACAAGCAGCAAAAGGGTATAGAACATTTGCATCTTGTGATCACTTAGAAAGGTAGTCATGCATAGCAGATGCGGCACGACGGCCATCACCCATGGCCAAAATCACCGTTGCACCACCACGTACGATATCACCACCCGCAAAGATGGCAGGTATATTGGTCTGCATCCCCTCGTTGACCACAATGGTATTCTTGCGACCCAGTTCCAAGCCTTGGATAGAGGTGGGCATGATAGGATTGGGGCTGACGCCTACTGCCACGATAGCGGTATCGATATCGAGTGTGATAGTAGCTCCAGGTATAGGCTGAGGACTTCTACGTCCGCTGGCATCAGGCTCACCCAATTCCATCTTCTGCAGTACTACAGCACGCACTTTTCCCTGTTCGTCGGCCAGATACTCGATAGGATTGTGGAGCGTGAGGAATTCGATTCCTTCCTCCTTGGCATGTTTCACTTCCTCGAGACGGGCAGGCATCTCGTTCTCACTACGACGATATACGATGTACACCTTGTCAGCACCCAGACGCTTGGCTGTACGGCAGCTATCCATAGCAGTATTTCCGCCACCAACGACCATTACATTCTTGCCGATGTTGATAGGCGTATCCGTCTCGGGATTGGAAGCATCCATCAGGTTGACACGAGTGAGATACTCGTTGGACGACATGATGTTGATAAAGTTCTCGCCAGGGATACCCATGAAGTTGGGCAGACCAGCACCAGAACCAACGAAAATACCCTGGAATCCTTCTTTCTCCAAGTCCTCGACACTAATCGTCTTGCCGATGATACAGTCCTTGACAAAATTGACGCCCATCTTACGAAGGTTGTCGATTTCCACATCCACAATCTTGTTAGGCAAACGGAACTCGGGGATACCATACTTCAATACACCACCAATCTCATGCAGAGCCTCGAAGACAGTTACATCATACCCATTCTTGGCCATATCGCCCGCAAATGACAAGCCTGAAGGACCAGAACCGATTACAGCCACTTTGATACCATTGCTTGGAGCCACCTCGGGCAGAGAGATATGTCCGCTCTCTCGCTCAAAGTCTGCAGCAAAACGCTCAAGGTAACCAATGGCCACAGCCGGTTCGTTCATCTTCAAATGGATACATTGGCTCTCGCATTGCTTTTCCTGAGGACAAACACGACCGCAGACAGCAGGCAGAGCACTTGTACTCTTCAGTACACGAGCTGCATTGAGGAATTCGCCACGTTCTATATTCTTGATGAATGAGGGGATATTGATGCTGACGGGACATCCTTGCATACAAGTGGGGTTTGCACAATCGAGACAACGCTTAGCCTCGGTAAGTGCCTGTTGGCGTGTAAGTCCCTTGTTAACCTCCTCCGTGCGAGTAGTAGCACGATATACAGGATCCAACTCGTCCATCTTCACACGCTCGATAGCGGTACGCTCCTTGGGCTTCATGCTCTTGCGTATTGCTTCGCGCCATTCTGCCTTACGGTCGGTAAGCACGGAAAGGGGAGTGGTAGTATCCATATCCTTGGCTTCCTTCTCGAGCAAGTCGTCGGTATGAATGCCAGAAGTGGCGGCACAGGTATGCCAATCCACATCCAGATGACTCATTTCATCCTGTTCAGCTTTCTTGAAAGCACCAGCACGTTTCAGCATCTCGTCGAAATCCACCTGATGCCCATCGAACTCAGGACCATCCACACAGACGAAACGTGTCTTGCCTCCAACCGTGATACGGCAAGCGCCACACATACCTGTTCCATCTACCATGATGGTATTGAGGGAGACATCGGTAGGAATCTCGTATTTCTTGGTCAACAGGCAGCAGAACTTCATCATGATGGCAGGACCGATGGCGAAACACTTATCTACCTTCTCGCGCTGAATCACCTGTTCCAAGCCAACGGTAACGACACCCTGTTGTCCGTATGAACCATCATCTGTCATAATGATGGTCTCATCGGAACTGGCACGTACCTCATCCTCGAGAATGATGAGTTCCTTGCTACGACCGGCAATGACACTAATGACACGGTTTCCAGCAGCCTTGAGGGCTTGGATAATGGGCAACATGGGTGCTGTACCCACACCACCTCCTGCACATAGTACGGTACCATATTTCTCAATGTGAGTTGCCTTTCCCAAGGGTCCTACCACATCGGTAATCTCTTCGCCCACGTTCATATCGCAGAGACGGGTAGAGGAAAGTCCCACTTTCTGAATTACGAGTGTAATGGTGCCTTTTTCAGTATCACTACCTGCAATGGTGAGCGGCATACGTTCGCCTTTCTCGCCTACACGAACTATTACAAAATGTCCTGCCTTGCGGGACTTGGCAATAAGGGTAGCCTCAACCTCCAACTGGAATACTTTCTCTGAGAATTGAGTCTTTGAAACAATTTTAAACATACGTTATATCCTAAAAACTATCTTTAATTATCAATCTATAATGTCACATCCCATATAAGGAACAAGAGCCTTGGGAACGCGGATTCCTTCTTCCGTCTGGTTGTTCTCCAAGATAGCGGCCACTATACGGGGGAGGGCAAGGGCCGAGCCATTCAAGGTGTGAGCCAATTCAGTCTTCTTGTCAGCAGCACGACGAACACGACACTTCAGACGGTTGGCCTGATAGGTATCGAAATTACTTACCGAACTAACCTCCAACCATCTCTTCTGTGCTTCGCTATATACCTCGAAGTCGTAGCAAATAGCGCTGGTGAAGCTCTGGTCGCCTCCACAGAGACGGAGGATGCGATAGGGGAGTTCCAACTTCTGCAGCAAGCCTTCTACGTGAGCCAACATCTCTTGGTGGCTCTCACGACTATGTTCGGCTGTATCGATGCGTACTATCTCAATCTTGCTGAATTCGTGCAGACGATTCAAACCACGTACATCCTTGCCATAGGAACCAGCCTCGCGACGGAAACATTGGGTATAAGCACAATTCTTGATAGGCAGATCTTTCTCATCGAGAATCACATCACGGTAAATATTGGTAACGGGTACTT
The DNA here is from genome assembly GCA_002314945.1 of Prevotellaceae bacterium UBA1743. GTDB lineage: Bacteria > Bacteroidota > Bacteroidia > Bacteroidales > Bacteroidaceae > Physcousia. Next base: position 7,515 of record DCHV01000060.1, read on the forward strand.
CGGCTGTAGGAATGAGATAGAGATCATCTACCTCGCAATGATACATCTGTCCTTCCTTGTCGGGAAGTTGACCCGTACCATATCCAGATGCCTGATTGACAACTGTAGGGGGCATGATCTCTTCGTAACCCGAAGCACGAGCCTCGTCGAGGAAGAAATTGATGAGAGCACGTTGCAGACGAGCACCCTTGCCACGATAAACGGGGAAACCAGCACCTGTAATTTTCACACCAAGATCGAAATCTATCAAGTTGTATTTCTTAGCCAAATCCCAATGGGGGAGTTTTGCAGTCTCTATCACAGGATTAGCATCCCAGTTTCCGACCGTATCCTTACCTACTACACATTCCTTCAGGTTGGACTTCACTACCCAGTTGTCTTCAGCACAACTTCCCTCGGGAACTTCATCGTAGGGGATGTTGGGAATCTGGCAAAGCATACGAGTAAGTTCCTGCTCGGCAGTTTCCTTTTGCTCCTCGAGCGCTTTGCTCTTATCTTTCAATGCTGCCACCTGCGCTTTCACGCCTTCTGCTTCATCCTTCTTGCCTTGTTTCATCAGCATACCGATTTCACCTGCCAATTTCTTGGCTTGCGAAAGGTTTTGATCCAATTCGGTCTGTGTCTGACGACGTTTTTTGTCCATGGCGATGACTTCATCAATGGCTTCTTTTGCACCCTGAAAGTGCTTCTTTTGCAGACCGCAGATAACCTTTTCGGTTTCTTCGGTAATCAATTTCAATGTAAGCATTTCGTTAATTCGTTAATATTGTACTATATTTGCGCGCAAAATTACACAAAAAAAACCATTTCACATTCTATCTTGCTGCATAAATATCTACAAAACAAGAAAAGTGAGACAATCTACTGATTCTCTCACTCTATAATAACATGAAGAAACAACTTTTAGTGAATTTTCCTTTTGTTGAGTTCACGCGTATATCTACGTGCATTACGCAAATGCTCGTCATAGCTTTTGGCAAAATTATGTGTACCCGAGAAATCCTCTTTGGCGCACATGTATAAGTATGGGTGACGAACATAATTCAAGACTGCATCTATGCCTGAGATACTGGCGATACGAATGGGACCAGGTGGTAAACCTGCATTCAGATATGTGTTATAAGGACTCATCTGGCTCAGGTGCTTATGTAGTATCCTGCGTAAACCAAAATCCTGCAAAGCGAATTTTACCGTAGGATCAGCCTGAAGGAGCATTCCTTTGTGTATTCGGTTGACATACATACCCGCAATCATAGGTTTCTCGTCATTGTTGGCTGTTTCCTCATCTATGATACTGGCAAGTGTACACACTTCGTTGCGGGTTAATCCGATGGAATCTGCAAGAGCTTGTCTCTTTCCCTCCCAGAATCTTTCATTTTCATGAATCATACGATTGACAAATCCCTCGACTGAAATATTCCAATAAAACTCGTACGTGTCTGGTATGAAGAGTGCAGGAAGCGTCTGAGATGTGTAGCCAAATGATTGAATGGTAATACTATCGAGTAAGACACCTGCAAAACTGGTCGAATCTTCCATAAACTTATTACCAAGGATAGAAGCCAGCTGTTCCATCGTGCGGACAGGAGGAAGCGTGAAACGTACTGGAGTCTGATTACCATTCTTCAGTTTGCGATATACTTCGAAAACGGGTTCTCGGGGTTGTATCTCATACCGACCAGAACGAGGATGGAATTTTGCCATGGTGAGCATACGAAACGTCCAACCACCTTCTACTTTGGCATTTACGCTATCCGTATTGTCATCCTTGTCGATATACACGAATCGAGTCTCGTCTGACTGATGGATAGGGTAGAAGATAACATATCTAAAACAGAGAATGAAAGAAACCGTGATAATAACAATCAGAACAGCAACGACAATTATGCGATTGTTTCGCAGTATAGATATGAATTGTTCTTTCACGAATCTAAATAATTTTATTTGTATTGGGATTTTTTTATTAGTTTTATTTTTCTATTACCGAAAAATGCAGTACTTTTGCATCGCTTTTGCCGATATGGCTCAGTTGGTAGAGCAACGCATTCGTAATGCGTGGGTCGGGGGTTCGAGTCCCCCTATCGGCTCAAAAGCGAAATCCTGATTTATTTTTTCAATAATTCTCCCAATTTGCGCATGATTTGTTCACCCCTCAGATCTGTCGCTATCACTTTCCCTTCCGGATCATACAAAATGGTCGATGGGATAGATTGAATACGGTAAACACGACATGCATTACTCTGCCATCCTTTCAGATCACTCATCTGTGGCCATTTCATTCCCATCGTGGTAACAGCATTCTTCCATGCCTCCTGCTTATTGTCGAGTGAGATTCCCACAACCTCAAACCCCTTGTCCTTGTAGGCTTCGTAAGCGGCTTTCACATTCGGTATCTCGGCTCTGCAAGGACCACACCAACTGGCCCAAAAATCGACCAGAACATATTTTCCCTTGCCCACATAATCCGTCAATCGTACATCTTCTCCCTGGATGTTCTTCATAGTCAGTTCGATTACCTTTGCACCTTTTGATCTGGGGTTTTCGGCTTTCAGATAGGATTGTACATCTTTGAGCATGGAGGATTCGGCATATTTGTACTCCTTCAAGTATTCTTTCAAATATTCGGTATCGAGCATTTCACAAGCCAGCAGGATGAATGCCGCGGCTTCTACAGACTCTTTGTTTTCTTCGAGTGTTGTCTTCAAAGCTTCCTGAAATTCCCTTTCACATTTCTGGGAACGCAGAATGTCCATATCTGCCTTGAATTTCTTATTCAAATCAGAAGACTTTATCAACTTGTAATCCACTCCGTCCATCTCTATCACAAGAGGACTGCCATCGAGCAGGAAGATGGCATTCTCCAAGGCTACCAATTTTGTCTCTTCTACCTTTCCCGTGAAGCGTATAGTACCTTTCTTGTCTGCCTTTACACTATCCAAAACGAGATTATTGGTACTAACATCCATCAGTTTGGCATCTTTGGACTTGAATACTTCCCCTTTGGCTGTGATGTCGTATTTAATTTGAGCCATACAACCTAAGCCAAGGACTACTAACATGCAAAATAATAAAGTACGTTTCATATTTAACTATCTATTTTTACGCAAAAATACTGTTTTTTAATTGTTCAGCAAAGAAAACTCACATAAAAAAATCCCAGACATATTGACTGGGATTCCATATTTGTAGTCTTGATAGAAGAATTATTTCTTAGCACCACCATTCCAGAAGTCTTCCTCTTTCTTCTGATTGGCCTTGTACTCATCATATTCAGCCTTCTTCTTGGCATTCTCGGCATTGACAGCCTGAGCATGTTGAATGTTAGCTTTCAGACGATCAGCAGAACCGGCTACGGTAATATCATTTTCCTTTGCTTTATCACAGAATGAAATAGCCTCGTTGAATTTATCAGCATGTACCATATTGATTGCTTGCTGGAGATAAGCTTTACCTGCCAAATCCGCATTGAAGGCAATAGCTTTCTCGATATAGCTATTACTCTTGTCAACATCGGTAGCTGCCAAGGCCTTGCTGATACGCAAGCAAATAGCGCCCTTCACGTTGTCGTTGCTGGCCAACTCAAGTGCTTTGTCATAGTATTTTGCACTCTCCTCGGTCTTTCCTTGTTTCTGTGCGAACTGTGCACAACCGATGGCACTCTGATAGGTGGGTTCGATATTGTAAGCAGCCTCGGCATACTGATAATAGATATCGCTATCATCACAATCATTCTGAGCCATCAAGTTGAGTGCGCTATTGAGTTTAGCTCCATCCGTCTTGTATTTTTCCAATTTCTTGGTATATACATTTATTATCTGTTCACGATCGGCAGCACCACTCTGGGTAAAAGTCTGTTCGATCAAAGCCAAAGGACCATCGTATTTTTCAAGAAGCTTGTTGGCTTTCTCTTCATTTCCTTCATTTTTAGCCTCCTTGGCCAACTGGAGCATCTTTTCGCAAGCATCCTTACTGTCGAGGTAGTCTTGCAGGTACTTTTCACGCATCACATCAGGAGCAGCCTTGTACATAGCATCACTCACCAGGAAGAAATTCTGAAGCACGCTACCTTCGATTTCGCGACCGCCATTCTCGTTGATCATCTTGATTGCTTCACTATAGTTGGCATACGACTTGTTCAACGTGTATTCACTTCCTTCTACGGTAGGAGCCGTCCAGTTGTAGTAATCAGCTTTCAGAGAGAGCACATCACCCATTGTGCTGCGGCCTTTCTCGTTTTCAAAGGAATTGAGCGCATCAAGGTTTTTCACACGAGTATCGAAAAGCATCATCAGATCGTTGAAATACTGCAATTTCTTTGCATTGTCAGTCTCTGTCGTAATAAGGCTGTATAGCATGAATGCACCCTTGGTATAAACACCCTTTTGTGCACATGGAGCTTTCTCTATGATAGCTTTCCATGAGGTATATGCCTCGGCATATTCCTTGTTCTCGAATGACATCTGAAAAAGGCTCAGATTCTGACGTGTGTCGATACTATCCTGACCGGTACCGATACGTTGTTCCCATGTGGTTCCTTCATATTGTGCCATGGCAGTACTGCTTATTCCCACCATTGCGATTGAAAGAATAACTTTTGATAGTTTCATATTGTTATAAATTGATATTTTAATACTATTTCTTCAATTTTGGCGACAAAAGTACATATTTTTCCGTCATTATGCAATTAAGTAACGATAAAAAAACAACTTGGTACGATTTCAGATAAGTTGTTTTATTTGTAGCACTCTTCTTTTTGGCTAAATCGTACCGACTTATTCTTTCACCATTAACAAAAGACACAATTAATGTCAAAACTCATCCTCATAATGATCGAAATGCTGAATATTTGCTTCTGCCGTACTCTGTCTGAATTCCTTGCAGATCCTATTGGATTGTGCAACCTGTCGATCACCTTTTTTGGCACATTGTGCTACTATGGGATTCTCGAACCATTGCATCAAAGTAGCATGTTGACATTGCATACACGTGACAAATTCTTTGTCTCCTTCTTTTGTTTTCATTTACTTCTTACTTTGTTTGGTGTGACAAAATTAGATGAAATTTCCATATTGAAAAAGGGAAAATCATCATTTTGTAGGAGAAAACCCCTATTATGCACCAATAAACCATTAATTTTGCTTACTTTTGCAGCGTTTTTCAGATAATAGATATGCTGTTTAATATTTTATGGTTGATTGTTGGAACAGCTCTCGTCTTGTGGGGTGCTGATCGATTTACGGATGGTGCAAGTGCCGTAGCCAGACGTTGGAAAGTAAGTGAAATGGTCATCGGACTTACCATAGTATCGATGGGAACAAGCCTACCCGAATTCATGGTCAGTTTCTTCAGTTCCCTACGAGGAAGTTCCGACATGAGTCTTGGCAATATTTTAGGAAGCAACATTTTCAACACTTTGATTATAGTGGGCGCTTCGGCTATGATGATGTGTCTCAATGTGTCTCGTTCCTTGCTTTGGCGTGACATACCTATCTGTCTGTTTATTTCCTTGCTTCTCTTTGGTTTATGTCTCGATAATGTCATCAGCATTCTGGACGGAGCAGTATTGAGCACCTTCTTCTGCCTCTACCTATATTATACATATCGTATAGCAATGAAAGAACGTAATTCGAATGAAGGAGAAAATGTCTCTCAGGAAGATACCCCATTATGGAAAATATCAGCTCTACTTATTGTCGGCATTCTTTGTCTTGTCTTCGGTGGTCGCCTGTTGGTGAACAATGCTGCTGACTTAGCTCGAATGTGGGGTGTAAGCGAGAGTGTAATAGGACTTACCATATTGGCAGGTGGAACCAGCCTACCAGAGTTGGCAACAAGTATCGTAGCAGCACGTAAAGGCAGCGAAGGATTGGCTTTGGGTAATGTGGTCGGCAGTAACATCTTCAATGCCACATTCGTATTAGGAAGTTGTGCGCTAATCAGTCCTCTCCATATTCAAGGAATCACGAACATCGACTGGATGGCATTCATCTGTAGCGTAGTGATATTGTGGCTGACCGCCTTTACGGGGAAGAAATTAAATCAGAAAGAGGGACTTTTCCTACTGCTATGTTACGTCGTGTATCTGCTATTTCTTCTTCAGTAGATATTCAGAAGGTGTTTTCACCAGTTTTTTTCCTCTCACTCGCTTTACGGCATTATAGCCCTCGAAGCGCAATTTCCATGTAGAGTCATTCAGTTGTATGAGAGTCATCTTCTGATTCTCACTCCCCAATTCATTCCCCATCTTGATAGTGGCTTCACGGTCATTCTTTATCTTGCTGCTTGTCACGTACCAGACGCCATAGATATCACCATCCATATACCCATTCATAGGGCCGAACATCTCCAAACCTGGGACCTCTATCGATTCTTCGTATAAATCCAGATGGAGATTCAGATTTTCTTCAGGACAAACAAGTGAAAGACACCAGGGCTTATTCTCTGGATAGGCTGTAAGGCATATCATGGCATATAGAGCCAAAATCGTTTTCCGTTTCATTACGTATGTTCAATTTTTCCCGATGCAAATTTACAAAATAATATCTTTACTTGCGTACTCATAGAGGGGAAAAACAAAATTAAATTTTGTCATTCGCATAGTTCGTCGTATCTTTGCACGCGTTTTTGAAAATGATGTTATGAAGATGTTATGAAGAAAGATAATCAGGATATAGATTTTATTATAGAGAGCAGTTGGGAGGTTTGTAACAAGGTAGGCGGAATATATACAGTACTTTCTACCCGTGCAACGACCCTCAAATCACTCACAAACAACAATTTGCTATTCATTGGACCTGACATTTGGCGAGATACTGAAAATCCCCTCTTTGTAGAAGATGATACATGGTGGAAGGATTGGGTAGAATCGTCACGTAGCGAAGGATTACAGCTCAGAACCGGTTATTGGAACATACCAGGTCGTCCTCAAGTATTGTTGGTCGGCTTTCTGCAATACGAGACAATCATCAATGATGTATTTGCACAAGCCTGGAATGACTTTGGCGTAGATAGCCTTCATGGGTATGGGGATTACCGTGAAGCAAGTATGTTTTCATACGCCTGTGGAAAAGTCGTGGAGAGTTTCTACCATTTTTGTCTGAAAGGAAAGAACAAGGTAATTTATCATACGAACGAATGGATGACAGGACTTGGCGCTCTGTATATCCGAAAGCATGTACCCCAGATTGCTACGGTCTTTACAACTCATGCCACCACTATAGGACGCAGTATTGCAGGTAACAACAAACCTCTGTATGAATACCTATGGGCTTATAATGGCAACCAGATGGCTGCAGAACTGAATGTGGAGGCAAAGCATAGCATTGAACGTGCAACAGCTCACAACGTGGATTGTTTTACAACAGTAAGTGAAGTCACGGCAAGAGAATGTAGTGAACTACTCGATAAAACCTCTGATGTGGTGTTGATGAATGGATTTGAACGTGACTTCGTACCTACAGGTAATGATTATAGGGCGGCACGTGCAAAAGCTCGAAAGAATCTCCTGAAGGTGGCTAACGCCTTGACGGGCGTGAAATATCCCAAGGATACGCTCATCGTAACAATTGGTGGTCGGTACGAATACAAGAACAAGGGTATAGATGTGTTCCTTGATGCAATGCTTCGTTGTAAGGATGATAACTCATTACAGCACAACATAGTATCGTTTGTACAAGTACCTGCATGGATGAAATGTCAACGTGAAGATTTATCCATCAGATTGGCCAAAGACGAAAGTTATGATTCTCCTTTGCAAGAACCGTTCTTTACCCATCAGTTGTACAATACTGACCAAGATGCAATCATAGGAAAACTCAGGTCCTGTGGCGTGCAAAACAAGGCAGAAGACAAAGTACATATCATCTTTGTTCCCTGCTATCTCGATGGAAAGGATGGGATTTTCAACCAGACCTATTATGATCTGCTTTCCGGTGATGACTTGGCCATCTATCCCAGTTACTACGAACCATGGGGATACACACCTCTGGAGGCTGTAGCTTTCCATGTACCATGTATCACTACGAGTCTCTCTGGCTTTGGAGCATGGGTGAACTCACAACGTAAGAACGCAAGTCACATAGAAGATGGGGTAGAGGTGATTCCCCGGAATGACTATAACTACAGGGAAGTCGTAGATGGCATCAGCCAAGTGATAAAACGCTTCTCCGAAAAAACACCTGCAGAAATACAATCCATCAGGAAAAAAGCGAAAAGCCTGTCGGAAAAAGCCCTATGGACAAATTTCATCAAGTACTACGAACAAGCATACCAGTATGCAATAGAACAATGTGCTTTGCGTAACAAAACAGAAGAATAAAATACCTCAAAATACAAATACGTATGAAAATTAAAGCATGTAATGCAAACGAACCGGCATGGAAGATGCTTACCGTAAAAGGTAGCATACCTGCCCAACTCCAGAAACTTGACGAATTGGCTCACAATATGTGGTGGGCATGGAATCACGAAGCTCGTAGTTTGTTCCGTCATCTCGACGAGAAACTCTTCGATGAATGCGGACAGAATCCTGTACTATTGCTCGAACGAATCAGCTACGAAAAAATGGCCAATTTGGCTAAAGACGAGGAGTTGATCAGTCGGATGAACAAGGTGTACGCCAATTTCCGTGAGTATATGGATGTGGAACCTGATCACAAGCGTGCAAGTGTGGCCTACCTCTGTATGGAATATGGTCTTTCACCTGTGCTGAAGATATACTCTGGTGGCTTAGGTATTTTGGCAGGCGACTATCTGAAAGAGGCAAGTGACAGCAATGTGGATATGTGTGCCGTAGGATTCCTCTATCGTTTTGGCTATTTCACACAAACGCTCAGCATGGATGGTCAGCAGATAGCCAACTATGAAGCACAGAACTTCTCCAGTCTTCCTATCGAACAGGAGAAAAATCCAGATGGTTCACCATTAGTTATCGATATACCCTACACAGATTACTATGTGCACGCTTATGTATGGCGCGTCAATGTAGGACGCATCCATCTCTACCTACTTGATACTGATAACGATATGAACTCCGAGTGGGATCGTTCCATCACTCATGCCCTCTATGGTGGTGACTGGGAGAACCGCATCAAGCAGGAAATCTTATTGGGTATTGGTGGTGTGCTTACGCTCAAGAAATTAGGAATTACCAAGGATGTATATCATTGCAACGAGGGTCATGCTGCACTCTGCAATGTACAACGTCTGGTAGATTACGTACAGTCGGGTATGGGATTCACTCAGGCTCTGGAACTGGTACGTGCTTCTTCCCTCTATACAGTACACACCCCTGTACCAGCCGGACATGACTATTTCGACGAAGGCTTGTTCCAAAAATACATGAATCGCTATCCCGAATTGTTAGGTATCAGTTGGGATGAGTTCATCGGTATGGGTCGCATGAACCCCGATGACCATGGCGAGCGTTTCTGTATGAGCACGTTTGCTTGCAACACGTCTCAGGAAGTAAATGGTGTAAGCTGGTTGCACGGAGAAGTGAGCAAGAAGATGTTTGCAGGTATCTGGAAGGGCTACTATCCCGAGGAAAGTCATGTAGGATATGTGACGAATGGTGTACATTTCCCCACCTGGTGTGCCAACGAATGGCGTAAACTCTATGCAAAACATTTCGATAAGAATCACCTGTTCGACCAGAGTAACGAGAAAATATGGGAAGCCATCTATAATGTGGATGACGAGGAGATATGGGAAACTCGTATGAAACTGAAGACAACACTCGTCAACTATATCCGCCAGCAGTTCCGTGACAGTTGGCTGAAAAACCAGGGTGATCCCTCACGAGTAGTTTCTCTGATGGAAAAAATCAATCCAAATGCCTTGCTGATTGGTTTTGGCCGTCGTTTTGCCACCTACAAGCGTGCTCATCTGCTCTTTACCGACCTGGATCGTCTATCCAAGATTGTCAACAATCCCAATTATCCCGTACAATTCCTCTATACAGGAAAAGCACATCCCGCGGATGGGGCAGGACAAGGTCTCATCAAGAAGATCTATGAAATCAGCCAACGTCCGGAGTTCCTCGGTAAGATCATCTTCCTGGAGAATTACGACATGCAGTTGGCAAGACGTTTGGTCAGTGGTGTAGATATCTGGATGAATACACCTACACGTCCTCTCGAAGCAAGTGGTACCAGCGGTGAGAAAGCTTTGATGAATGGAGTTGTCAACCTATCCGTACTCGACGGCTGGTGGCTCGAAGGATATCGCGAAGGTGCAGGATGGGCTCTCACAGAAAAGCGCACCTACCAGAATCAGGAATATCAGGATCAGTTGGATGCTGCTACCATCTATTCAATGCTCGAGAATGAGATCATGCCACTCTACTATGCCCGCAACGCAAAAGGATATAGCCCTGGTTGGATCAAGGTAATCAAAAACAGCATTGCACAGATTGCCCCTCATTACACCATGAAACGCCAGTTAGATGACTACTATAGCAAGTTCTACAACAATTTACGTGATCGTAGTCAGTTGCTTAGAAAGGATGATTGTCGTCTTGCAGCTGAGTTGGCTCAATGGAAAGAAGAGGTAGCACAACACTGGGATGAAATACAAGTGGTCAATATCGAGCGTAACGAGAAACTCGTCAATGGTTCTATAGATGCCGGTAAACAATACGACATACGTGTCACCATCAATGAAGCAGGACTAAAGGATGCAATAGGACTCGAACTTGTCACTCTGATGACAGACAAAGAAGGGGTAGATCATATTTATCGTGTTGTACCCTTCCAGATGGTTGCTGTAGATGGCGACAACTATATCTTCGAGGGAAGTCATAGTACAGATAATGCCGGAATATTCAAAGCCTGCTATCGTATTTTCCCCAAAAATGAAAACCTACCACATAGACAGGATTTCTGTTATGTGAAATGGTTTGTATAGAGATTTGATCTCAAACCGTAGGACAACTCCAACTTCCTCCCAGATATCCGAAGGGGGTAGTTGGAGTTGTCGTCGTTTTAGAGGATACCGCCTACGCTATAGTCGTTGTAACTGAAACCTGTTTTTGGGAAGAGATGATAGTGATTCTCGTTTGGTTGGTGTTCGCTAACCCTTCGGTAGCCCTTCGGAATATCACGTAAAAAGGGACAAGTACATCACGCCACTATCATTCCTGCAGAACCGATTCCTGACGTTCACTATTGCGTTCTGTCTTGTCTGAAAGAATAAGTATAATAGTCACGATGGTCATTAGTCATTAGTCATTAGTCATTTTTGATTTCTGCAAATTTTGAGTCAAAAACGCATTTTCGCTTAATGACAAATGACTAATGACCATAATGACAAAAGTCCTATTTTACCATACATAAACATAAGGCAGTCATAAGGGAGCGATAACAAAATCGTTATGCTTGCGTTATACGTACTCTATGTTTATGTGATGAAAAACCTATGTTACCTTTACTGATCAGCAAGCATATATAAACAACAAACTCCGACACAGTTATCATGAACGTTGTATCGGAGTTTGTTGGAGTTTGGCTTACAGTTCTGCGATAGCTTTGAGGACCTGCTCAGCGTGTATCTTTGTCTTGGCGTATTGTATTTAAGTCAAGATTTAAGTCTGAATAGTGAACAAATCCTTGACCATAGAGTTAGTTCTTTCCTCTCTGCTGGCTTTGAAAATGGATATGCTTGTATTATTGCATCTGCTGTTTGCTTGATCTTTATTATTGGGTCTATGAAGAGCAGTTTTCCATTAGAATCAAAAAGGACATTGTCACTGTTGGCACTTACATCTGTAATCGCAACATATTCATTGCCAAAATAATAGCTGTTTTCTGGATATAATCCCATTGACTGCAGATATGAATCGATTTGTTTCTGAGAAGGAATACTCTGTGTATAAAAGAATTCTTGTGACAGTACAAAACGGACCTCACCTAAATAGGACGAAATTCCAATTAGACGATAACTTGCTTCTGGAAAAAGAAGATTATGTATCACATGGTCATAAAGTACGTCAACGGCTCTGCCACTCTTAAGGTGCAACTTTGCAAATGGATTTCGTACTTTATAGATAACACCCTGTGTCGCATTCTCATATATAACACTTTCACCAGAAGGAAGATTTTTCTTTTCACCAAGGAGATGAAGCTTTTCTTCAGGAATGAAGAACTGTTTCTCTTTTGCTATAGTAATCACGAATTGGCTAAACGCTTCCTGCGAATCTCTCGAGCCAGATAGCCAATCTCCATTCTGTTCAGCGTCCATCCTCTCCTCAAACATTCGTATACTGCCTCGGTCGTAAGCTCCCTGTCCTGAGGAGCTTGTGTCATTATGAAGAACGAAACGGGTAGATCCGTTCCACTCATCTTTATTTCGTCCAGGTTTGGCATAATCTTGCATTTACTTATTTGTTGATATTATTCCTCTATTTTTACAAATGTATTTTTGTCAGATTCATAAATGAATTTATTGCACAAAAGTACTGTTTAATTCTTGATTAGCAAAATTGTGATTGTTTTTTTATCTTTACATCAATTAACGATTTATTTATACCTATAATGTACAGACAGGCCAATAATTGTCATTTTGGAAAAATCCATGAACAGCAAGCATATAAAAGCAAAAACTCCGACACAGTTATCATGAACGGTTTATCGGAGTTTGTTGGAGTTTGGCTTACAGTTCTGCTATTGCTTTGAGGATCTGCTCAGCGTGTATCTTTGTCTTAATCTCTTTTGGTGTGAAAATCTTTTCAATAACACCTTCTTCGTTTACAAGATAGGTGGTACGCAGAATGCCGATAGTTTTTCTACCACAGGCAACTTTTTCCCCCCAACAGCCAAGGGTTTGGAGTAGGGTAGTTTCCGTATCTGAAATTAAAGGGAAGGATAGGTTGTTAGCTTGTGCAAACTTTTGTTGCAGTTCCACGCGATCCTTGCTGACGCCAATAATCGCATAACCAGCAGCTGCCAGTTCCTCCTTGTGTGCTTCCAGGGAACAAGCCTCGGCTGTGCATCCACTTGTATTGGCTTTTGGATAACTGTAAAGTACTAATTTGCGACCAGCGAAGTCGCTACGTGTGATTTCTTTCCCGTTTTGGTCGATGCCTAATATCTCGGGAATTTTGTCTCCGATGTTCATTGTTCTATAGACTTAAAAAATGATAGGAGGAAAATATGATTACTTTCCTCCTATCATACAATGTGTTAGTTAATTCCTGTTAGCATAGTTTGCGTGCACCATCGCCGATGACAACATCGATAACGATAGGATCCTTGCCATACTTTGCTGCGAATTTCTCTTTTACTACTTTCTTGAAGTTGGGAACGAGTTCGGAAGATACCAAGTTGATGGTACAACCTCCGAAACCGCCACCCATGATACGAGAACCGGTCACACCAAGTTCTTTGGCTACGTCGTTCAGGAAGTCAAGTTCCTCGCAGCTTACTTCGTATTCCTTGCTCAGGCCATAGTGAGTCTCGTACATCATCTGACCTACTGTTTCGTAGTCATCCTTCTGCAATGCTTCGCATACGTTAAGAACACGTACTACCTCGCCAATGACATAGCGTGCGCGACGGTATTCCTCGTCTGTTATTTCAGATTTCACCTCTTCGAGCATGTCATAATTGGCATCGCGGAGAGATTCCACCTCAGGATGCTTCTGAGCAATGATGGAGGCAACCTTCTCGCATGAGAGACGACGCTCGTTGTAGGGTGAACCAGCGAGTTCGTGCTTTACACAACTGTTGACAAGCACAAGCTGATAACCCTTGGGATTCCAGGGGAAATACTCATATTCTCCGCTACGGCAATCGAGACGCATCAAACTTCCCTTCTTACCAAGGACGCTGATAGCCTGATCCATAATACCACAGTTGCAACCTACATATTTATGTTCTGTACGTTGACCTACACGAGCCAGCTCCATCTTCTCTATCTTGTTCTCCCCCCAGAGATCGTTGAGGGCAAAAGCAAAGGTGCTCTCCAATGCAGCACTGGAAGACATACCAGCTCCCAGAGGAACATCACCAGCGAAAGCTGTATTGAAGCCCTGAACGGGAACTCCGAGAGCCATCATCTCGCGACATACACCATATATATAACGTGCCCAACTTGCGGTAGGACCTTTCTCGTCGTCGAGTGAGAATTCAGTATAGTCCTTCAGGTCGATAGAGTAGGCACGAACCGTACGAGAATCATTTGGCTTGATTTCTGCTATGATGCCTTGTTCAACTGCACCAGGGAACACAAAACCATTGTTGTAGTCGGTGTGCTCGCCTATGAGATTGATTCTACCAGGAGAAGCATATACAGAACCCGTTGTTCCATCAAAGTGCTTGATGAAACGACTTCTTACATCATCAATCGTTAATTTCATAATTAATCGGTTTTAGTGAAAATAATATATTACTCAACAGGAATATCCTTGTTGACATTCTTGCTTCCAATCAAGCTATAGTACAACATGTAAACCAGCATGGCAATAACCAACCAATAGCTGTTCATATAACCAGCAGACTTGGCGATGTACTCCTGAATCAAAGGCATAATACCACCACCGATAACCAAGGTCATAAAGATACCAGAAGCCTGCTCGGTATATTTACCAAGACCCTCTACAGCCATATTGAAGATGCAACCCCACATGATAGAGGTGCAGAGACCACAGAGAACGAGGAACAGACAGCTCAGAGGTACCTGGAAGGTAGCGAAACCATCGGCTGCACTATAACCGGGCATGTTGATTGTTTCTGTCTTGGGAGTGAAGATGGCAATGAGAAGGAAGATGATAGCTATGGTGCTGGCTGTAATCATCTGCTTCTTGCTGCTGATGATGCTGGAGAAGAAGGTACTGCTGAGACGTCCTACCATCATCAACAACCAGTAGATAGCTGCAATAGCACCACCGATGGCTGCACCATTAACTGCAATGCCAGCGCCCTTCTCAGATGCATCAGAAAGGAAGAAGTTCACCTGAGCAGGAATACCAATCTCGATACCTACATAGAAGAAGATGGCTACAGCACCCAATACGAAGTGACGGAAGTTCCAAGCGCTGTGCTCGAACTTCTGGTTCTTGCGCTCCTGAGCAGGCTCTATGATGTCGAGACTGTAGATGATGATGAATGACAATGCGAACACGCCCATTGCGATGAAGAGCAGAGGTGATACGTCCGACATAGCAGTATCAGAAGTAACAGTACCGATGAGGGCACCTACCAAGAGGGGAGTGAATGTACCTGTCAAGGAGTTGAGGGTACCACCTGTCTGAATCAGCTGGTTACCTCTGTTACCACCACCACCGAGAAGGTTGAGCATGGGGTTTACAACTGTGTTGAGCATACATACGCAGAAACCGCAAACGAAAGCGCCCAACAGATATACATAGATAGCAGATGCACCGAGGAAATCGAAGCTGGAGAGATACTGGATACAGATACCGATGAAACCTACTGCCAATGCAGCGAGTGTGGTCTTCTTGTAACCAATCTTGAGCAACATCTTACCAGCGGGAATACCCATGAATAGATAGGCTGCAAAGTTCATCATGTTACCCATCATACCTGCCCAATCATATTGGTTCTTCCAGATAGTACCGAAAGGTGCTGCCATGTTGGTAACGAAAGAAATCATCGCGAAGATGAAACACATTGTGATAATGGCAATTGTCTTGCCGTTGTTCTTTGATTGACTCATTGTTTTTAAATTTTTAATTTAGTTAATAATTCAAATTCTATTCATTATTTTTCTACTCCAAACTTGTAGATGGTACGCTGGAGATACACTTCTCCAGGCTTGAGGATAACACTGGGGAAATATGGCCTGTTAGGGCTGTCGGGGAAATGTTGGGCCTCGAAGCAGAGGGCACTACGTTTTCCGAAAGTGGCACCCTTGGAACCAGGATAGCCATCTGCCCAATTGTCGCTATAGAACTGGACGCCAGGCTCTGTAGTATAGACTTCCATTGTTCGGCCGGAATCAGGTTCGGTAATCTTTGCCGCAAAGGACAACTCACCCGGTTCACGTTTGTTGAGCACATAGCAGTGGTCATAACCTGCACCATTCTTAATCTGCTCATTATCCGTCATATCTATCATGTCACCCACAGCATGAGGGGTACGGAAATCAAAAGGTGTACCTTCTACCTTGAGAATCTCTCCGGTAGGAATGCTGTTCTCATCGATAGGAATATAGAAATCCGCATTTATCTGGCAGATATTATTCATGGCAGATGGAGTGGGGGATGCGATTCCCGCAAGGGAGAAGAAACCATGGCTCGTCATGTTCACGACTGTCTTTTTGTTGGTGACACCACGATAGTCGATGATTATTTCATTATCGTCCGACAACGTATAGCGAACCACCATGGATAACTCACCGGGAAAACCTTCCTCGTAATAGGGAGAGACATAGCGCAAGACAAGTTCCTTATCGTTGATCTGTTCGGCTTCCCATACACGTGCATGGAACCCTGTGGGACCTCCGTGGAGATG
Organism: Prevotellaceae bacterium UBA1743; assembly: GCA_002314945.1. GTDB lineage: Bacteria > Bacteroidota > Bacteroidia > Bacteroidales > Bacteroidaceae > Physcousia. Next base: position 23,984 of record DCHV01000060.1, read on the forward strand.
ATTTGGCCCGTTGTTGATAGCCAAACTATATTCTTTACCGTTCATGGTAAAACGTCCCTTGCAAATACGATTACCATAACGTCCTATCAAGGTACTAAGGAAGGGTTCAGGACTATTGATGCAACTCTGGATATTGTCATGCCCCTGAATTACATTGGCCATCTGACCATTCTTGTCTGGGGTCATTATGGCAACAATAGCACCACCATAATTGGTGATACATACTTCCATCCCATTCTCATTCGACAAAACAAACAAATCGGTCTGCTTGCCTTTTATGTCGGCTTGAAAATCTTCTCTTCTCAAACCTGAAATTAATGCTTCATTCATCTTTTTTCTATTGAATTTTGAATGTTTCTTGCACAAATTTAGACAAAAAATCTTTATTATTCAAATCCTATCAAAAAAAAGATGAAACGAGAACAAAAAAAATGTTAAAGAATGCAAGTTAGAAGGTCTGAAACAACAAAACTGCTACCACCAACGAAGATAATATCGTCTTCTTGTGCTTTTTCCAAGGCTTCTGCGTAAGCTTTTTCCACATTAGGGTAACTTGTCCCTTTCAGTCCCTCATTTTTCGCCATCGTAGATAGTTCGTCAACTGGAATTGACCGTTTCACCGATGCTTGTGTGAAATAATATTTAGCCTCGCGAGGTAGAAGGGTAAGGACGGTATGTATGTCTTTGTCGCTAACCATACCTATTATAATATGTAATACCTGATGCGGAGTAGCAGCCAGTTGACGAACTATGTATTGTATGCCTCCAACATTGTGACCCGTATCGCATATTACACGGGGCTTATTACGGATTGTCTGCCACCTGCCCATCAAACCAGTAAGACGTGAGACGGACGAAAAGCCTATGCGAATGGCTTCATCGGATAAAGAATATCCACTTTTGCGAAGTTCTGATAGTGCGACAAGAATAGTGGAGGTGTTTTTTTCTTGACAATATCCGCCTAACTCTCCTTCCAAATTACCGAGGAGTGATGTAGAATACGAATAACCACCTGTATCGTGACAGTTTGCGGATAGTACTGCATCAGACTCATCAGCAAATATGATGGGCGAATGCTGAGTCTTGGCTTTTTCAAGAAACACTTGTCTAACCTCTGGATTCCCACCTGTCTCACCAATGACAACAGGAATATCAGGTTTGATAATACCAGCTTTTTCGGCTGCTATCTTAGGTAAAGTATCTCCCAAGAATTGTATATGGTCGAAACTAATGTTTGTGATAATGCTAAGATCCGGCCGTATGATATTCGTACAATCAAGTCTGCCGCCTAATCCAACTTCTATCACAGCCACATCAACCTTTTCTTCCTGAAAGTAAAGAAAAGCCAACGCGGTAGTAAGTTCGAAGAAGGATGGGTGTAACGGTTCAAAGAATTCTCGTTCTGTTTCGATAAATTGGATGACTCGCTGCTGAGGAATCATCTGTCCATTGATACGAATACGTTCTCTGAAATCAACCAGATGAGGACTGGTAAAGAGGCCAACCCTGTACCCTACGGCCTGTAGGCAAGCAGCCAAGGTATGACTTACTGAACCTTTTCCATTGGTTCCTGCGACATGTATTGTCTGATAAGATTGATGAGGATGGCCAAAATGTGCATCCAAGGCCTTTGTGGTAGATAGACCTTCCTTGTATGCACCCGCCCCGATATTCTGAAATAACGGGGCGGAGGTGTACAGATATTCTGTTGCTTCTGAGAAGGTCATTCAAAAATCTTCTTGAATCGTTCGAAAAATGATTTTGTTTGCGACTTGCTGGGAACAAAGCTCTCGTTGTCCTTCATTTTCTCGAACATCTGTTTTTCCTCTTTGTTCAAAGTCTCAGGAATATACACGCTGATATTTACTATCAAATCGCCCGTACCATATCCATAACCACTTACCGCAGGAAGTCCCTTTCCACGCAAGCGAACCACTTTGCCGGGTTGAGTACCAGAATCTATCTTGATGCGGACTTTGCCGTCCAACGTAGGTATTTCAACAGCGCCTCCCAAAACAGCTGTTGGTAAATCCAAAAGTAAGTTGTATATTAGGTTATTGTCCTGACGGAGAAGATCTTCGTGTTCCTCAACCTCGATATACACCTGTATATCGCCTGGTACTCCAGACATTTTTGCAGCATGACCTTTACCTTGGACGTTAAGAACCATACCATCAGCAACACCTGCAGGAATATGTATCTCAACTACCTCATCACCATTGACAACACCTTCACCTCCACATTCGTGACACTTGTTCTTGATTACTTTGCCCGTTCCATTACAATTCATACATGGTTTCTGGGTCTGCATACGTCCGAACATAGTATTCACTACTTGAATTGTCTGTCCTTTACCACCACATACGGGACATTTTTCAGTATGACCATCCTCACTACCCGTTCCATGGCAATGTGGACAGGTTATCTTTTTTTTCACCTTGAACTTTTTGGTAACACCCGTTGCCACTTCATTCAGGGTAAGTCGCACCTTCAGCCTCAAGTCACCACCACGATATTGTTGTCTTCCTGTTGATGATCCACCAAAACCGCCAAAACCTCCGAAGCCTCCTCGTCCACCGAATATGTCACCAAACATGCTAAAGATGTCATCCATATTCATACTGGAACCACCGAAGCCTCCAGCACTTCCATTCACTCCTTCATGTCCAAACTGGTCATAACGCTGACGTTTCTGAGGGTCGCGCAACACATCGTATGCCTCAGCAGCCTCCTTGAATTTTTCTTCGGCTTCCTTATCACCCGGATTACGATCAGGATGATATTTGATAGCCATTTTTTTGTATGCGCTCTTTATCTCCGCATCCGAAGCTGTTTTGCTTACGCCTAACACTTCGTAATAATCTCTCTTGCTTGCCATAGGGATTCGTTTTGTTAGAGTCCTACTACTACCTGTGCGTGACGAATCACTTTGTCGTTGAGCTTATATCCAGTGAGCGTACAATCCATTATTTTTCCTTTCAGTTCGGGAGCAGGAGCTGGTATTTGCGCTATTGCCTCATGAATATCAACGTCAAAATCTTTATTCTCTGTCTCTATCTTGGAAACTCCTTGTTTGGTTAGTATGTCACAGAATTTCTTATAGATAAGTTCCATACCTTCGAACATTGCTTGAACTTCTTCAGTCTTTGGGATATTCTTCAGGGCTCGTTCCATATCGTCGAGTACTGGAAGGATACTGATAATTGTTTTCTCTCCTCCATTGAGAATCAATTCGGTCTTTTCCTTTAATGTTCTTTTGCGGTAGTTGTCAAATTCTGCAATCTTTCTCAATAACTGATCATTCAACTCTTCAATTTGTTGATTTGCCTTATCGAGAAGTTCTTCCGTTGTTGGCTCTTCGACCTTTTCTTCTGATGGGTCGTTTATTTCGTTTTGTACCTGTTCTTCTGTAGCTTGAGTGGTATCTTGCATTACCTGCTCTTCCATCTTTTCTTCTTTACTCATAATTCTTTCCTCAATTTTAAGCCTCTGCTTAGCAAATATTATGCCAAAAGATATTATTCCTGATTATACAATTTAGCTTTCAACTCTTTTATGCTATCACTACTGATATAATCATCATAATCCATCAGTTTGTCTATGATACCATTGGGCGTCAATTCTATAATACGATTGGCAACTGTTTGTATAAACTCATGGTCGTGACTACTGAAGATGATATTACCCTTGAAGAGTTTCAAATTGTTGTTGAAAGCCTGAATACTCTCCAAATCCAGATGATTAGTAGGGGTATCGAGTATAAGACAGTTGGCATTCTTCAATTGCATACGAGCAATCATACAACGCATCTTTTCGCCTCCTGATAGTACATTTACTTTTTTTAGCACCTCTTCACCGCTAAAAAGCATACGTCCCAAAAAGCCCTTGAAATACACTTCATTACCTTCTCCATACTGACCAAGCCAATCCACCAGGTTCATCTCGCTCTGGAAGAATGCAGTATTGTCAACGGGCAGATAAGCCGTGGTGATAGTAATACCCCAGTTATAGGTTCCGTTATCTGCCTCCCTGTTTCCGTTGATGATTTCGAAAAGAGCAGTCATGGCTCTGGGGTCATGACTCAGGAATACGGTCTTGTCTCCCTTTTCGATGGTAAAATTGACATTATCGAAGAGGACAGTTCCATCTTCAGTCGTAGCTTTCAAGTCATGAACCTCCAGAATCTGATTGCCTGGTTCACGTTCCATTTGGAAGATGATGCCTGGATATTTACGAGTACTTGGTCGAATCTCTTCGATATTAAGCTTCTCCAACATCTTTTTACGACTGGTCGTCTGCTTACTTTTTGCCACATTGGCAGAGAATCGGCGAATAAACTCTTCCAGCTCCTTCTTTTTCTCCTCAGCCTTGGCTTTCTGATTCTGTGCCTGACGAAGTGCCAACTGACTACTCTGATACCAGAAGCTATAGTTTCCAGCAAACATAGTCACTTTTCCGAAGTCAATGTCAACGGTATGTGTACATACGCAATCCAGGAAATGTCGGTCGTGACTCACGACAAGAACTGTATGTTCAAATTCGCTCAGGTATTGTTCCAACCATTCTACGGTATCAAGGTCAAGGTCATTGGTCGGCTCATCAAGCAACAGATTATCAGGATTGCCAAATAGTGCTTTTGCAAGCATAACACGTACTTTCTCATTACCCGATAATTCACCTACCAATTGGTAATGCTTGCTTTCTTTTATTCCCAAACCTGACAAGAGGGCTGCGGCATCACTTTCGGCCGTATATCCTCCCATTTCGGAAAACTTATCCTCAAGTTCAGCTACGCGAATACCATCTTCGTCGCTGAAATCAGCTTTACTGTAGAGGGCTTCACGTTCCTTCATTACCTCCCACATCGTGGTATGTCCCATGAGAACTGTATTCAGTACGGTCTCGGCATCGTATTTGAAATGGTCCTGACTCAATACACTCAAACGTTCTCCAGGTCCTAATTCCACAGAACCCTTTGTAGGTTCAAGCTCACCGCTTATGGCTTTGAGCAGGGTAGATTTACCAGCACCATTTGCACCAATAATTCCATAAATGTTACCACTTGTGAACTTCATGTTCACATCCTTGTACAAAACTCTTTTGCCGAATTGTACGGCAATATTGGATAATGTTATCATGTCGTATGTAATCTATTCTATGTATAGCGTTTATGTTGAGCCATTAGCGGATCCTGATGATGTCACCAGGCTTAGCAGAGTAAGACAAGCCAAAACCATTCATCTTGTATAGGCTCTTCAGGTTGATACCGTACAATTGAGCAATATCGAAAAGACTCTGATTAGGTTCAACGATATGAATCGGATTGTGCTTGAAATCCTTGCTGGCTTCACTTCTTTTCTTCTGTAGATATAGGATATCTCCTTGTGTGGGCGAATAACTCTTTCCTAAATCATTGTATTTGTATAGTTTACGCAGACTTACACCCGTTTCTCGACTTATTGTAGCCATGTCGTCACCTAACTGCACAACAATAAAATAACGTTTGTTGTTCTTCCATATCTGATGATTATTCCAGAAGGAATCTGAATTAGTTACACGAGTAGCCTTTAGTTTGCCAGTATCAAACTGGGAAAGGTTGTATCGTTCTATGATAGAAATGAGGGATTCTGCATAAGTGGGACTTGTAGCATATCCGGCTTGTTTCAGGCCGTATGCCCAACCACGATAATCTGTAGGATTAAGTTGGAACAATCCCTGATACCTACGACCTTGCAAGAAGCGGGAATGGTCTTCGTAACTCTCAGCAGGACTATTGTACTTTCTGAATTTCTCATTCGGAGCATCATCGTTTCTGAGAATATAGGGTCCCGTCCATGTGCCGCCTACCTTAATGCCGAAATGATTGTTGGCACGAGTGGCAAGTGTACTACGACCTGCATTACTTTCCAATAGTCCTTGTGCAAGAGTGATACTGGCAGGAATGCGATATCTATGCATGTGTTCTACAGCCAGGTCCTTATATGTGTCAATATATATCCAATAGGCCTGTGTCTGAGTTTGAGATAGGCTTGTCAATGTCCAGCATAAAACTGAAAACAAGATAGTTATACGCTTGATGTTCATCTGTTTCTATTTTCGTCTGCAAAAGTACTGAAAATCCGTCTAAAAACGAAACAAATAACTACAAAAAACAAAAAGTCCCATCAGATCTCATATAGGAACTGATGGGTACTCTGTCGTATGTAATATGATACTTTTCTTAGATTTTGGGTAACTTCCAAGGTTCTCTGTATGTTTTGCACAGATACTGATCTGCCTCAGGATCGTGGAAACTCTTTCCGTCCCATGTCAATTTCTTTCCAGTTCTATAGGCAATATTACCCAGCTGAGAGAACTTGGCAATATGTGCGCCAATTTCTATACTTGCGTTACATGCACGATTGCGGCTCTTTATGCACTCCAAGTGATTCTTTACATGAAGATTCAATCCACCGCCACCGTATGAAGGGTGATGTTCAATAGCCTCCATACGCTTGGTGCCACTTACATCTTCAGGGATAACTTCCCATCCTCCACGATCGACAACGAGAGTTCCGTTTTCTCCCACAAATGCTACACCATGTGTGCGACCGTACGCACCATCATTGATACCTATTGCATGATCCCACAATACCGTAAATCCACCAAATGTATATACTGTCTGCAAAAGGTCGGGTGTCTCGCAAGCATCATCGGGATACCCAAACTTACCTCCAGATGCCATAATTGTCTGTGGGGCTGTTACGTTCATTCCATAGAGTGCATAGTCGAGCAGATGTACACCCCAATCAGTCATCAGACCGCCTGCATAATCCCAGAACCAACGGAAGGTAAAGTGAAAACGATTGCGGTTGAAAGGACGTTTTGGAGCAGGACCAAGCCACATGTCATAATCTACACCTGCAGGTACCTCCTCATCGGGTAGCACAGGTATAGAAGGACACCATCCTTGGTATGAGAATACGCGTATGGTACGAATCTTACCTAATTTTCCGCTATGAACAAAATTGACTGCATCCTGCCAATGTGGATCACTACGTTGCCACTGACCCACTTGCACTACACGATTGTACTTTTGTGCAGCACGTACCATGATGTTACACTCTTCTATGCTGTTACCAAGGGGCTTCTCGCAATATACATCTTTTCCTGCTTCGCAGGCAGCAACCAACTGAAGGCAATGCCAATGATCGGGCGTACCTACAATTACCACATCGACATCTTTATTGTCTATCAGTTTTCGCCAATCCTTATACAGAAATTGCACCTTCTTTCCTTGAATCTTTTCAGTTTCGGCAGCACGGCTATCCAATACTTCCTGATCGATGTCAGCCAAGGCGATACACTCCACTTCGGGGTTACCAAGGAACGCACTCAAATCTGAGAATCCCATTCCTTTACAACCAATCAGACCTACTCGAATTTTGTCATTGGCGCCTACTTCTTTTCCTGCAGCCCGCATCAATATGGGGCTTGCATAAAGTCCTGCTCCCATTACAGAAGCTTTTGTGATGAAATCTCTTCTTGTCATGTCTTTTTTTGTTTGTGTTTGGAAAATAATTATTTATTACCCCACAAAGTTAAAATTTAATTTTTGAATTTTGAAATATCTCTACACAAAATTGTCGAAATGGGATTATTTATGCCCTTTTGTTTCGATTCTTCGTTATCTCGCTCTCAAATTGGTGTATATTTGCATAATAAATATGATAAATAATGAAAAATATCGTTTTCTATTTAGTTATTGCTGTTTCTGTCATCAGTTTCACAGCTTGCAAGCGTGAAACTATCGAACAAAAAATGTATAGAGAAACTGCAGAATCAAGCAGGAAGAATTGTCCACAAGAGATGGATGCATATACTACCTTAGACAGTATGTCGTACGATATGAGCAGTCGCACAATGAATTATTTTTATACCGTACACGACGAGCTTGACAACGACACACTCTATTCGCAGGATGTAATAGATGATTTCAGTGACAAACTTCTGTCAAATATAAAGTCAAGCATCTCTCTGAAAGGATACAAAAAAGAGGGCATCGCCTTTCATTACCTTTATTACAGTAAGAGCAAGGGCGATGTCCTCTTGGAATATTCCTTTACGAAGGAAGACTACGATTGAATCAGCGACTTGAGTGCTTGAGCTAATTGGTCGGGGCATGAGGTTCGCTTCATGCCACAGGTGATACCTTCCAATTTGTTAATTACTTCGCGAGCAGGCATACCCACCACCAATTTGCTTATTCCTTGTAGGTTGCCTTGACAGCCACCTGTAAAATGGCATTTCGTGAGTATTCCATCTTCGTTTACTTCCAAGTCAATCAACTGACTGCAAGTTCCCGTAGTTTTATACAACATTGTAGCTTATTCCTCCTCTTCGGGTTTCATATTGGTATATACAGTCTGTACGTCATCAAACTCCTCAAGACGTTCTACCATTTTATTGATGGTTTCACGTTGCTCAGCTGTGACATCCTTCAGATCGTTTGGAATATAGGTAAACTCACCACCGACATCTTCAAAACCATCTGACTCTAGTTTCTTCTGGATAGAATTGTAACTGGTAGGTTCGCCATATATTGTGATGGTACCTTCTTCCTCATCCTCATCGTATTCTTCTTCCACTCCGAAATCAATCATCTCCAAGATGAAATCATCCATATTCATGTCGTCTTTCTTTTTGAAAGTAAAGACACACTTGTGATCGAAAAGGAATGCCAATGAGCCTGTTGTACCCATATTACCGCTGAACTTATTGAATACACTACGTACATCAGCTACTGTACGGGTAGTGTTATCGGTAAGGGTATCTACAAAGACGGCAATTCCATGAGGGCCATAACCTTCATAAGTAACACCTTTGTATTCACTCTGATCCTTGCCCATTGCATTCTTGATAGCACGCTCTATATTATCTTTTGGCATGTTTTCACGTTTGCAAACAGCAATAACAGAGCGCAAGGCTGGATTATTCTCAGGTTCAGGACCGCCAGCCTTGACTGCTATAGCTATCTGTTTGCCCAGGCGGGTAAATGTCTTGGCCATGTGGCCCCATCTCTTCAGTTTTGTTGCTTTGCGGTATTCAAATGCTCTTCCCATAAATTATAGTATTATATTGATTCTTGTTTATTTAGTTTTTATCTCAGTTCAGCATTAAGTTGCTTTGTGAGTTGTTGTATCAATTTTTGCATGATAGCATCAATCGTCTTGTCATTGAGTGTCTTTTCAGTATCCTGCAAAATAAAATTGACTGCATAACTCTTTTTTCCCTGAGGAAGATTCTTCCCCTCATATACATCAAAGAGTTTTACGGCTTTCAGAAGCTTTTTCTCTGTCTGATATGCAATCTTTTCTATCTGTGCAAACTCGATGCTGTTGTCAAGCAACAAAGCCAAGTCACGACTCACAGCTGGGTATTTACTTATTTCGGAATAAGTGACGTGAGCGTTTTTCAACAACTTCATTATTTGTTTCCATTTCAGATCGGCAAAATAGACAGGATTTTCGATACCGAACATCTTTAGAATCCGATGATTAACGATACCCATCTCGATGATTACTTTACCACCACGATTCTGAATTTGGAGACTCTTCTCGAATAAGTCACTTTCTCCAGTTGCAAATACAAGCATACCCATAGGAACGCCCAAATGGAGAAGAATATTCATCACATGAGCTTTCAATTCAGCAAAAGACGTATCCTCATCTGTATGTGCCCAACTTCCACTTACACGCTTACCCGTAAGCCATAGCGCTAAATGGTAATCCTCTGAATAAGCATCCAATACATGTTTGATTACTTCAGGGTCTCTGCTACTACTTACGCCAGGAATAATGTCGGGCGATTTCTTTTCCTCGTTGTACTTGTAACAATTGCCAAATTCGAAGAATTTCAGATCGGCATTGCGATAATTCGTGTTACGTGCTATACTTTCCATACCGCCAAACAGTAGTGTCTGACGAAGTACATTCAAATCTTGACTGAGTGGATTGATCAGACGCACACAATTAGTTGCCTTGTATGATTCAGTATTTTCGTAGTAGGAGCCTTTCTGCAGACTATTGTTCAGTATTTCTCGGAATCCTGCACCTACAAGTTGTTCTCCTATAAGGTTCTGAAGTTTGTGACTCTTGTCTGGTTCCCCCTTTACAGAGAGCGAACTCTTTAGGGTGGTGGGTATTTCCACATTGTTGTAACCATAGATACGCAGGATATCTTCCACTACATCACAAGGGCGTTGTACATCTACACGGTATGCAGGAACTGTAATTTCCAACTCACCATCCTTCTCTGCTTCAATCTTTATTTCCAGACTTGAAAGGATACTCTTGACCGTTTCTGCCGGAATGTGTTTTCCGATAAGATTGTCTATATAGTTGTATGAAAGATTCACTTTGAAATCGGGGAGGTGAGTGGGATATACATCCACGATTTTCATACTCACCTTAGCACCAGCCAGTTCCTTTGCCATCAAGGCTGCTTGTTTCAAAGCATAGATTTGTCCATTGGGATCTATACCACGCTCAAATCGGAAACTTGCATCTGTACTTAAGCCATGACGACGGGCACTCTTGCGAATCCAGGTAGGATTGAAGTATGCACTTTCAAGTACTACATTTACAGTAGAATCGTATGTGCCACTTCCTTTTCCACCGAAAACTCCTGCTATACACATTGGTTCTTCGGCGTTACAGATAGCCAAATCGTTTGCTGAAAGTTTATGCTCTACTCCGTCCAAGGTGACAAATGGAGTAGCATCAGGCATTGTTTTCACTACAATTTTGTGCCCCTTCACCATATCAGCATCAAAACAATGCAGAGGTTGACCATACGCCATCATGATATAGTTGGTTATATCCACAATATTATTGATGGGTCTCAGTCCTATGATACGCAATTTGTCTTGAAGCCATTCAGGACTTTCTTTTACTTCACATCCTGTAAGGGAAAGTGCGCAATAGCGAGGACATGCTTCTTGATTCAAGACTTCTACCTCGATAGGGCAAGCCTCATCATCCACGGAGAAAGCCTCATCCGAAGGACGATGGAGAGAGGTCTTGTATCCATTCTGTATCATCCACGCATATAGGTCGCGTGCAACTCCATAGTGGCTGCAAGCATCTGCTCTGTTGGGAGTAATATCTACCTCGATGACATAGTCACTCTCCAGATGATAATATTCTGCTGCAGGTGTACCTACTATAGTATCTGCGGGCAGTACGATAATTCCGCTATGATCTGTTCCTACTCCGATTTCATCCTCTGCGCAAATCATACCACAACTCTCTATGCCTCTCAGTTTGCTTCGTTTGATAGTGAAGCATTCATCACCATCATACAGCTTGGTGCCTAATACAGCTACGATAACTTTTTGTCCAGCAGCCACATTGGGGGCACCACATACAATCTGTAGGGGTTCGGGTTGTCCTACATTCACCATACATACATGCATGTGGTCACTGTTGGGATGTACCTCGCATGTCAGCACCTCACCCACATAGAGACCTTCAAGACCTCCCTTGATAGATTGCACTTCCTCTACACCATCCACTTCCAGACCTGCGCTGGTCAAGGCATCAGCGATTTCGTATGCATTCAGGCTCGTGTCAATATACTCCTTGAGCCATTTGTAAGAGATATTCATAATTGTATGTTCGTTTTGATTTTCCTTTATTTAGCGCGCAAAATTACAAAATTTCCCGCATTACACAAAGGAAATGCGGGATTTATCTTAGAATGGAGGCTCGTTGTTAGGTATTTCTGGTGAAAGCCTGTTATATTCGTCCAATTCTTCTGGTGAAGGATTTGAAATGAATGTACCTCCACCCATGGACGACATTTGGCTTATTACGGATTCTCCTGGCATAGGTATTCTGTCATCCGGATCAGAGAAACGTGCAAACTCACTCTTGAAATCCAACTTGACATCACCAATAGAACCATTTCTGTGTTTTGCCACGATGAATTCTGCCTTGCCTCGCATATCATTGCCTTTCTCGTCCTGATAGAGTTTGTAATACTCGGGCCTATGAATGAAGCATACAATATCGGCATCCTGCTCAATGGCACCTGATTCACGCAAGTCGCTCAACTGTGGTCTTTTTCCTTCATAACCTTCACGACCTTCCACACCACGATTCAACTGACTTAAGGCAATAATAGGAATATTCAGTTCCTTGGCCAACCCTTTCAGCGAACGGCTGATGGTAGAGACTTCTTCCTGTCGGCTATTGATGTTTAATCCACTGGCTGTCATCAATTGGAGGTAGTCAATCATGATACACCTCACCTTGTGCTCACGTACCAATCGACGAGCTTTGGTTCTCAACTCAAAGGTGGAGAGGCCAGGAGTGTCATCCACATAGATGGGCGCATCCTTTAGTAAACCTACCCTAGTGTCAAGCTGGCTCCATTCATAAGGTGCCAGACGACCACTTCTCATCTTGTCTCCACTTATCTCGCATACGTTCACCATCAGACGTTGCACCAACTGTTCCTTGCTCATTTCCAAACTGAAAAGCGCTACAGGTGCTTGATTGTCAACGGCCATACGACGTACCATACTGATTACAAAGGCCGTCTTACCCATAGCAGGTCGTGCAGCAATAATGATGAGATCACTATTTTGCCATCCGCTTGTTATCTTATCGAGTTTGTCAAATCCTGTGGAGAGTCCACTAAGACCATCCGTACGTGCAGCAGCCTTGTTGAGCATATCATAGACATTACCGATGATGGGGTTGATTTGAGTGTAGTCACTCTTCATGTTTCGCTGAGAGAGGGTGAAAAGACTACTCTCTGCTTCCTGCATGAGATCTGCCACATCTTTCGTAGGATCAAAGGCTCCTGTCTGTATGGTACTACAGAATGTTATCAGTTGTCTTGCCAAGGACTTTTGCGCAATAATTTGAGCGTGATACAAGATGTGTGCACTACTGCTTACTCCCGCACTCAACTGCATGATGTAGGATTCACTCCCTGCTTGTTCCAAATTGCCAGATTGTTCCAACTGTTCAGTGACAGTTAGAATATCTACTGGCTTCTGATTGACATTCAGACTTTGGATAGCCTCATATATCAATTGATGGCGATGGTCGTAGAAACTCTCGGGGTGGAGTAGGTCACAGACCTGAGTATAGGACTCCTGTTCCACCATTAGAGCGCCCAATACGGCAGATTCAAATTCCAGATTCTGAGGCTGTTTCCTTCCTATATTATCTATCTGAGGCACCTCTACGATTTTCGTTTTGCTATTGCTTTTGCTGTAGGCCATGTGTCTGT
>DCHV01000030.1 GCA_002314945.1 Prevotellaceae bacterium UBA1743
CACTTTTAGATTAGATTATACACGTATTGTAGTCACATTAGTCAATAGTCAATTTCGTTAATGACTAATGACTATTGACAAAACAAAATCATCATTATGAGAGCCCACCAAGCCTCTCAACTATACTCAAAATATACATAAAAGTTTCGAAATACGAAATAAAAGTATACAGAAGTTTCATATTATGAAATAATCTATATACTTTTGTACTCTGTAAATATAACATGATATGAGAATTATTTCATTCAGGAAATTAAAGGAATTCTTTGAAACACCTGGCAATGAGGACAGCGAAATAGCATTGCGTGCATGGAACGACAATGTCGAACATGCCCAATGGAAAACTCATGCCGACTTGAAACGGGACTATCCTTTCGCGGATTATATTGGTAATGATCGATATGTTTTCAACATTAAGGGTAATACTTACCGATTGGTAGTTGTGGTTATCTTTACTCCGCAATGGGTATTGGTTCGTTGGGTAGGCAGGCACAAGGATTATGATAAAATTGATTATATAACCATTTAAGTAGATTGCAATATGGCTGAAATTACAAAAGCTCAGTACGAATATGCATTGGAGCGCATAGAGGAACTGCTTCCATACGTTGGCAATGATGTTCCTATGGAAGACAGACACATGATAGAGATGGATATTGTTTCGGATATAGTAAACCGTTATGAGAAGATTCACTATTCTATAGAGAAGCCTACACTTGGCGAACTTATCGCTGACCGGTTGGATAATATTGGAATGACAGCCAAGGAACTTGCAGAACGACTTGGCGTTAGCGCTCCACGCATCAGCGCATATATTCATGGCAAATCCGAACCTTCATTGAAGGTAGCCCGCGGTTTGTGTGATATTCTACACCTCACGCCTGCACAGATTCTTGGATACAACTGACCCTTCGTAGTGATACCGATATAAGTCCAATTCAGGTCCAATTCAACTCCAATTAAAACAAAGAAAAATTGGAGGTGATTTGGAGGTGAATAATTCGGAAGAGCAATGTGAGAAGGCCATCAAAGCTACATGAAGAAGAAAAAGTAGGACAAAGACGCGAATGTAAGAAAAAAAGCGTATCTTTGCAATGGTTAGAGGAGGGATGCCGTATCCAAGGCACCCCTTTTCGCCGAACGAGCAAGACAATTCAAGGAAAGATATGAAATTCACAATCAGAGAAAACAACGCGGAGGAAATCCTCATTGCCCTCGGGGGAGAACTGGACACACAGGCAGCACAGTCGTTTGCAACGGACATGCAACCCGTAATGGCAGAGGCCGAGAAGCACATCACGATAGACTTCTCGCAACTCGAGTATATCTCCAGCACGGGTATGCGTACCCTCCTCCTTCTCCAGAAGACGGCCGAGGCCAAGGGCGGCAAGGTGACCATCACGGGCATGAGCGAGGACATCAGGCAGATTTTCCAGATGACAGGCTTCGACCAGATGATAGAGATTCTGTAAGGGGACCCTCACACACATTTAGCGGAAGTATCGGACACAAACACAATCAGATGGAACGTAAGGGTTTTCTCATAAACAAGGCATTCAGGAAGTATCTGTGGGCATCCATCCTGACGGTAGCGGCCACACAGGTGGCCAATATTGTGGATGGGGCCCTGGTGGGTAACATCATAGGACCCGAAGGCCTCTCGTCCGTCATCATCAGCCGCCCCGTACTGCAGGGCATCTTCGCCATCTCCTGCCTGTATGTGGTCAGTTCCTCGATGATTGCCGGCATGGCCATGGGCAACGGAGACAAGGCCAAGGCCAATTCTCAGTTTACACTATCGATGGTGGTGAGCGTGGTCTTGGGCGTATTGATTTCCGCAGGCGGTATCGTATTCCTCGACCCGCTGATGGAACTATTGTGCAAGGCAGAGGAACTGAAGCCTATGGCCCGCTCCTTCATGACGGTCACGATACTGTCTGCCATACCACAGCTGCTGATGTACACCCTTCATCAGTTTGTCACAATCGACGGTTCGCCCAATCTGATATCGCGTGCAGTCATCATAGGCAACCTGTTCAATGTGGGGCTCGACATCGTGTTCATGAAATACCTGGGCATGGGCATAGCAGGTGCTGCCTGGGCCACATGTGTCATGTATGTGGTATGTTGCCTGATGATACTGCCGCATTTCCGCAAGAAGGACACCCTGCGACTGACGCGGGGAATATCCAGGGGGCAGGCAGAGGGTGGCAGGCTTCTCGCACTCGGCACCCCGTTGTTTCTATCCACGATTCTCATATCCGCACAATACACCTGCTACAACAATACCGCAGCCACGTACATGGGGCAGTATGGACTTGTGGCACTTGCCGTATGTATTCAGCTGTTCAGCTTCTCGATGATTATCCTGACCGGCTGCCTGCGTACCATTCAGCCCGTCGGTTCCATCCTGAAGGGCATAGGTGATTCCAGAGGCGTGATGATTCTCTTAGGCAAGGCCTACCGCTTCCTGGCCATAGGACTGGCCATCTACACGCTGCTCATCGTATGCTTCCCCGTGGAGATAGCAGGCCTCCTGGGTGTAAGGGACGCGGCTGCCACTTCAACCGTCTCCTCGGCCGTAACAGCCTTCACGCTCAACATCATCATGCAGGCACTACTCTACAACCTGATGCCTGTATATCAGTTCTACGGTCACGACCGCATGGCCCTGTTCCTCTCCGTAGGGCAGACACTCCTGCCGATAGCAGGATTCTGGGGACTGGCCCGACTGAGTGCGATGGATTGTTCCGTATGCTCGTTCCATTGTTCACCTACAGTTCCCTGGTACGGATTCTTCCTCGGCCAGTTGCTCACAGCCATAGTGCTGATAGTATCGGCCGAAATCATCCGCAGAAAGCCTTCTTTCAGCACGCAGGATTTGGCCCCCGTCTGTCTTGTCCCCCGTGAAGAGGAACGGCCTTCGATAGACTTCTCCTTCGGGTATTCCAAGGAGGAGATGCATCAGGCGTTTGACGGCCTGACTTCCTGGCTCAAGCAGCAGGCTCTCTCCGAAAGCGTCATCTTCAGGGTACGGATAATTGCCGAGGAGCTGATGTCCAACATCACACGGCATAGCGAGCAGAAGAACAAGAATGCCTATGCCGACTTCCGGCTGATTATCGACACAGAGGCTGTCACCTTTGTCCTGTCGGATGACGGAAAGCCCTTCAACCCCACAGAAAACAGCGAGAAGGGGTACGGGCTGATGATAGCCAACAGAGCCGCAAGCGAGATAAGCTACAAGTATCAGTTTGACCAGAATATGACAACCGTCAAGGTTTACAAATCACCCACGACCTAAATATCGAAGCAACATGACCTATCCATTATCACAAACCCAGATGGGAATTTATGCAAGTAGCATAAACGCTACTGGAGAGGGAAAATACAATATCAACCTCCTGTACAAACTAAGTCCGCAGGTGGATATAGAACGCCTTGCAACTGCAATTGACAGGGTCATCAAGGCACACCCCACCCTATTCGCACGTCTGACGAATGACGACGAGGGCAATCTCGTGTTTGTACAAAGGGAAGAGCAGTATCACACTCAGGTACTCACCATCCCCAGCCTCGACGAAGTACGCGACCGCATAGGTGCCGCCTACATCCTCACGCCCTCCCATCCGGCTGAAGCGGGACAAGTTTCCGACCGGCTGTTCCGGACAGAAATATACAAGACGCCAGAGGCTGCCTACCTCTACATAGACGCACATCATATCATCTCGGATGGCATGAGCATGACTCATTTCCTGGAAGAAACAGGCGAGGTGTACGAGGGTGCTGCTCCACGTATTGAGGCAAAGAACATCTTCGACCTGAACCTGGAGGAACAGGCCTTGCGCGAGAGCGAATCCTATACAGAGGCAAAGGAATGGTATCGCCAGAACTTTGCTGCTGCAGGAGAAGTTAATTCGTTGCCTCAGGGCGATATACTGCGAAAGAGTGCTGCAAATGAATCGGCCGAGGAAGGTATAGGCGTGGTGGAGCGTGAACTGGAAGTAGAGAGTGAGGGAATCGAGTCTCTCTGCAAAGCAGCAGGCGTACAGAGAAGCACGTATTTTACGGCCGCATTTGCATTCCTGCTAAGCAAGTATTCCGGCAACAAGGAGGTAGCATTCTCCACCATATACCATGGCCGCCCGAACAAGGAAGACCGTAGCGCGTACAGCATGATGGTGAAGACCCTGCCTGTCTATCAGAGCATGGAGACTACACCAGAGGTGGCTGCTCTCCTCCGTTCTGTCAGCAGTCAGATTCTCGAGAGCAGAAAGCGTACATGCTACTCGTATGCCGAGGTTCATCAGGAGCTTGGCTTTGAATCCGACATCATGTTTGCCTACCAGGGAAGCCTGAACAATCTTATGCTCACGCTGGGTGGAGTGCCACAAGAGAACATGAACATCCCTATGATTATTCCCGGGATGACAATCAATATAAAACTCCTGGAGACAGACAAAGGGCCCGTAGCTGAGGTTCAGTATCAGAAGAACAGGTATTCACGCGACTTCATCGAGGATATGGCAAGTTGCTACGAGAAGGTGCTCTCCGAGATGCTTCTGCATGAGAAGCTCTCTGACATCAACATCATCAGCAACGAGCAGCAGAAAGTCCTCGACTCCTTCCATTCAGTCGCTACGGCAGAGGTTCCCTTCAAGCGTTTCCACGAACCAATCCAGCACTACGCCAAGGTAACGCCCGAGGCCAAGGCCATAGTCGCCTGTGACCGCACCTTGACGTACAAAGAACTGGACGAAGAATCAAGCCGAGTGGCAACTGCCCTGATGGCACGAGGCGTACAACCGGGAGACCGTGTCGTCCTGCTCCTTCCACGTACCAGCAAGGTACTCTGCTGCATGTTTGGTGTCAGCAAGGCGGGAGCAGCATATATCCCTTGCGACCCTGCATATCCTACCGACCGCATCAGCCTCATCCTCGAGGACTCGGAGGCAAAATACGTGATTACCAGCGAGGAACACATCAAAGAACATGGCGAGAAAGCCATCCTCGTCGATGACCTGTGGGCTCTTCCCCATAATGGAGAGGAAAGCCTGCAAAGCCCCGATATAGATATAAATCCGAGGGATTTGGCCTATCTGATATACACAAGTGGTTCTACAGGTCGTCCCAAGGGCGTGATGTTGCGCCACGAGGCAATCTGCAATTACCTCTACAACCATCCGGCAAACCGCCATATCCATGCCCTCGCAGAGGAAGGCGTGAAGGCGTATCTGTGCCTCACGACACTTTCGTTCGACATGTCACTCAAGGAGTTTGGTGTGGCACTACACAACGGTATGACCTGCGTGCTGGCCAACGAAGAAGAAACGGAAAACCCAATCCTTCTGGCCGAACTCATCAAGCGAAATAATGTCGAGGCCCTGAATGCCACCCCATCACGTCTGCTCGGCTACATGGAAATACCAGAGTTCGAGGAGGCTCTATCCCGATGCAAAGTCATCATGAGTGGTGGCGAGAAGTATTCTTCTGTACTTCTGGACAAACTGCATAGCATCAAGGATTTGCGCATCTTCAACACATACGGCCCCACGGAAATAACCGTCAGCAGTAATGCTGCCGAACTCACTCAGACAAGCCACATCACCATCGGACGACCCTTGCTCAATTACCACGAATGGGTAGTGGATACAGACGGCAAGGAACTTCCTGTCGGAGTGGTAGGCGAACTGTATATAGGTGGCATAGGAGTAGCAGAGGGTTATAACAACCTCGCCCAGAAGACAGCCGAAGCATTCATAGAGTATGGCGGTATGCGTGCATACAAGTCGGGAGATTATGCCCGCTGGACACGCGACGGACATATTGAGGTCTTGGGACGCAAGGACGGACAAATCAAGCTCCACGGCCTGCGTATCGAAATCGGAGAGATAGAGTCATGCATCAATAAATATCCCGGCATCAAACAGACGATTGTACAGGTATGCCACATCAATGATGACGACTTCCTCGTAGCGTACTTTACCGCAAACGAGCAGATAGATGCCGACAAGCTGAAGGCCGAGATATCCGCCACCCTGACTCACTATATGGTGCCAAGCGCATTCGTGCAGATGGAAGCATTCCCACTTACGCCTAATGGAAAGACGGACGTAAAGAATCTGCCTCTTCCCTCCATCTCTCCTGTAGCGGAGAGCGCAGGCAAGACGGGCAGGATGCGTGAGATGAACAACCTGGAGAAAGAACTCTATGACCTGATTGCCGGAGTATTGAAACTCCCCAAACTCTCTGAAACGGAATCACCTGCATTCGATGTGGCAGATTCCCTTTCCTTCGTGGGTCTCAGTTCACTCTCTGCCATCAAACTGGCCACTCTCATCTACAAGAACTATGGGTTGCAGTTAAAGTCACAGCAGTTGATGCAGGATGGTACTTTGTTGAACATAGAGAATGCCATCTGGAACGAGATGCTCTCCGGAGGGAAGAAAGAACCCGTCGAGACAGAGAAGAAAGACACTCCTTCCGATACCGGGCAACATCTGTCGGCTCCTCTCTCATTCACTCAACAAGGTGTCTATACCGACTGTATGGCCAATCCAGATATCGTACAGTATAATGTGCCAATATGCGTGAGAATACCAGACGGTATCAGTAGCGAGCGTATTGCAGAAGCAATAAAAAAAGTGGTTGCTGCGCATCCCTACATCATGTGCCATTTTGTGGAAGGCAAGAATGGCGAAGTAGTACAGGAGCCACTAAATGCAAACGATAGCGGAAACTACGACCTACAAATACCCGTAAAGCAACTGACAGCAGAAGAGCTTGAACAGGAAAAGAAGTCGTTCGTACGTCCATTCGACCTTGCCGAGGGACCACTCTTCCGCTTCGAGATTGTGGAGGAGAAGAACCCTCTCAACTCTCAACTCTCAACTCTCAACTTATTGATGGATATGCATCACCTCGTAACGGATGGTGCGTCCGAGGACCTCTTACTCAATCAGCTCTGTCAGGCTCTGGATGGAGCAGAGATAGAGAAGGAGACGTACACCTACTATAACTTCATAGCAGATGAGCAAATCAGCCAGGAAACAGAGGACTATTACGCAGACAGAATGGCGAGAATAGAAGATTCCTCACAGCTAATTCCTGACGTATTCGAGAAAGACCTGCCTCATACAGAAGGTAGTGTAACAACACCCACGAATCACGATATCGTCAAGGTATGGGCAACAGAACATGGCGTCACTCCTGCAGCCGTATATCTCTCTGCTGCATACCTTTGCGTAGCACGTTACCTCTGTGAGGATAATGTAAATCTCTGCACCATCTCAAATGGCCGCAGCAATCTGAGAATAGCCGAAACCATGGGTATGTTCGTGAACACACTCGTACTACAGTCATACGTGGACAACAACCTGTCGTGCCTTGACTTCGTAAGGAAGAGTGCAGAGGATTTTGCTTCGACAATTGAACACGAGAATTATCCTTTTGCACGTATTGCCGCCAAATATGGCTATCAGCCAAATATCTCGTTTGCCTATCAGGTAGGCGTACTGAGCGACTACCACATCCAAGCAGGCAAACTCGAAATCGAGCATCTGGACCTTGATATCGCCAAGGTAGGAGTAAACATAGCGGTTGCAGGAAATGACGAAGCAGGCTTCAAGATAAAAGTTGACTACGACAAGTCACTTTACTCTGCATTCATGATGCAGCAGTTGGCCATCTCCGTTGAGAATGCCGTCCAGGGCATCCTGTCAAAGGACACTCTTGCCGACATCAGCATCACGAATGATGAGCAATGGAGTATGCTCGACAGCTTCAACGCCCAGTTAGACTTTGGCTACAACCATGATGATACCGTGGTAACTGCCTTCAAGCGTCTGGCCAAGCAGTATCCCGACCAGAAGGCTGTTGTCTATGGTGATGTGGCATATACGTACAGCAAACTCGACAAGTTTACCGACCGTCTTGCCGTACGCATTCGTGAGCGGATGCTGCCTTACATCAAAGAGGTTGAGAACACACCTGTGGTTCAGGATGGGACAAAACTCACGGATGTGGTCGTAAGCATTCTTATCCATCGAAATGAATGGATGCTATTGGCCTCACTTGCTGTCCTGAAGGCCGGTTGTGGCTATCAGCCTCTCGACCCGAGCTATCCTCAGGACCGCCTGAACTTCATGGTGAAAGATGCAAGCGCCCGTCTGCTTATCGTGGATGAAGACCTGAGAGACATTCTCAACGAATATGAGGGTGATGTAATTCTGACAAAGGATATTGAACAGTTGATTGCCAATGTGCCAGAAGGTAGTGTTGACTATAGCCGCAAGGAAGGACTCGTGACCCTACTCTACACATCTGGCTCAACAGGCGTACCCAAGGGCTGTATGCTGGAGCACAGGAACCTTGTTGCCTTCGGTCATGCCACACGTACCACGCTCGACATCTCCACAAAGAGCCGTATAGCCGCATACGCAAGCTTTGGCTTTGACGTGAACATGATGGATATGTACTGCTCTATCATGAATGGTGGTACGATGTACATTATTCCAGAAGATATGCGCATGAACCTCGATGTGCTGCACGACTACATGGAGGAGGTAGGCATCACACAGATTTTCATGACGACTCAGGTAGGTGTACAATATCTGGAGAACTATCCAGAGTCGAAGTCACTACGACGTCTTGCCATGGGAGGCGAGAAACTACGTGCAGTAAATCCAAGCAAATTGTCATACAACATCTATAATGGTTATGGCCCGAGCGAGATGACCTGTGGCGTATCGATGTTCACTATCGAACATTGGGAACCAAACATTCCTATCGGCAAACCTATGGCTACCCTCCAAGGCTATGTCATAGACAAGACAGGACATCGTCTTCCAGTAGGAGCTGCAGGCGAACTGTGGATAACAGGTCCACAGGTAGCACGTGGCTACCTCAACCGGCAGGACAAGACCCGTGAAGCATTCTCGCAGAATCCTTTCATCAATCATGCCATGACATCAGATGAAGCGGAACGTCAGTTCTGTTCGCGCATCTATCATAGTGGTGATATCGTGCGTTATCGCGAGAATGGTGACATAGAGTTCGTGGGACGCAAGGACGGTCAGGTCAAGGTTCGTGGTTTCCGCATAGAGCTGAAGGAAGTGGAGGCAGTCATCCGCGATTTCCCCAACGTAAAGGATGTTACCGTACAGGCATACGACTACGAGGATGGTGGCAAGTACATAGCAGCCTTTGTCGTATGTAATGATGCTTCGATAGACGTTGATGCCCTGAATGCCTTCATCAAGAGTCAGAAGCCGCCCTATATGGTACCTGCCGTAACTATGCAAATCGACAAAATTCCGCTCAACGTAAATCAGAAGGTCGATAAGAAAGCCTTGCCCAAACCAGAGGCAAAGAAGGCTGAGTATGTGGCTCCAAAGAATAAGACAGAGGAGAATTTCTGTCAGATATTCTCTGAGGTAACAGGTGTGGAGAAGGTAAGTGCCGAGGATGACTTCTTCGAGATAGGTGGTAGTTCCATCCTTGCTCTGAAGGTTGTTCTTGCTGCCGGAAAGATGGGGTACAGCATCGTGTATAATGACGTATTCAGTTATACTACGCCTCAGACGATGGCTCAGTTTGTAAGTGGAGGATGTGACGATTCGACAAGCATACCAACCAACAACGACGACACTACTTCGACCGATACAATCCGCGAGACGGACGAAGACGGAAATGACTACAAGGAAATAAACGCTCTGCTTCGCGGAAACACCCTCGAAGCCTTTACTGAAGGGGAGAAACAGGTGCTTGGTGATGTACTTCTGACGGGAGGAACAGGTTTCCTGGGCGTTCACGTACTACACGACCTGATAGAGAATTACGAAAGCACCATCTACTGCCTTGTACGTGGCAATAAGGAGAAGAATGCACAAGCCCGTCTTGAGGAATACCTTACCTTCTACTTTGGAAAGTCGTACTCAGAACTCATGGGTTCGCGCATCATCGTCATAGAGGGTGACGCCACCGACTCTTCCACCTTTGCCAAGATAAACGAAGTCGTATCCCAGAACCAGAGAAGTTCCGAATCACAGCACCTCACCTGCATCAACTGTGCAGCTTGCGTGAAGCATTTTGCCAAGGGGAATGAGATTGAGCAGATTAATGTTGGTTCTGTCCGCAATATTGTAGCATGGTGTCTGGAAACAGGAAACCGTCTCGTGCATGTTTCTACAGAGAGCGTATTTGGCAGTGTTGATTTCTCGACTCTTCCCAAGGGCTTTGTCTTTGATGAGCATGTACTATATGCTGGCCAGACAGTCAAGGGACAGCAATATACCATGTCCAAGTTCAATGCGGAAGTTCTCATCTACAACGCTATACTCAATAACGGGCTTAACGCCAAGGTTATGCGTGTCGGAAACCTTGCACCACGCTATGAGGATGGAGGGTTCCAGATAAATGCCGAGAGCAATAATATGATGAACCTTTTCAAGGCATACATCACCTTAGGCAAGATTCCTTATAGCGCTATAGATGGAGCACTTGAATTCTCACCCATCAACTATGTTGCACGAGCCATTCTCCTACTCTCAGAGACTCCCAAAGAATGTATCTGCTTCTTGCCGAGCAACCATCACATTACCTTCACAGGCGACATCATCATGGATATTGCCAAGGCGATGAATAGCAAGATGGAGATGGTAGATGCAGAGACGTTCGGACAGTCACTCGAGGAAGCTCTGGCTAATCCTGACCTCATGGACATAATGCGTCCGTTCATGGCATACAGGAAAGGTGCAGCAAAGAGTAATCTGAAGTCATGCGGTCCTGCCGACATCAACAACGCCAATACACGACAGGTACTCTATCGCCTTGGTTTCAGATGGCCAGTAACAGGTGCTGACTATATCGAAAGATTTGTCAACAAACTCTGGAAGAAATGACAACATCGCATATACAAGATAAAGACAGAATTTTAACATACGCACAACTCAACACGCTGAGCACCAGTATTGCCTCTACATTACCCGATGCTCAGAATTGTGTGGTTGCTGTACTTGTGCCAAGGACTGTAGATATCATAATCGGTTTGCAGGTGGCACGTGCCTGTGGAGGTGTATTCATGCCTATGGATGATGCCTATCCTACAGAGCGTATCAATTACATGCTCAGGGATGCAGATGCCAGGTATCTGCTCACCACCAAAGAACTATGGAACGAGAAGGGACTTGACTTCAAACTGGAGAATGTGCGCTTCTTTGATGCTCCATTACCCACTTCTCACACTTCTCTTATCTCCCCAGAGCCCTCACTTCTTTCCGCCTCTCTCATCCTCTATACCTCTGGCACAACAGGTAACCCAAAGGGGGTGGTACATACAACAAAATCCATTGATGCTATTGTAAAGTCAACACTTCAGATTGCACCAGTCAAGGAAGATGACAACATCGCTATCTTTGCCGGATTTACATTTATCGCATCACAATTCCTCATATATACTGCTCTGCAGAAAGGGGCGTCCTTACACATCATCGACGAGGTTACGAAGCAGGATATCGAAAGATTGCACCAGTATCTCAAGGACCACCATATCGACTATGTATTCCTCCCTCCTACCCTTGCAACCGTACTTGTAGAGGAATATGACATGAGGGGTATCGTAATACTCTCAGCAGGCGACAAACTCAGGAATTTCAAACCGAAATATCCTTGCCAGCTATACAATATGTATGGCAGCACCGAGGGCGTTATCGTTATTGCTGGACAGGTGCAAGGCGATGAGGAAACAGTACCCCTCGGCAAACCGATGGAGGGAATAGAGCTGAGGATTGTAGATGAAAACCTGAAAGATGTTTCTGAGGGCGAAAATGGCGAACTGATTTATGCGGGTGATATCCAAGCCAAGGAGTATCTGAATCTACCTGAGCAAACTGCCGAGAAATGGTTTGTGGATACTGACGGCCGTCGCTGGTTCCGCATGGGCGACCGTGTGAGACGAACAGCCGATGGTACCATCTACTATGTAGGCCGAACTGACAACATGGTAAAGATTCGTGGTTTTCGTGTAGAAACCGGCGAGGTGGAACGACAGATTTCTGCAGTTTGCCCGCGTGCTATATTTGCGGTTGTCATGCGTAATGTTCATGGTATTGACCACCTCGTATGCTTCTATGAATCAAG
The DNA here is from genome assembly GCA_002314945.1 of Prevotellaceae bacterium UBA1743. GTDB lineage: Bacteria > Bacteroidota > Bacteroidia > Bacteroidales > Bacteroidaceae > Physcousia. The sequence continues at coordinate 12,139 of DCHV01000030.1, forward strand.
CGAAAGCATCAACGAAGAACAGATAAAGAATGACATCTCGCTCTCGCTTGCCTCATACATGATTCCAGACATCTGGGTTCGCATGAAAGCCTTGCCTCGCAATGCCAATGGCAAGGTGGTGCGTAACCAACTCCCGACTCCTACTGTGGCAAATGACAAACTGAGCACCATCTTCAATGAGGTGGAAATGCGTGTGGTAGAGGCGGCAAAACTAATCATCGGACAGACTTTTTCTCTTGATGACAACTTCTTTGATTGTGGCGGTACATCTCTCGGTGCAATTAAATTGGCGACTCAACTCAAAACCATGGGCATTCGTATCAGCGCTTCTAAGATATTGGAGCTAAAATACCTTCGAGCAGTAGCCGAACAGGCTACTGTTGACTACGAACGCATGTGGACACCAGAGCAATACAGGGAGATCAGGGAAAGCTTTGCACAGCGAGGAGAGACCATACAGAAAGTACTTCCGCTCACAACTGAGCATGAGGACCTGTTGTATCGCTATCTGATGCATTCTGACTCTACAGCATATCGCAATGTATTCATATTGAAGATGGACAGCCATATCAAGGAATCTGTTCTTCGTGATGCTATTGACCATACTTCCGAGAAAAACGAGGTCTTGCGTTCTGCTATAGCAATTCACCATCGCGCGCTCTTTCAGCAGGTAGTAACTGATAGGTGCTTGCCGCTTGATAGCATCCCAATGCCGGAAGGGAAACAGCCTCTGCGTATGGTGAAGGATGTGTATCAGCAACTCATGCACCTGCCTTATGACCCAGAGATATCATCCATCATACGTTTTGCATACATACCAATACATGATGGTACATCCTACCTTCTGTGCCTTGTCCACAACGTCAGCGCATCAATGAACATTGCCCGCAGAGCACTCTTTGATGTAATGACCTGTTTGTCGGAACACAATCCTGATGATGCCTCCATCTCCAGTTGGCGCGACTTGATAGAACTTGCCCTCAGCAATTCCACAGACGACAAGGTATTGGCAAAAACATCTTCTACCCCCTTTCCTACAGGGGAGGGAATGGAGAAGAGTCCACTTATCCGCACATATTCACCACTCCAGCCAAACAAGCCGGCAGTAACCTTTGTCCATACAGGGAACACAGGTAGCGATGCATATTATCATCTTGCAGACAAGATAGGACCGTACTGTTCCTTTGCTGTTCTGGAACCCTACAACCTATTTCATTCTGACGATATCCAACATGGAATCAAGGCCATAGCAAGGAAGTACATCGAGATATTGCGCAACTATCAGTCAGAAGGGCCCTATATCTTAGGCGGATGGTGCTATGGAGGAGTAGTTGCACATGAAATGGCTTGCCAAATGCAAGAGCAAGGCTTAGAGGTAAAGCATCTATTCATGTTTGACTCCCATGCCCTTGCAGAGAATCGTCTTGTGTCTATGGCAAAGAATATGTTCGGTACTGTGAATCGCAAGTATTTCGAGGAGTGTCCACTATTTGAAGACCTGCGCGGCCAGGGCTTGCTTGATGCAATGGTACGCAACTGCTCACAGGTTACATACGACCTGGCACATCACGTACCTTCTCACTTCGAGGGATCTGTCACCTACTTCAAGCCTATGCAGATTCCGCTTGCTGCAACGGGCAAGTCAAAGGAGTATTGGGAAGAGATGATGAAATTCGATGCAGGAAACTTCGAGAACTACTGCAATCGCGAGAAGATGGAAATTATCCATACCCCTCACGAACACGACCTCATGATGGATGATGAATCACTCGCCATCACCGTACCAAAGATTCTTGGGGATATAAAATGAATTGAAAGATTGAGATAGCACCTATTCTTAGAAAAATCTTGACAATAGAGACGAGAAACGTTAGGAAGAGCTATCGAAGGGTTACCAAAGGGCTATCGAAGGGTTACCGAGCCCTTGGAATATTCACAAATTTTGACACATGCAGTCCTCCTGAAAGTTTTCCTGTGTGATAGCATCCATTAGGACATTTTTCAAAAAAAATCAAGGAAAATGGGAGCATATCAATAAAAATGTGTAACTTTACGCGCAAAATTTCTTGAAACAATGAAAAAATCGTCATTTTATACGCTTATCTTGAGCTGTTTGGCATGTTTTACGGCATGTAAAGAAAACATAGACACCTCGGTACGCTACGTCTTCTCCATAGATACGATAATGAGTTATCTGGAAAAACATCCAGAATCTTACTCCACCTATACCGATTTACTGAAACGGTTGCCTGTAAGCAAGATGTCCGACACTACCGTGGGACAATTGCTTACTGCACGAGGACACTACACGGTATTTGCTCCCACCAACGAGGCAATAGACAAATATCTATGTACGCTGGTGGAAGAAAAACTGATATCCGAACCAAAGTGGGAGGCGTTCACGGATAGTGCAAAGTTGGATTCTGTGAGACAGGTGATTGTAAAGAACAGTATTATCGACAGCGGTGATGAAGGCTACTATTTCGAGACAACGGAGTTTCCTACCAAGACAGGGGATGAGTTCTCGATGGCCAACATGAATGACCGGAAATACACCATCAGATATGTCGTAGATTCCCCGGATAGCATTTACCTGAACGATTATTGTCCAATAAACATCCGCAATCGCGACATCAGAGCAATAAACGGAGTCATCCACCAGATGGAGAAGGTGATTGCACCAAAAAACACCACAGCAGCCGACTATCTGCAGGACATCATGGACAAGCAGGAGGAATGCTTCTTGGTAATGGCACGCGCCATACAGGCCTGCGGACTGATGGACACGCTGAAAGCAATACGCGATGAGGTATATGAGATGAAGTACCAACGTGGGGAAATTGAGAATCTGGAAGGTATGAACAACCGAGGCTTTGCCGAAGATGGTACAGCGTATGCTCCGGAGCACAGGAAATATGGTTTCACCATCTTTGCTGAGACGGATGACTTCTGGCGTTCACAAGGACTTGACCCCAAAGGGGAAAACCTCTTGCAGGAACTGACCCAGTGGATAAAGGACCAGCATCAGTACTCCGATGATGACAAGTTCGTCATGAACACCGACTATGCGAGCGAGGACAACCTGCTCTACCAATGGGTGACCTACCATATCCTGCCCATGAAACTGGCTTCCAACAAGATTGTGTATCACGAGAATGAGTCGGGTTATCACGAGAATCCGGGAGAACTCACCATCCCGGTATATGACATCTATACTACGATGGGAAAACGACGTCTGCTGAAAGCATACGAGAGCAAGGAAAGCAACGGAATATACCTGAACCGATTCCCTGTGCTGGACAACGGAAGACGCGGGTCGGGACACGAAGTGAGTTGTGACCCAGCCAAAGTGGGTTGCCTGATAGGCACATCCGACGAACGTGCGGTACTGACTGACATCGTAAATGCCTGCATCTACCCTATTGATGCTCCCCTATCCTACAACGATGAGGTACGCGATGACCTGCACCGCCAGCGCCTGCGCATAGACGTAACATCCTTCTTCCCGGAGTCTATGAACAATGACATCCGCAAGAAACATGCCACGGAAAAGCGATACATGCATGTGTATCTGCCCAAACGAAGCATCTACCCCTATTTCGCGGACCTGTGGAACGGAGACCAATGCAACTATGTGTATTACAACGCATACCAGCTGACTTACACCAACCTGAACGTAGATGAGCACAAGGCTGTAGGCCGCTATGATATCACCTATCGCCTGCCGCCCTTCCCCCGTCGTGGCACTTACGAAATACGCTACGGATATATAGCCAACGGCAATCGTGGCGTAGCACAGATATACTTCGGCAGCGACCTGGACAACCTGCCTGTAACAGATATTCCCCTGGACATGACGCTGGAAGTGACAAGCGACCCCATGACCGGTTTCGAACGTGACACAGAGGACGAAGACTACAATGCCGAAGTGGATAAGCGTATGCGCAACAATGGTTTCATGAAGGGTGGACTCGCATACACGAGCGATGGTTCAGCTGGTACAGCAGGAAGATATGCAACCGTACACTGTTCGCAGAGACGTATCCTGACACGCCAGACAATGGACCCTGACAAGACCTACTATCTACGTATGCAATCGGTATTGGATTCGGACAAGAAAGAATTCATTGCAGACTATATCGAATATTGCCCCAAGGAGGTCTATGACAACCCCAGCGAGCCAGAAGATATCTGGTAAGAGCACTTTATCTCCCGCACAAGGTACGGAACTGGCATAAGGCACAATGTCGGCCTTCCTCGCATTGCCTGAAGCCCTCACCCCTATCGGAATCTGTATCAAATATTTCTTGAACTACCGACTGCAAACGTTCGAAATACTCCTCAGCTAAGTCGGTAAAGTCCTGGATAGGTCCTCCATCAAAAAGCAAAGTGGGGTCATAATCGGTTTGACCAGCACGTGACGCATAGAGAAGAGCGGGACGCAGGGACACTTGCGAATGAGGGAAATCAGGTTCCATACAATGAGCTAACGAATAAAGGAAGGTCTGCAAATAATACCCATTGTGTCCTTCATCATGCTGGAAGATAGTATCCATCGTCACCTTCTTATGTTCCTTGGACGGGCTTCCCGTCTTGTAATCCACGATACGCAACACATCCCCTTTTAGGTCAATACGGTCTATACGACCGCCAGTCAATACAACAAAGTCTCCTTGAGGCGTGCTGATAGGAATACTCAACTGACAGGCTACTTCCATCGCCTGAATACGGAAAGGAGCATAGGACATATCGTAGCGCAACGTGTTGCATATATAGGAATAGAGAACACGTCTCACAATGATAAGTTCGCCGAAATAGACGTTATTGGGGCGAGGTGCTCCTTGCGCCATTTTCATAGCAGCAGAAAGACGTTTCGGCTCATCAACAGGATGGAAATAAGCAACATCAAAAACACAATCCAACATCGTTTCTATCAGCGAATTACTATTCAGTAACTCATTTATCTGCTGTGACGTAATATTCTGATTATTCCCTGAGCGTTGAATAAGTTGTGTATAGAGAGCCTGCATCGTATCATGGAAAATGACACCCATCAAGGGAAGGTCGATGGTGTCAGTCAGTTCTTCCTTCACCCGTATGCCAGCCACATAGCGGAGATAGAACTCCATAGGGCAAGTGAGGTAGGAATTGATAGCAGTAGGACTGAGGACGGAGGGACGCTTGCCCGAAGGTGGTTGTACATAGCGTTGCCACAACTGTTGCATAGCCTGAGGGGAACGTGCACAATGGAGAGGAGAAGAAGTCCCAATGGTGGATGGTAATTCAACACGCAATGAACGAATGGGGATATTCGTCTCTACCTGTAGTTGAAGCAGGAAACGTGACATCTCGTGTCTGGAAGTTCCTTCGCAATTGGTATTATACACACAAGTAAGGTGCTCGGACCTCTGTATAAGACGATAGAAATAATAGGAATAGATACAGATACGATGTCGGGGTGTAGTGAGATGGAATGCTTCACGCAAATTGGCGGGTATCATACTCTGGGAACGGGAATTGCGTGGAAGTTTTCCTTCTTCGAGCGAAAGCATAACAATGTGGCTAAAGTCAAGGCATCGCGTCTCAAGTACGCCCATGACTTGTATGCCTGTGGCTGGCTCACCATGGAATGGAATACTACACTGATACAACACCCTACGCATAAGACGTCGTAGTGTGAGTGTCTCCACCTGCAACGGGCGTACAGGACGAAGGAGAAGATGCAAGAACTGATTGAGAATGCGATGACACTGAAAGACACCTTCGGCATACATCTGCTCATATACATCACCCTCTTGGATAGAGGCAAAATGTGTTCCGACACACTCAAGGATTTGGATAAGATACGCGAGCAAGGACTCATTCTGTGCCTGCTGATGTACGAGCCAAATCTCTTCGCTGACAAAAGTTGAATAGGGATGTTGCCTTACTCTCTGCAGGAATGACCGACGGAAATGTCCGAGCGTGTCATCCCAGCCATCGGTCTGCAGATCAAACAGAGCCACCATATAGCTATATACAGGTGTGTCGGTGAGTGGGAATCCCATTGTAACGTTAAGTCCATGTTGAAGGGGCAATTCATCGGCATCTGGCAAGGCATGTAGGACAGGTTGCATCAGAGTCTCATCACACAACACTATAGCATTGCGGTTTTCCTGAGGATTGAGTCCCTGCATCATCCAGTCGTGAACATAGCGTGCCTGTACATTGTTAGTCGTGGTAGAAATAAAGGTGACATCCTTCAGATGGCGCAAATTGTCAAAACATTCTACAGGAAGCGCGCTGGGAAAATCACGCAAGTTCTGTCTCATGAAGATACCCGCTTCATTTTCCTCGCTACGGGTGTAGAATACATCATAATCCCAATAAAACAACGCCTGACCGTTCTTCTGAAGCGTACTGAGCAATGTATGCTCCACTTGATTGAGGACATTGAATCCCACAAAAGCGACTGTCCCCCACGACCTAAGTGTACGCATTACGTCCTCATCGCCACGCAACATATCCTCGGCCACCTGCCGGAAAGCGGCACCCTCCCAAGCCAAGCCTTCATCGGCAAGTCGTTGTTTTAGTTCAGAATATAGCCCAAACATGTGTTGCCACACGAGGAGGAACCGTTCCTTGATGCGAGAGTTGTTTCCTGGGTCGAAATTACGAAAGAAATGCTGGAGTGTCTCCAATTGTTCAGGCTCAAGGTAATCAAGTGTATCAAATTGCTTGAGTTCATATACATTACCCAAGACCGCAGCAGCATCAGCCAAATGTTTGTCTATATCATCAAAATCAGATAGAATAATTTCACCCCAACTAAAGAACTGATCAAGTGTTTCGGCATCATCAGGTCCCATCATATCATGGAAGAGCTGATAGAGCGTACAGATACAATCGATAGGGTTCGCCACTTCATAGCGAGACAGAGAAGTGAACATATCACCAATTGTCATATATCGAGGAGCCCATACTGGACCTGAACTGAGTCGTGCCAATTCCTGATTCATGAAGAGGCTGGCTCTTTTTCCAGGGAATACAAGAGTAACCTGATTGAGATGATCAAAACGACTCAGCAGGTCGCGTGCCACAAGATGAAGAAAAGTATCGTTCATAGGAAATTACGCTATTGAAAATTGAAATGGGGATTGACAGGCATCACCTTACCACTGTAAATATACCAAAGAAAACCTTCTACATGATACTGGGGATACATAGATTGGAGCAATTGCATATATTCTGCCACCTGCGTATCATATTCGGGTTTAGGATTACCGAACTTGAAGTCGATGACTGTAATCGTATCAGAAGTCATTACTACACGATCGGGACGACGCACCACGGGTTCGCCCGTATCAGGTGAGATGAATGTGATGGAACACTCGTTATATACCGTCTTGTCGGGGGAGAACCAATCCTTGACACGAGAATTCTGCATCCCATAATGAATACGACGCAGGACCGTTTCGCGAATATGAGAGTCAATGACAAGACCCTGTGACTGACAACGGAGAAGTACGCGCTCTACATCTCCCTCATGACGAATCTGACTGAGCACATAATGCAATACCTTACCTATCTCGAGATAACTTTGACTCCTTTCTTCGCCTTCTTCCAAGCCTAAGTCTCTAACGAACTTCACTGACTCGTTGCTTTGACGAAAGTCCATACGAGGCACAGAGGCATGGATGGACACAGGCAATTCTGCTTGTACAGGAGAAAGACGATTATCGCTCTCCTCACCACGTGTATGATACTCGCTGACAGGTTGTCCCATAAAGTATGTTTCCTCGTCTCCCCCATCCACATCGGGTTTCATGTCGAGAGTTTTATGGATAAGGTCACCCGAAGTACCCCCAACCTTGTAATCCCCATGGGTACTACCCCACACATACAGATTGCAACATGGACGAGTAAAAGCAACATACAAAAGATTGATACCATCAACACGACTCTGAAGGTGTTCCTCCTCATAAAAAGGACTAAATACCGACTGTCGCATTTCCTTGCCCATAGAGATAGGTAATACCCCCAACTCGGAGAATGGTTGCTGCTCAGTTTGGCACCATAACATACCATCGTCTCGTTCAATTGACCAATCTGTGAAAGGAGCAAATATAGTATGGAATTCAAGTCCTTTGGATTTATGTATAGTGAGGATGCGAACGCCAGAAACCTCGGCGGCAGGAATGGCCGTGCTACACATTTTCTCATCCCAATAAACAAGGAAGGAACGGATATCAGAAGGATTGTCGAGCAAATATTGCTGGAGGTTGTCATAAAAAGCACACATGTATGCCTGCTGACCTGATATATTACACAGGGAGAAGATGCGATACAACTCCTCACAAAGAATGTACAAAGGTCGCATACGAAGGCGTTCGATATGATGAACGAATTCCTCTGGCAAATACGCCATTGCATCCGACAAAAAAAGTTGTTCTTCTCCAATAGGCGTTCCAAGTACCTTCTGTTGATAATCAAGGGCTAATGAAAAGAGTGGAACACGATTGTCGCCATTAACATCAGCCAAAACACGTAATGCTTGAATAAGCATCTGAACAGCAATGCTGGAACGTAACAGAAAAGCCTCATCACTAACAAGAGGTATATCGGGTGCCATATCCTGAAAAAGACGGATGAGACGAGTACCGTTTTTGTTGGTACGAACGAGGATGGCCATCTGATTAAGTGAGAGTCCCTGTGACATAAGAGAGTGAATTTGAGCAATCATATCAGTCACCATGCGTTCCTCGTAACTTTCTGGTTTTGAATTTCCACGATAACGATAGAGACGAATACGTACAAAGCCCTTTTCCTCATTCTTAGCACTTTTCTGCTCCACATCTTGGTAAATATCCGCAATACTAAAACGTGACCCATCGGACACTCGATCCATCTCATTTGCCGCATGAGTAAAGAAATGGTTATTAAACAGAATGATATTGCGTTCGCTACGATAATTGGTATTGAGGATGGGCATCTTAGGATTCATCCTTTTCATCTCCTCGCCTATGTGATGAAGGATGCCCCAATCGCCATTTCTCCACCGATAAATGCTTTGTTTGACATCACCCACCAAAAGATCCTTTCCACCGTTTGCCTGGTTCTCCATCAACAGGACACGGAAGTTGTTCCATTGCAAAGCACTTGTATCCTGAAACTCATCAATCATCACATTGCGGAAAGTCGTTCCTGATTTCTCGAAAATAAAAGGTGCGTCACTTTTGTCGATAAGCGTACTAAGAAGGGTTGGAGTCATGCTCAAGTTGAACTGATTCTTTTCTTGATTGATTATATTGGCTTGCTCCTCAATGGCGCCTAAGAGCCGCATAGGGTTGATATATTGGCGTGCCAAACGTGACGAATGAATCAACGTGACACTATCGACATACAATTTATGCAAGTCGCACAATGCCGCAGATGTATCTTTGGCTTGCGCTACAAGCATAGCATTCTGAATATCTGTCTTTTTAAGCAGCGCCATCGGATCCTCCATTGCATCGAGAACCCTCTTGGTTGGTTCAAATAGTATGCATTGGCTTACATTACGCAAATAAGTCTGGTACGTATTGCCATTCTTGATGACGGAAAAATTCAACGCTTGACTCGTGATACGTTCCTCGAGACGTGACACTTCGTCACGAATCAGTTTCATGTGGGAGGCTTCCATCTCTTTCATCTTGTCACGAAAAGCACAGACAGATTTTTCATCGCTTAGATTCTGTCGTTCTGTGATTGGACGGTTTTGAAACTCTTCCACAAAAATGCAACGTGCAAAATCCTTCACGCTACGAGTGATGTCCCACTTGCCATTCTCCTCAATCTGCTCACCGACATAACTAAGAATCCACTTCTGCAATTGAGGTTCCATCTGGAGATTCTCTATAATTCGATCCACCGCACGAGACACCACTTCGCTATTGTCGAGTTCAACCTGCAAGTTAGCGTTCAGTCCTAACTCACGAGCCAAGTCGCGAAGTACACTCTGAAAGAAGGAATCGATTGTCTCAACACGAAAATGGTGATAATCGTGAAGTATCTGTGTCAAAGACTTGGCACAACGAAGACGGATATCTTCATCGGAAATTGCAATTCCTTGATCAGCTAAACGTTCACGTATCTTCCAGAGATATCCTTGACTACTGGATAGTCCCCGAGAAAGGCCATATAATTGTTGTAGGATACGATCCTTCATCTCGGATGTGGCCTTGTTGGTAAACGTAACGGAAAGGGTATGTGCATATTCCCTATCATCGGGACAAGAAACAAGTAACAAAATATACTCCACCGTCAAGGTAAAGGTTTTCCCCGAACCAGCCGAGGCTTTATAAACAGTCAGAATCGAATCCATAACACTACGCAATTATATTGCAAATTTAGGCGTTTTTTCCTATTTATCATCCCACATTTCTGAAATTGTCGTACTTTTGCAAAAGAAAAACAAAAAGTAATCTCATAAACAAGAATAATATGGCAGCATATTTAGTGGATGATACGCGAAAAGTGACTACGCATCGTCTAATGGAAATGAAACAGCAAGGCAAGAAGATAGCCATGCTTACTTCTTACGACTATTCTATGGCACAGATAGTAGATCAAGCTGGCATCGACATCATCCTTGTAGGAGACTCGGCAAGTAACGTGATGGCAGGCAACCAAACCACTCTGCCTATCACAATCGATCAAATGATCTACCATTCGTGTAGCGTATCACGCGCTGTGAAACGTGCCTTAGTAGTATGCGATATGCCTTTCGGATCCTATCAGGTAAATGCCACAGAAGGTGTTACAAATGCAATCCGCATCATGAAGGAAAGCGGTTGCGATGCAGTAAAATTGGAAGGAGGAGAAGAGATTATTGACACCATCCGCACCATCCTAAACGCAGGCATCCCCGTCATGGGACATCTTGGCCTTACTCCACAGAGCATAAACAAGTTCGGAACGTATGCGGTGCGCGCCAAGGAAGAAGCAGAAGCGGAGAAATTGGTAAGGGATGCCAAACTATTGGCCGAAGCCGGATGCTTTGCTATCGTACTGGAAAAAATACCTGCAGCCCTGACTCGTAGAGTTTGCAACGAAGTGAATATCCCCATCATCGGTATTGGAGGAGGTCCAGCTGATGGACAAGTACTTGTGGTGCACGACATGCTCGGAATGAACAAAGGATTCTCTCCCAAATTCCTAAGAAGGTACGCGGACCTCTTTACCACTATCACAGACGCGGTGGGGCAATATGTGTCGGATGTGAAGACTGGGGATTTTCCTAACGCAGAAGAATGCTATTAACTATTAACAAGGAAATAATATAGAAAAACGGGCATATCATTAGGTAGTGTCCGTTTTTTTGTATATTTTTGCGCGCAAAATGAAATAAAGAAAAGCCAGATTCAAAAATATGAGCAAGAAATTCACAGAACGCGCTCGACTCAACCTGAGTGAGGTGAACAAAGAGGTGCTTCGTCAGTGGGATGAAGAAGATGTATTTCACAAAAGTATGACTGAAAGGGAAGGATGCCCATCCTTTATTTTCTTTGAAGGCCCCCCATCAGCCAATGGCCATCCAGGCATCCACCATGTATTGGCTCGTAGTTTGAAAGACACCTTCTGCCGCTTCAAAACAATGAAAGGATATCAAGTGAAGCGCAAAGCAGGATGGGACACTCATGGTCTGCCTGTGGAACTTGGTGTAGAGAAGGAATTAGGTATCACCAAGGAGGATATTGGAAAGACCATCTCCATCGAGGAATACAACCAGAAGTGTCGCCAGAATGTGATGATGTACACCAATGAATGGACTGACTTGAGTCACAAAATGGGATATTGGGTAGACATGGAACATCCCTACATCACATACGACAACAAATACATAGAAAGTCTATGGTGGCTGCTGAAACAATTGTACGAGAAGAAGATGTTGTACAAAGGTTACACCATACAGCCATATAGCCCCGCAGCTGGCACTGGATTGTCAAGCCACGAATTGAACCAACCTGGATGTTACCGCGATGTAAAGGACACTACAGTAACTGCACAATTCAAGGTAACAGAAACTGCCATTGGGATAGACACGAAAAAGTTGCCTTTGTATATCTTGGCATGGACAACTACTCCATGGACTTTGCCATCAAATACGGCCCTATGTGTAGGACCAAAGATTGAATATGTAGCAGTAAAAGGGACCAACCCCTACACCCAGCAAGAGGCCATATATATACTTGCAGAAAGCCGTTTGAATGCATATTTTAAGACAGAAGAAAACGAGGAACTACAAATTCTATGGCGTGGAACAGGCATGGATCTAGTAGGCACGCACTACACCCAACTGATGCCATGGATTAAGCCATGCGCGATAGAAAACAATAAGATTGTAAACAAAGAAAATGATGCTTTCCGCGTAATTCCTGGTGACTATGTGACTACCGAAGATGGAACAGGAATTGTACACATTGCCCCCACCTTTGGTGCAGACGATGCCAAGGTAGCCAAAGATGCAGGTATTCCAAGCCTTTTCGTGATAGATAAAGCAGGGGACACACGTCCAATGGTGGATTTCACAGGCAAATACTTCCTACCCGAAGATATGGATGCCACTTTCTATGACACGTGTGTGGTAAAAGAGGCATATTCCAAACATCAAGGTGCTTTCGTAAAGAACGCATACGACCCACGCTTCAACGAAGGTGGCAAGTATGATGAAAAGGCCGCCACAAAGGAAATGGACCTGAATGTCATCCTCTGTATCGAAATGAAAGAAGACGGAACGGCATTCAAGATTGAAAAGCATATACACAACTATCCTCATTGTTGGCGTACAGACAAGCCTATCCTATACTATCCATTGGACAGTTGGTTCATTCGTGCATCTGCTGCGCGCGAAAGGATGATGGAACTCAACAAGACCATCCTTTGGAAGCCCGAGAGCACAGGTACTGGACGTTTCGGAAAATGGTTGGAGAACCTAAACGATTGGAATCTGAGTCGAAGCAGATATTGGGGTACTCCCCTACCCATCTGGCGCAACCGTGAAACAAGGGAGGAAATCTGTATCGGTAGCGTAGAAGAACTCTACCAAGAAATAGAAAAGGCCGTTTCTGCAGGTGTCATGGCAGAGAATCCTCTCAAAAAGAGTGGGTTTATTCCGGGCGACATGAGTCAGAAAAACTACGACAAGATTGACTTGCACAGGCCCTATGTGGATGATATCAAATTGGTAAGCAAACAAGGTGCTGTACTGACGCGCGAGTTGGACTTAATTGATGTATGGTTCGATAGTGGTGCCATGCCCTATGCGCAGATACATTACCCCTTTGAGAATAAATCAATTCTGGACAACAAAACCGTCTATCCTGCCGACTTCATAGCTGAAGGTGTCGATCAGACCCGCGGATGGTTCTATACACTCCATGCCATCTCCACCATGGTATTCGACAGCGTAGCCTACAAGGCTGTCATCAGCAATGGACTCGTTTTGGACAAGAACGGCATGAAGATGTCCAAACGTCTCGGCAATGCTATTGATCCATTCGGAGCTATCGAAGAATATGGATCGGATGCCGTACGATGGTATATGATTACTAATAGTGCTCCTTGGGATAACCTGAAATTTGACGTGGAGGGAGTAAAGGAAGTTTCACGTAGTTTCTTTGGAAAACTATTCCAGACCTACAGTTTCCTAACAATGTATGCCAACGTAGATGGATGGTGCTATGAAGAGGATGACGTGCCCTTATGCGAGCGTCCGGAAATGGATCGTTGGATTCTGTCAAGCCTGAACAGTTTGATCCGCGATGTTCAGCAATGTTACGAAGACTACGAACCCACACGTGCAGGACGACTCATTCAGAATTTTGTCATTGACAACGTTAGCAATTGGTTTGTGCGACTGAGCCGAAAACGTTTCTGGGGAAATGCCATGAGTACTGACAAACAGAGTGCTTATCAGACTTTGTACCATTGCCTTGATACCGTAGCCCGACTGATGGCTCCAATCGCACCTTTCTTTGCCGATCGTTTATACCGAGACTTGAATACTGCCACTGGACGTTACCAGGCTGAAAGCGTACATTTAGCCGCATTCCCAGTAGCAGACGAATCATTTATTAATCGCGAGCAAGAACTGAGGATGCAGATGGCACAACAGGTTACCAGTATGGTACTTAGTTTGCGCAAAAAGGAACAAATTATCGTGCGACAACCCTTACAACGCATCGCAATCCCGGCCATCGATCAAGAACAGCAACAACGCATTCAATCTATGAAACAGCTCATCTTGGACGAAGTGAATGTTAAGGAACTGGAATTCGTGGAAGGACAGGGCATTTTAGTAAAGAAAGTGAAATGTAACTTCCGTACAATGGGCAAAAAATTCGGCAAACTGATGAAGAGTGTAAGCAACATGGTTGCCACACTTACTCAGGAACAGATTGCACAATTGGAGCAAGGAAGTATCCGTGTTATTTTGCCTGAAGGCGAAGAGGCACTCATTGAACTGGAAGATGTGGAAATTTACAGCGAAGACATTCCTGGTTGGACTGTAGCAAACGAGGGAAGTCTGACCGTGGCATTGGACATCCAGGTAACCGAAGCTCTGAAACAAGAAGGTATCGCGCGTGAAATTGTCAAACGCATACAAACACTACGGAAGGAAAGTGGATTTGAGATAACAGACCGAATTGCCATTCAATTGCAGCACCACACTCTTACTGATGATGCAGTCCTTGCCTACAAAGATTATATCTGTGGGCAAGTCCTATCCAATAGTTTGGAGATTACGGAGCAAATAAATGAAGGAGTTGAGCTTGACTTTGATGACTTTAAGATTTTTATAAAAATCTGTAAAGACTCACGAAACAACGTCACAGAAGAGAAGAAATGCTATTCTGACGAGGAACTGGAAGAGTTCCGTCAAATCATTTTGGAAAAGTTGAAAGTCACAAAACGTGATTATGAGGTATTGATGGACCAACTCAGTAATCGCAATGACAACGGAGTAGATGACACCCAACCCACTTATCACGCGTTGGAAGAAGGTTCCATGGTGCAATCGAAAGAAGAAATAATCAGCATGGCATCCCGTGCACAAAAATTCATCAAAGGTTTAGAGGCGGCTCTTGTCCGGATAGACAACAAAACATACGGTATTTGTAGGGAAACCGGAAAACTAATACCGAAAGAGCGACTTCGCGCAGTTCCACATGCCACATTAAGCATAGAAGCAAAAAATCAGCGGGACAAAAAATAATACATGACACAGAAAAAAAAGCAAATCATTGCATGTTCAGCCCTGACTTTTCTGATTCTTGTGGCAGACCAAGCCATCAAGATTTCAGTAAAGACAGGGATGCACATTCACCAAAGTATCCGAGTAACAGACTGGTTCTACCTTTTGTTCACAGAGAATAAGGGAATGGCATTTGGTATGGAACTGTTTGACAAATTATTCCTCACCAGTTTCCGCATCGTAGCAGTTGGTGTTCTTACTTGGTATATCGCCAAACAAATCAAGTCAGGTGTACAGTGGGGATATCTCATTTGTCTCATTATGATATTAGCGGGTGCTGCTGGCAATATCTTTGATTGTCTGTTCTATGGAATGATTTTCAACAATCCTCCTGCTCCACTTGTAGCAGAACTCGTTCCATGGGGAACTGGATATGGTGAATTCATGCTAGGGCGCGTAGTGGATATGTTTTATTTTCCACTGATAGAATGGAACTGGCCATCATGGTTGCCAATATGGGGAGGAGAACATTTTATTTTCTTCAGCCCTATCTTCAATTTTGCCGACGCAAACATTTCCTGTGGTGTGATAGCATTAATTCTATTCTACAACAAGCGATTCCGTCAATGAAACAGGAGCTACATCTGCTCTTTCTTGCACTTTGTCTGCTATCTGCATGTAAGCCAAGTAAGCCATCTGGTGTATTCTCAGAGGGAAAGATGGTGAAAATACTTGTAGATTATCATTTGGCCCAAGGTATGGCAGAAGGTTCTGCTGATCCTGAAAAAAATCGCTATATAAATATTCAAAAGGTATTCCAAAAACACCATGTCTCGGAAGCAGACTTCGATAGTTCGATGGTCTATTTTAGCATACACGCCGAAGATATGGCAAAAATATACCAGATTGTTAATGAAAGAATTGAAGCAAATGCCAATCTGATGGGTGTGGAAACTGAAAAAAGAAACAAATTCGCGGACATGTCCGAAGATGGAGACACAGCAAATATCTGGTCAGGGGAGAAAGTATTCACTCTAAAGTCGCAACCGACAGACAATATTTCCACATTCTGTATAAAGGCAGACAGCACATTCCGAAAAGGCGACTCCTTCCTATGGCATTTCAAAACAAACTTTTTGGTACAAGATAACACACGCGAGTTGTTTGCTATGCTTGTTATCCAATATCAAAATGATAGTGTATCTGGCATCAGTAGGATGATACGATTGGATGAAGAAACTAACTTAGAGATTCATCCTAAAACACATCAAGACACTTTGAACATCAAAAGTCTCTCGGGTTACTTGTTCATGCCAATCGCTCATGAGGAAGAGAATGTATTCCGTATGGTACAAGCAAGCGAACTGGCACTTGTACGCTACCATAAAGAGACTTCATTACCTAATGACACTTCTTCCACCGAGGAAATAGTAGAACAAAAAGACATTCCGGAAATAAATGAAACGTATGATACTTTACAAATCGAACATGAACGTCTTTCTCCGATGGAAATGCGAGAAAGTCAGCCAAAAGAAAAAACCATTCACATTGTCAAAGAGAAATCCATTCCATTGAAGAATCATACAAGGCGCAACATAAATGGCAGTATACGAAGGCAAAAATAAGCATTTTTTACATTAAAAACAAATTTATTACACAAGTTACATTTTTTTCAAGAAAAAGATGTAACTTTGCAAAAATTTAATTTTCCACAAAACAAATGAAACTTGAGAAAATAGCAATATTTAGTATTTTGATACTTTGCATGAGCAGTTGTGTATCAAACAAGAGAATGATATATCTGCAGGGTGCAGATTACAAGTATGTGCAGCCACAAGACATCGACAAAGCATTTGAACTATATGTACAACCAGATGACCAATTAGCAATTTCGGTAAGTAGTAAGAATAAGGAACTTATCTCGCCATTTGATAACAACACGCTGATTGGCAGTGGATCTGGAGGCAGTACTTCTGGATACTCATCTTCGTCCGCTAATACCACTTCGGGTGTTTCTTATTTCAAAGTAGATGAAAAAGGATACATCCAATTCCCTATTTTTGGTCCCATTCAAGTAGGAGGAAAGTCAACAAATGCCATCTCTGAATACATTCAAAGTCGATTAATTTCTGAAGGATATATCAATGATGCAATTGTCAATACAAAGATAATGAGTTTCAAAGTAACCGTATTGGGAGATGTAAAGAACCCTGGCCCACAAACCTATCAAGGAGAAAGATTGACCATATTGGAAGCTATAGGAAAAGCTGGAGATTTGACAAACAGTGCATTACGCGAAAACATTCTCGTTGTTCGTGAGGAAAACGGAAAACGAACGACCTATAAAGTAAACCTATGCGACGAAGCATCAGTTTTTGAATCACCCGTATATTACTTACAGCAAAATGACATAGTGTATGTGCAACCTAACAAAAGTCAACGCGTAAAAGGAAGTACGTCTTACACTTGGTTGTCTGTAGGTAGCACTGTTGTAGGTATGTTAGTATCAATTGTATCACTTGTTGTCGCACTTAAAAAATAAGAAATATGAATCAAGTACAAAGCATGGGGGCAAATCAGCCACAACAACAAAACGCACAGACAGAAGATGTTTTCTCACTGCGCGACATCATCGATATGGTGTTGAGCCATTGGGCGTGGTTTGTAATATCTGCGGTAATATGTATTTCATTCGGATACTTATATTTATCTACACAGTCAAACGTATACCAACGTGAGGCGGTAATGTTGGTAAAGGACGATGGGAACAAACGCCCAAGTTCCATGGGTATGGGTGCAGATGCAATGATGTCATTGAGTGGTGTTTTTGCAAACAGCAGTGTAAAAAATGAAGTTTACATCTTGCAATCTAATCAATTGGTAAAACAAGTTGTTAAAGAATTGGAATTGGATGTTTCTTATAGTCTAAAAAATCGACTCCGTTGGATTTCACTTTATGACAACATTCCGTTCAAAGTTAAATTTCCTAATGTTTTTACCGATTTTACTGGATTTGATGTAGAAGTAATTGATTCATGTAAATTCTCCATCTCAAAAATCACATATGGAGAAGAGGAATTTAAGGAAACGATAGAAGGGACATTCAACGATAGTATTTCCGCTCCATTTGGAGATATTCGCATAGAACCGAATATGGAGCTTATTTCAGAATATATTGGAAAGAGATTTCATATCACACGCACGAGCTTAGACGCTGCCACCAATGCAATTAGAAAAAGAGTTTCGACATCGCAAGTTGACAAAGAAAGCACGCTTGTTAGAATATCATTCACAGATACCAATATTCAACGCGCGGAAGATGTATTGTCAGCGCTTTTAAGTGCCTACCAACATAGTATCGTCGTTGACAAAAACCAGATAGCTCAAAACACGGCAGACTTTATTGATAGTCGTTTAAAACTGATCAGTGCAGAGTTGAGTGATGTAGAAGGAGAATTGGCCAGTTTTAAACAAGCCAACAATCTAGTGGATTTGTCGGCTAATGCATCTGCATATATTCAACAAAGTAGCCAAGCTCGACAAAACACTGTAGAATTGGAATCGCAAGTGAGTGTAGTGCAATACCTCTTGGATTTCATGAAGAACAATATTTATGGTCACAACTTGATTCCATCATTAGGAGGTCTGACAGATGCCAACATCCAAGGACAAATATCAGAGTTTAACCAACTAATGTTACAGCGCAACCGGTTGGCGTCAAACTCCGGTGAAAATAGTCCCTCGGTACAAGAATTAGACAACAATATTTCACAGATGCTTCCAACGATTATTGCCTCTGTGGAAGCATATCTGAATAGTTTAAATGTACAACTCGCAAAAGCGAAGCAAGAAGAAGCAGGACTTTTGGGTACTCTTTCAACAGTTCCTCAAAAAGAGCGTCAAGTGATAGACATCACCCGAAAACAAACTATCAAGGAATCTCTATATACATACCTGCTTAACAAGAGAGAGGAGGCTGCACTTCAACTTGCAATTACAGAAGCAAACATTCGTGTGGTAGAACAACCATTCGGAACTAATATCCCAATATCTCCCAAGAGAATGCAGATAATGCTGATAGCATTAATATTGGGACTTGCATTGCCATTTGGCTATTTCTATATCCACAACATGCTGAACATGACAGTTCGAGGACGTAAAGATATTGAGAAATTTACTACAATACCAGTAGTTGGAGAAGTACCACGTTTCCATAGAACTGACAAGGAAGATTCTCCTAATGATTTGGTAGTTATTGGTAACAATCAGGAAGTATTTGGTGAACCATTCAGAATGATACGATTCAACCTTAACTACATCAAAAAGGACTATCGTGTTATTATGTTCACTTCTACAATGCCAGGAGAAGGAAAATCATTCATTTCAAGAAATATGTCAGCTACATTAGGTTTGACTGGAAAGAAAACAGTTGTTGTTGATGTAGACTTGAGAAAACGGACTTTAAGCCGATCTGTTGGAGCACAGCGGAAATACGGGTTAAGTGAATTCCTTTCGGGCGCTATTTCAGACATCAAGAGTTTGACTATTCCCTTACAAGAAGAAGTAAATTTGGATGTACTACCAGCAGGTTCAATGCCTCCCAATCCAGCTGAGTTACTGATGAGTGATCGTCTGGAGGAATGTATCAGACAATTGAAAGAGCAATACGAATACATAATAATTGACAATGTTCCTGCTCAATTAGTTGCAGATGCATGTATTGTCAATCGAATCGCAGATATCACAGTATATGTTCTAAGGGAAACTAAGATTGACCGTAGATTCTTACCTGATTTGGAACGACTTCACCAAGAAGGTAAGTTCAAAAATATGTGTTTGGTTATTAATGATGCACATTCTAAGGGAAGAGGCTATGGCTACGGCTATGGTTACGGATATGGTTATGGATATGGCCACGAGAAAAAGAAAAAGAAATAACAAGTTAGAACTGATAATTATGCATTCAAGCCACCCCTACTTTGGGTGGCTTGAATCATTTTTGATGTTATAAATTGTTACAAAATCAAATGTAATATTTATTATTTGATAGAAATTAATTACTTTTGTAGAAGATATTATCATACACGACATGAAGACACATAAAAAAACAGATATACCAAACAAAAAATTAAAGAAAGAAAACAAATCATTTTTTTCATACATACAATGGATTATATCTGGATTGAAAGAAAATGAGCAAGAAAAAGATCTAACAGCCATAAGAATGACTCTCCGCGAAAAAATAACTTACGTGATTGGTTCTATACTCTGCATCCTATCTTGTTACGTAATTCTTTCGTTAGTATCATATTATTTTACCGGGGGTGAAGATCAAAAATTGCTATGTGAATCAGCAGATATCAAAGCAATGAATTGGATGGGCTCATGGGGAGCTCACATTGCACGTTATATGATTGACAACTGGTTTGGAGTAGCATCTATTATTATTCCAATTTTTCTTCTTGCAACAAGCATCCGTGTATTAAGACTATACAAAATAAGGCTTCACATGTGGTTTATTCACTGCACGTATCTGATGGTATGGTTCTCTATATTCGGAGCCTTTATCATACAACCATTTTTCCAAGATAGTTTTGTTAGCTTCGGAGGTCAAATTGGATTGGTAGAGATGGAATTTCTGAGAGAAAAGATTGGTCAAGCAGGAATAATATTAACGCTTCTTCTATCTGCTTTTGTATATCTTGTTTGCATAGGCTCTATCAACTATTTCATAAAAAGAAAAACAGATAAAGAGGAAAATACAAATAGCAATCCAAGAAAGAAAAAGAGGACGGAAGAAATTTCGGTGGAAGGAGACACAAGAAATATAACAGAAACAGAAAAGCCTTTTGAAGATGACCCAAAAGAAACAGCTACTACTATTGAATTTGGCGAAATAAGTCAGAAAGAAGGAGATAATCGAAACATAAAAGAGAAAGGTACAGAAATAATTCTTGAACGTCCAGAAAAGATCAACGAATCTGAAATCGTCATAGAGAAGCCCAGCAACGAAATGGAAGTTGTTGTAGGAAAAGATCCTGAGCGTGCTACAGAGGAAAGCAAAGTTTCTATTGAGCCATACGACCCAAAACTTGATTTGGAACACTATCGTTATCCAACATTATCTTTATTAAAGAAGTACGAAACAGATCAGAGCAATGTGGATATGGATGAACAACAAGCTAATAAAAATCAAATTATTGAAGTGCTTCGCAACTTCGGAGTTGAGATAAATAGCATTAAGGCCACAATCGGCCCAACCATTACACTTTACGAGATTACGCCAGCACCAGGAGTACGTATCAGTAAAATTCGCAACTTAGAGGATGACATAGCACTTAGTCTTCGAGCATTTGGCATTCGTATCATCGCCCCAATTCCAGGAAAGGGAACTATCGGTATAGAAGTACCCAATGCGAAACCACAAATGGTTAGCATGGAAAGCATACTGAATAGTAGAAAATTTCAAGAAACTGATTTCGAATTACCTATGGCATTGGGTAAAACAATCACGAACGAAGTATATATGGTTGATTTGGCCAAGATGCCTCATCTACTAGTCGCAGGTGCGACAGGACAAGGTAAGTCGGTCGGCCTGAACGCCATTATCTCCAGCCTACTATATAAAAAACACCCAGCTGAATTGAAAATAGTAATGGTTGATCCCAAAAAAGTGGAATTTAGCGTGTATAGTCCTATTGTTAATCATTTCTTGGCACAAGTGGAAGGGAATGAGGATAATGAGGAACCCATCATCACGGACGTCAACAAAGTTATTCAAACATTAAAAAGTCTTTGTGTGGAAATGGACACACGCTACGACCTTCTAAAGAAAGCAGGAGTTCGTAATATTAAAGAATACAATCAGAAATTCAAGAATCGGCAATTAAATCCTGAAAACGGCCACAAGTTTATGCCGTATATTGTGGTTATTATCGATGAGTTTGGAGATTTGATCATGACTGCTGGAAAGGAAATAGAACTACCGATTGCTCGTATCGCCCAATTAGCACGCGCGGTAGGCATCCACATGATTATCGCGACCCAACGACCGACCACAAACATCATCACAGGTACCATCAAAGCAAATTTCCCTGCGAGAATGGCTTTCAAAGTTGCAAGTCTTGTGGATAGTCGAACAATATTGGACCGATCGGGAGCAAATCAGTTGGTAGGCAAAGGCGATATGCTTTTCCTCTGCGGTAATGATCCCGTACGTGTACAATGTGCATTTGTAGATACACCCGAAGTAGAGGCTATATCCAAATTTATTGCACGTCAACAGAGTTATAATCGTCCATTCCCCTTACCAGAAGTTCCTTTGGACGGAGACGCAGAGAGTTCAGTGGATGATGTCGATTTAACTCATCTTGATCCTATGTTTGAAGAAGTTGCTCAGATGGTTGTAGCAGAACAGAGTGGAAGTACAAGTATGATTCAACGCAAATTTAGTATTGGATACAACCGCGCTGGAAGACTCATGGATCAATTAGAGAAAGCTGGTATTGTAGGCCCCACGAAGGGAAGCAAACCTCGTGAAGTATTATGTATCAGCGATGATGATCTACAGTTTAAGTTACAAAATATTAGATAAATATGAAAAATAAAGAATGCTTGATATTCATTTTACTCGCCTCTTTAACCGTACAAGCACAAGACGCGATGAAAATATTGGATACAACAGCAAACAAGATTAAGAAAAGTGGAGACGTAGAAGTGACCTTTGTTGCAAGTATGTTCAATGCTACAGAAAGCCAAGAAACGATCGAAGGAACCATGTTGCTACAGGGGGCAAAATACTATTTAGATACCAAGAAAGTAAAGACATGGTACGATGGAAACACACAATGGAGTTATCTAATTGAAAATAATGAAGTAAACATAACAAATCCTTCAGTTCAAGAAATGCAAGCCATTCATCCTTATGCTTTTTTGGAACTGTATAAACAAGACTATAAGAGAAAGGTCAAAGAAACGACTTTACGCAATGAGAAGGTATTTGAAGTTCATCTTGTTGGAGAGAAGAAAAATATGGACATACCCGAAATCTATCTCGATATACGTAAGAGTGACTTCACTGTACTATGTGTACGTATAAGACAAGGTGATGATTGGAACCGACTATCTATCCTATCCTTCAAAGGAGGACTAAAATTGAAACCTGAGGATTTTACTTTCTCAAAAAATGAATACCCATCTGCAGAAATAATTGATTTACGATGATACAAGATCTTACTATTGTGGGAAGCGGCCCCGCTGGATATACAGCCGCAATATATGCGGGGAGAGCTGGATTTACACCTTTACTTATTGAGGGGCTCCAACCAGGAGGTCAACTGACTACCACTACAGAAGTGGAAAACTTTCCAGGGTTCCCGGAGGGAATTGATGCCAACGAACTAATGGAAAAGATGCGTATCCAAGCGCAACGCTTCGGCACCACGTTTGTTGCTAATAGTGTGGAACACACTGATTTACGCACTACTCCTTATCATTTATGGTTAGACGATGGTACGGAAATTATCACCAAGAGTCTGATTATTGCTACCGGTGCGAGTGCAAAATATCTTGGACTGAGCGATGAGAAAAAATATATGGGTCAAGGTGTAAGTGCTTGTGCTACCTGCGATGGTTTCTTCTACCGACGTAAGACAGTAGCCGTAGTGGGTGGTGGAGATACTGCATGCGAAGAAGCCACCTACCTTGCAGGATTAGCAAACAAAGTATATCTGATTGTTCGCAAGCCATTCCTTCGTGCAAGCAAAATAATGCAAGAGAGAGTATTCAACAATGAAAAAATTGAAATTCTTTTCAATACAAACACAGAAGGTCTTTTCGGCACAAACGGATTGCAAGGAGCTCATCTAATATCACGTAAAGGCGAATCCGACGAACGACACTTTGACATTACAATCGATGGATTCTTCCTCGCCATTGGACATACTCCCAATAGCAAAGTTTTCCTCCCATGGCTCAAGACAGACAATGAAGGATACATTCTCACTCAAGGAGACTCACCCGTGACAAACCTGCCTGGAGTATATGCAGCTGGCGATATAGCAGATCCACATTATCGACAGGCAATTGTAGCAGCAGCAAGTGGAGCAAAGGCAGCCATTGAGGCTGAGAAATTCCTTAAACAATGAACTATTTACAGTTGTATCGACTCATAAGATACAATGCCTCTCTGAAGGACGAACGTCATCCAATGTTCGAGAAGAATAGGTTCATGAAGTTTCTAATACTATTCATGTGGTTGTATTACGCTGCTATCTTAATTCTTTTTGGTGTCACCTTACCCCTTGGCATGAAAGACACTTATAATGGAGTTGCGGCCTTTCATGTATTGGATGGATTTGTTCCGTACTTGCTGATAGTTGATTTCTGGTTACGCTTCATTTTACAAGAAACACCAGTTCAACAAGTCCATCCCTACTCACTATTACCTATTCGACGTTCCTTCCTAATGAATGTATATCTTTTTCGCACAGGTTTCAGTTATGGAAATACATATTGGGGGTTCTTACTTGTGCCATTCGGAATGATAGCAGTACTTCCCTTACTGGGATGGTTTTCACTTGTAGGATGGTTAATCGGATGGTGGCTTCTATTCATTGCTAATGGATTCCTATACCTCATCACACGCACACTTTGTCTGCAAAATTTAGTATGGGTATTGTTACCTGCAGCCCTCAATGGAGGATTGTTAGCGCTGATGCTTGTTCCCGATCAAAATCCGCTCGATATGCCATTTACCAAAATGATGTACGGATTTGCTTTAGGTAACTTTCTTCCTTATCTGATTATTCTACTACTCATTGGAGTGTTGTTTTGGATTTGTTATCACCAACAAATGCACATGGTATACAATGAAGTCGGGAAGAAAGAGGAAATAGAAATAAAAAACACAAATCAGTTAAATTTCCTTAGCCGTTTCGGAATACTTGGTGAATTTCTAAAACTTGAAATGAAATTGAGGCTTCGCAACAAACAAGTTCGTACTTCCTTCTTGATTGCATTGGGTTGTATGGTTATGCTGAGTATGTTGTTAAATTTCACAGAAGCATATGATAATGAATTTATGACAAATTTCATTTGTCTGTATGATTATGCAGTACTGGGTATGATGACTCTCATCACCATCATGTGTTTTGAAGGAAATTATATAGATGGTCTTATGAGCCGTCGTGAAAGTATATATTCACTCCTCAAAGCCAAATACTATATTAGTTCAAGTCTTCTGCTTATTCCCATAATATTAGTCAGTCCTTCTATTATGATTGGTAAAATCAGTATATGGATGAACCTTGGTTATTTATTTTTTACTGCAGGTGTAATATATCCTATAATGTTTCAATTAGCTGTATATAACAGAAATACAATTCCTCTCAATCAGAAACTTACAGCAAAACAAGCAAGCACGGCTCAAAACATCATCAGCATTGCTATTCTATTCGTTCCAATTGGAATAGAGAAAATTTGTGTAATCATTTTAGGGGATATATGGGGATTTGTCCTACTTATGTCCATTGGAATCATAGGTATTTGTACGCACAAATTATGGTTACAAAACATTTACCACAGATTCATGAGCAGAAGACATTACATTATGGAAGGTATGCGAGCCAGTCGATAATTATTAATAGAACAACATCATATCACCAAGATGGAAATCAATATTAAAGAACTAAGAAAAACATTTGGCGAAAAAGTTGCCGTTGACATAGATAGCCTTCAAATACAATCTGGAGAAATAATTGGAATCGTAGGAAACAACGGAGCAGGTAAAAGTACGCTTTTCCGTCTAATGTTGGATCTAATCAAAGCTGATCATGGTAAGGTATTTATGGGAGATACAGACGTATCTGTTACCGAACGTTGGAAAGATTGGACAGGAGCATTTATCGATGACAGTTTTCTAATAGACTATCTCGCGCCTGATGAATATTTCCAATTTATCGCAAAGATAAGTGGAGTAGATACCATTCAATTGGAAGAATTCATTGACGGATTTTCACATTTTATGGCTGGTGAAGTAACTGGACAAAAAAAACTCATTCGCAACTTGAGTGCTGGCAACAAGCAGAAAGTAGGCATTGTATCTGCCATGCTTCTTCATCCTCAAATACTAATTCTCGATGAGCCGTTCAACTTCCTTGATCCAAGCAGTCAAAGTGCTATCAAACACCTCCTTTGCAAATACAACAAGGAAACAGGTGCTACAATATTGGTCAGCAGTCACAACCTACAACATACAGTGGACATCTGTCCACGCATCATCTTATTGGAACATGGTGTAGTACGACAAGATATTGACAACAGTCAAGGTCAGGCGAAACAAGCACTTGAAGAGTATTTCCAAACTGAGACAGAATGAATATTTTCAAATCCTTAGTCCTGGCTATTCTAGTTGCTTATTCTCCATGCTTCACAGCTAAAAATTTGCAATCTGAAAAGCCACTTACTTTGGCTGACCCTTACGTATTCTACGAAAAAGGATGGTATTATGCATACGGAACACACAGTTTCGAAGGTATTGAAGTGTATCGCAGCAAAGACCTTATTACCTGGCAGTTCGAAAGACTCGCGCTGGAAAGCAAGAATACGAAAACCAATAAATGGTTCTGGGCACCAGAAGTATATCACATCAAAGGAAAATACCTAATGTACTTTTCTGGAAATGAGAACATCCGTGCAGCATGGTCAGATTCACCTCTAGGACCTTTTGTGGAAGCAGAAGAAAGCCCATTGCTAAGAAGAAAGCCACATGAAGGCAACATCGATAATCATTTGTTTATCGATGATGATGGAAAAGCATACATATTCTTTGTAGAGTGGGGATATTTAGGCACTTCTATGGCTGAACTTGAAAAAGACTGTCTTACAGTTGATACAACTACCATAAAAGGCATAATCACGCCACAACAATCATGGGAGAAAAAATTAGGTCAAACCAACGAAGGTCCCTTTATTCTGAAACATAAAGGTTATTACTACCTTACCTATTCTGGAAACGATTTCCGATCACAGGATTATGCAATAGGTGTTGCTATATCGAACAAGATTACAGGCCCATGGAAAAAAGAGGATTACAACCCTTTCTGAGACGTTGCAAAAGCTTGGTAGGTGTAGGACATCACAGTTTCTTCAAAGATAAAAACGGGAAAATTCGTATTGCATTCCATTCACATAAAAGCACGAAAGAAGTTTCACCACGAGAGATGCACATAGCGAATGTAAAGTTTTTCAAGAGTGTAAATGGAGAACCTGATATCTTAAAAATAGACACAACTGAGATTATTCACTGCAAAATAATAGAGCCATAAATCTTATTACGAATTCAGCAATTAATATCTGTCTAAACTATAGCAAAAATAGAATACAAAAAGCCCTTCAAACATAAGTCTGAA
>DCHV01000024.1:0-4403 GCA_002314945.1 Prevotellaceae bacterium UBA1743
AAAGGTACGCCAATTTTTACAATACAAACAAACTTTTAACCAACTTTTTTTTGAAAAAGTGTTTTTTTACCCCTCTATACATTAAATTATATACGCGCACACAACCATTGCACGAACCAGATTTACGTAAACGTACGTAGTAAGTCCGTTGACCCCTCGAAGTGATATCGGAATAAGATTATATCAATCCTAATCCATCTCCAATTCACCTCCAATTTTTCGTGGGTTTAACTGGACCTGAATTGGGCCTGAATTGGAGGTGAATTGGACTTATACCGGTATCACTACGGAGTCTCATTAGGGTTTGATGCTATGTTCCATGAGTACAGGAAACAGCTGCAATAAAATTCGTTCAAGATAGTGTGATTATCCAAGAAAAGACGTACCTTTGTAGCAGTTTATTACATCGGCATACAACAAGGCAATGAAAAAGTGGTTTTATTTTTTGTCCGCATTGGTACTGCTCATCCTACCTACAGGTTGCGGTCCTTCCTCACAACACAATGTCATCACAGAGGTGAAAGATGTGAAAGAGCACTCGCTCATGGTGGCAACTGGTACGGTACAGGAACTGGCTGCATACAAGTTATTTTCCGAGGCTGATATCAGACAGATCACATCCGAGCCTGACGTGTACTATGCAGTACAGTCGGGAAAAGTGGATGCAGGAATGGTCTCTGCAATCTCGTTGGCAATGGTGAGACACCAGTTTCCCGACATCTACTGCATCACCGACACGCTGAATCAACTCCCTTGTTCATTCGCTGTCTCGAAGAAAAAGCCTGAATTGCGCGACAAGTTGAATGCGTACCTGGAGGAGTGTATTCAGTCGGGTGAGTTCAAAAAGATTTATGATGACTGGTCCGATCCACAGACTACCCGTTCCATGCCAGAAATAGACCCATCCCAATGCCCCAACGGAACTCTTGTAACGGCCACTCCAGCCATCGGCCCTCCATTCACCATGATGAAAGACAACAAGGTGTCGGGTATTGAGGCAGAACTAATGGTTCGCTTTGCCAGCCAAATAGGTATGAACTTAGAAATACAAGTGATGGAGTTACCCGCGGTAATTGCCTCTATCGCGAGTGGAAAATGCGACATCGGTTTCTGCTGCTTCTGCATCACGGAAGAAAGGAGCAAGCAGGTGGATTTTGCCATTCCTTATATTTATGAATCATCGGCCCTGATTGTAAACAGCAAGTTCCAGCCACAGGAAGGCATAGAAGGCACTACGACCAATACGTCATTCTGGACACAGATGAAGGAAAGTTTTACACGTAATGTTATTGCCGAAGACCGTTATATGCTCCTCTTGGAAGGTCTGCAGCAAACACTCCTCATCGTCATTTTTTCAGCCATTGTCGGCACATTGTGGGGTATGATACTATGCTATCTGTATATGCATCGGAATAGATGGCTGTACCATACGGCAAGCCTCTACATCGACTTCATGCGTTGTATGCCACAGATGGTGTTTCTGATGATTATGTTCTATATCGTCTTCGGAAGCACAAATATAAGTAGTACTATAGTGGCCATCATAGCATTTGCCCTGTGTTTCGGTGCCTACACAGCCGTCATTTTCCGTACGGTAGTGGAAAGCATTGACCGAGGGCAGACGGAAGCATCCCTTTCCATGGGATTCACCAAGGTGCAGACATTCCTGCATGTCATCCTACCTCAGGCGGTACAACGTGCACTCCCCATCTACAAAAGCGAGTTCATCGGATTGATAAAAGCCACTTCCATCGTTGGTTATATAGCTGTATTCGACCTCACCAAGGCTGGAGATATGATACGAAGTCGCACATACGAACCATTTTTCCCGCTCCTGCTCATCACGCTCATCTATTTCCTCATCATTTGGATCTTGTCATGGGCTTTGAAATATGCCGAGACAAAGACTAAACCCAAACGCAGAAAATTCTAAACCATCAGCCATCACTCTCGTAACATGATACAGATTAAACATTTACGCAAGACCTTCAACAATGGATTGACTGTCCTGAAGGATGTCAACACAGAAATACACAAAGGAGAAATAATCAGCATAATAGGTCCCTCAGGTACAGGAAAAAGCACCTTCATGCGATGCCTCAACCTTTTGGAAACACCCACCTCCGGCTCTATCCTCGTGAATGGAATAGATATTCTGAAAAAAGGCGCTCCTATTGCTGAGATACGTGAGAAGATGGGGATGGTATTCCAGAATTTCAACCTCTTCAGTCACCTGTCCGTCATAGACAACCTGATGATTGGTCCCATCAAGCTACTCGGGATGAATCGTGATGAAGCAGAAAAGCAAGCGATGGAACTCCTGGAAAAAGTAGGACTTTCCGCAAAGGCCAACGCTTTTCCGCATGAATTGAGCGGAGGACAGAAACAACGTGTGGCCATTGCCCGATGCCTATCCATGAAGCCTGAAGTCATCCTCTTCGACGAGCCCACCTCAGCTCTGGATCCTACCATGGTGACAGAAGTGCTTAGTGTCATCCGTGATGTGGCCAAGCAAGGCATCACGATGCTCATCGTCACCCACGAGATGAATTTCGCACGTGAAGTAAGCACCCGTGTGTTCTACATGGATCAAGGAATCATCTACGAAGATGGTACACCCGAACAAATATTCGATCATCCTCAGAAAGAACGCACCAAAGTCTTCATCAACCGTATCCGCTCCTACGAATTCCACATAGAGGATAGCCATAGCGACTTCTACGAACTGCTAAGCGGTATTGATTCCTTCTGCACACATTACGGCATCAAGCCACAGGCACGCAACCGCATCTCGCACTTGGTAGAGGAAACACTTGCCATGTGCTTTGCCGACCAAAAGAAAATTCGCGATGAAATTCTGCACATGCACAACGGCATGGAGATACGAGTAGAATATTCGGAAAAGACGCGCAACATCACCATTACCTTTATGACTCACAAGGCATTAGGCACAATTCTGAACAAAGATGCCGCTCCTGACCTCCTGAGTTTGGACATGATAAAGGCCTACGCATCAAGCATAGAAGAGACATCACAAGAGGATTGTATCTACCTGCGGTTGACTGTAAAGGAAGGTGAGTAAAAGCAAGCCTTTCACCACCTGCGACACGATTATTACATGGCTATTTTTTAGAACCCTTCTTGAATACGTGCTTGACGGCTTCAAGGTAGCCGAATCCATTTAGACGATCGGGCAGCAGATAACTACCCTCTACCCATTCGTTCCATGCATTAATCATTATGAAGGGTGGTTGGTCGGGATGCGAATCCACATATTGTTTTGCCACTTCCAGATAGGATTCAAAGGCACGGGGTGTCTGATGCCAACGTGTCACATCATCCTCTCCCTTTGCAGGGAAACGTGGTGTATCATCCCATCCAATAGACACAGTAGGAAAAATGGGAATACTGAATGACTTCTCCCATTGCTGGCGTATAGTGATTGCATTCTGTCCGTATGTCAGATAGTCGGGATTAAAACCACCCATATTGTAAAAGGCGTGACTATTGATTCCCAGTTTGTCAATACGTTCCTGCTGACCTTTGATAAACGACTGTTCCAAGAAGCCGCCCC
Source organism: Prevotellaceae bacterium UBA1743 (assembly GCA_002314945.1). GTDB lineage: Bacteria > Bacteroidota > Bacteroidia > Bacteroidales > Bacteroidaceae > Physcousia. The sequence continues at coordinate 3,575 of DCHV01000024.1, forward strand.
CACCCTTGTTCTCCTGAATATGCAGGCCTGGGAAACCAGCTTTCTTTACCTCCTCTCGGAAATAATTCATTGCCTTGGTAGCTTCTTCCATTGAGCCAAAAGATGCGACAAATTGATCCATGTCAAAGATGCCAAACACGGGACATCCGTCAATTTTTGTATAATTCGGTTGTTCGAAGTAACGTGTGATAACCCTGGCTACAATAGTGCGGAACTGTGTCCAGTTCACCTTGGGGTCAAACAGGACGGAGGTATCATCACCATGCAGATGATAGTTCCAATAGTTTTTCAAGACGACATGATTGGCCCACATGAGATAGAAATTCATCTTCTTGCAGTTGCGCGCCTTGAGAAAACCGTCATTCAATGCTCCTTCCAAATAAGGGTAATCCATAAACCAATACCAGTCATAGACAAATGTATTCACGCCATGTTCCAATGCTGTATTGATCCATTTCTCCACTACTTGTGGGTCATCATCCAGTTCATATCCCCACAATGGTTGGCGAGGCTGATAGTGTCCTGGAAAACGTGGATTTCCCTGTTTGATTACCTCCCATTCTCCCTCCCCCTGAGGCCAGAGATAATGGTGTGCCAATGAATCGTCATGACAGGAAGGCCAGATGTAGGCACATACGCGATAATCCGTCTTGCGAGCAATGGTAGTGCCGCTGAGCAGCATTGTAGTAACAAGGAATAAGAAGAGAACTTTTTTCATCTTTTTTGTGTGTTTTATTATGAGTTTCATGCAAATGTACACCTTTTTACGATTATACCAAAGAAAGGGAATGAGAAAAGAATATTATTCGCTTAATCGTACCTCTGAGCT
>DCHV01000024.1:4413-16572 GCA_002314945.1 Prevotellaceae bacterium UBA1743
CGCTCGAAGGTACTCACGTTGACCTACGGTCGATTATTGTCACGACTCGGCCAAATGAAAGTGAAATTTCTTTGGCGCTCGCTGTTCCAATAATTCGGAAATACTCAAATAAATTTGGTATTTCTCTCGCTTAATCGTACCTTTGCAAGAAAAATTGAAAATGAGATATAATTGCTATATTTTCCGTACTTTTCTGATGCTTCTGACCGCTTGTTGTTGCTTGAATGTCAGCGCAAAGAAGAAAAAGAAAGATAAAGAAGAAACCATACCAGAGAAATCAGCTTACGAAAAACTGACAGGACGCGATTCCGTAGCGATGGAAGGAGTTATGAATGTTATCGCCAAAGGGGATACATTCTACTTGGAACTTTCCACTCGCCTGCTCGGACGTACCTTCCTGGTAACTAATCGTCTGAAACGTGTGCCTAAGGAACTGAATGAAGCCGGAGTGAATACTGGCATCAACTACGAGAACCAATGCATACGGTTTGAATGGGATCGTGCAGCCAAGAAGATTCGTATTCGCCAGCAACGCACGAAACCCTCTGTGAATACCGAGGATGCTATTGCCATCTCGGTTGAGGAAAATTATATTGACCCGTTGCTATTCACAATGGACGTAAAAGAGACAGCGCCCGATAGCAGTACGGTAATCTTTCAGGTGAACAAACTTTTCGATGGTAGCGAGAATTGCCTGAATGATGTATTCAACAATATCAACATAGGTCAAAGTCCCAATACAAGCCTCAGCCGCATCCTATCCATCAAGTCACATCCCACCAACGTGTCTGCCACGAGTGAGATGACGACTGTGGTACACGAGGGAATGGAGAAAGTGAGTGTGTCGGTAGAAGTTGGTTGCAACCTGCTCCTACTGCCTGAGATACCGATGAAGCCACGAGAAGAAAGCAATCGTGTGGGATACTTTGCAGAAGACAAACTCCACTATGCCGACAATCAAGCGAAGGTAGAAACCCGCCATGAGATTAATAGATGGAGACTGGAGCCTTCGGATATCGAAGCATACATGAAAGGCGAACTGACAGAGCCCGTACAACCCATCACATTCTATCTGGACAATCGTATTCCATCCTCCATAAAGCCTTACATCCGCACAGGCATACTCGACTGGAACAAGGCTTTCGAGAAGGCAGGCTTCCGCAATGCCATTCAGGTAGTGGAAATGACTGATAGCATGAAGGCAGAGGATGACGACCTGCGATATAGCGTACTGACATACGCAGCATCAGAAAAAGAGAATGCCATGGGGCCATCTCTCATTGATCCTCGTAGTGGAGAGATTCTGGAAGCTGACATCATCTGGTGGCACAACGTACGCAAACTATTGGCACAATGGATAACCGTACAGACAGGAGCCATTTGCCCCGAAGCACGACAGCCTCAGCTACCCGAGAAACTCTTGGGCGATGCCGCACGCTTTGTAGCGACTCACGAAGTAGGACATTCCCTGGGACTCCGTCACAACATGAGAGCCAGCAACGCCTACCCTACCGATTCATTGAGAAGTGTTACTTTCACCGACCGTATGGGAGGAACCTCAGCCTCTATTATGGACTATGCCCGTTTCAATTATGTAGCCCAACCAGGGGATGGAGTACGTGTATTGTCCCCCCATCTGGGTCCTTACGACTTCTTTGCTATTGAATGGGGATACCGATGGTTCCCCGATGAAGAAACAGAGAAAAGGGAACTGGCCAAGTTGCTAAGTACACATACAGACCCTGTTTACCGCTATAGCGAGACGGTAGGTTTCCGACAAGCCTACGACCCACGTGCCATGAGCGAGGATTTGGGAGATGACCCACTGAAGAGTGCCAAGTATGGAATAGAGAACCTGAAACGGATAGTACCCCATATCGAGGAATGGACGACTACAGGAGAAGAAGGACAGGGATGGAGTGATGCAGCTCATCTATGGGAAGCCATCATCAACCAGTGGGATCTGTTCAACTATCACGTACTGGCTTGTGTGGGCGGTATCTACTTGGAGAACACGACCGTGGGAGACGGACAGCAGACATACACCTACGTGGAACGCGAACGTCAAAAGGGTGCTGTACAGTATCTGATAGATGAAGTTCTACACACACCTGCCTGGCTTTTCCAAATCCCGTTGGTACAAAAGACATATCTGATACGCAACGGACAAGAGGAACATCCCATGATGGCCCTACGCAACGAGCAGAACTACATCCTGTGGGATCTGCTGGACAACGAGCGTCTCGTACGTATGCTGCAGCAGGAGTTTGACCTGAAGGAGAAAGCATTTCGTGCCAGCGAACTGATATCCATGTTGCATGAACAATTGATAACCGCCATTCCACAACCCGATGTGATGCAACGCAGTATGCAAAAGGGATTGGTGGATGCTCTGATTACAGCATCAGCTGCTCCTGAGGGTATCAAAGTGAATAAAAGTTTCTGCCATGAGGATAACCACGAACTGTCGAGCAAGCCTCGCAAGGTTGTCTTTACAGGCAAACAAATCACGAGGGTGAGTGATGCTATCAGTTTGAAGAGAGCTGAACTGATGCGTATCCGCCGGTGGGCCAAGAGTCATGTAGGAGATGGCACAACAGAAGTGCAGATGCACTATGCCGACTTGATACAGAGAATCGACAACGCAATGGAAATGAGATAACACGGAGCGACATGACAAGAACAAGAATCCTATTCACATTCCTCTTCTCCCTATCCCTGCTTTCTGCGTGGGCACAACGTGCCATATCCGGAACAGTACTGGATGGGGAATTTGACAAGGAGCCGCTTCCTGGGGCAAAGATTTCCGTAGGCGGCCAAGCGATGGCAACAACTGACTTGGATGGAAATTTCCACCTGCAACTACCGGATAAGGCCAGCAAGTTGAGCGTCAGTTTCATGGGATATGCCACTCAGGAAGTGGAAATCAAAGCAGGAAAATCCACCTACGAAATTGTGCTATTGCCCGACGAGAAGCAAATGCAGGAAGTCATCGTGACAGGTTACCAACAGATTGACCGAAGAAAGATGACCGGAGCCTACACTACCGTAAAGATGGACGAGGAAGCAATAGGAGTGGTACACCAGATTGACCAAGCCTTGGCAGGTCAGGTGGCAGGTTTAGCCACTACCGCCAACACAGGTGCGCCAGGTGCTCCTCTAAAAATCCGCATCCGAGGTACAGCCAGTCTCAACGGCAGTCAAGACCCCCTGTGGGTACTCGACGGAATTCCCTTGGAGGGTACAGATATTCCCAATATGGAGGACCTGAAAGACATAGACAACCTCTACCAGACGAGCATAGCAGGACTCAATCCCTCGGATATAGAAAGTATCACCGTACTAAAGGATGCAGCTGCCACAGCCATCTATGGAGCACGAGCTGCCAACGGAGTTATTGTAATTACCACAAAAAGGGGAAAGGTTGGTGCACCAGATATCCAATTCAATACCAAATTGTCGGCAAGCCCCCGTACCAGTTTGAAACGGCTCAATCTACTGAACAGCGAGGAAAAGGTAGGGCTGGAACTGGATCTTCTGCGTAGTGGCTATACGTATCGGGAAAACAAGGGTGATGTGAGCCGCATTCTATCGGCAGCAGGCGAATTGGGAGCCTACCAGCAAAATGGATGGAATAGTCTTAGTGCCACAACACGACAACAGATAGACAATTTGCGCTCTACTCAGACAGACTGGAATGACGTACTCATGCGCTCGGCCTTGACACAGGAATATGGTTTGAGTATAAGCGGAGGAAGCGAGCGGGCCACCTACTACACTTCCATAGGCTACTACGACCAGCAGGGAACTGTCAGGGGTGTGGATGCAGACCGATTCAACATGACAATGAACACTACCTATCAGGTGAACAAAAGGCTGAAACTCGGGGCATCCCTCTTTGCCAACCAGCGCAAGCAGAATTCCTTCATGACAGACTACAACGGGTTTGTCAATCCCGTCTATTACAGTCGCCTGGCCAATCCCTACTTCCAACCCTTCAATGCAGATGGAACGTACAACTACGATATAAACGTACAAGGTGGCAAGGAGGACAGCGAATTGGATTTCAATATCTACGAAGAACGAGCCAACACAAGTCATCAACATACCGAGCGACAGGTAATGGCTATTTTCGATGGAGAACTAAAGATCGTAGATTGGTTGAAAGCTACTACCCAGTTAGGTTTGCAGACAGACGCCTCCACCACCGACAAATATGCAGGTGAAAACTCCTTTGCTATGCGCAAGGACATGGAACGTAGCATCTACAGTTATGCCACAGGCAACGCGCCCTCTCTCCCCGAGGGAGGCAAGCACCAAGTGACAGAGAGCCACGATTTCCAATGGACATGGAAAGGGATGCTGGAAGTAAACAAGCGCTTTCAGGAAAAACACGACCTGCAGTTTATGCTGGGAAGTGAAGTGCGACACTATGATGCCAACTCGCTCTACTCAGCCGCATACGGATATGACAAGAAGACTCTGACGGAACGTACCGTATATTTTCCCAGCGAGAATTACGCCGACATGTTCCCCCTCCACAAGGAGACAGAGACAGAAAATGCATTCGTCAGTTGGTTCGCCACAGGAGGTTACACCCTATTGGGACGCTACACTTTAGGTGGTAGCATCCGTTTTGATGGAAGTGACGTATTCGGAGTTGCCAAGAAATACCGCTATCTGCCCCTGTACTCAGTAAGCGGATTATGGCATTTGGGAGAAGAGAAATGCTTCAAGTCCCTCAAGTGGCTCAATCACTTGAACCTGCGTGGTTCCTGGGGTATCCAAGGTAATATCGACAAGCAGACATCCCCCTATCTGATAGGTACCTACGACCAGAAGAGCCTGTTGGGGAAGACTGAATACATTATCGAGGCTGAGACAGCACCCAATCCCTCCCTGCGATGGGAAAAGACTCAGAATGTGAATGTAGGTCTCGACCTTGGTGTGCTGGATAATGCTATCACCCTCGGTATTGATTACTACTTCCGTCATAGTAGTGATCTGATAGGAATGAAGATGTTGCCTCTGGAGACAGGATTCAGTAGCACGACCATCAACTGGGCCACTATGGAGAACAAGGGATGGGAATTTGCCTTGGGCACTCGGAATATCTGGAAAAAGAATTTCCATTGGACAACCAACTTGAATGTCGGTCTGAACCACAACAAGGTACTACGTGAGACTGTGGCAGAAAATGCCACCTATCCCAGTCGAGAAGGGAGACCCGTAGGAGCTATCTTTGCCCTGAAGACCGCAGGATTGGACAATGAGGGATATCCCCTCTTCCTCAACAAAGAGGGACAGGTCGTAACCCTCACAGAACTGCTCCAGCTGAACCAATATGGAGCAAGCACCCTCTCTGCAGCCGAGCAACGCGACCTATATACCTATATGGGCTCTACCGACCCTGTGGTATCAGGAGGTTTTATCAACACGTTCGAGTTTTATGGTTTTCAGTTGGGACTTAATTTCACCTTCAACCTTGGCATGAAGGTGAGGACAACCCCTTCGTACAACATCACCACGTTTGACCGTGGCCTGAACACCAACCATGACATCCTGAACCGTTGGACGACCCAAAACACGTCTTCTTCGCTACCTGCCCTGATGAACGAGACAGACCGTCCTGCGGAATATGTGCAGTACCACGACCTGAACCTCTACAACATGTTGGATCTGTGGGTGAAGGATTGCAACTACGTGAGGCTGCAAAGCCTGCGCTTGGGCTACAAGATACCTTTGGGCAAACTTGCCAAGATAGGAGTAAAGAACACCTCGGTAAGCGTAGAGGGGCGCAACCTCTTTGTTATCGCCAGCAACTACAACAATTACCTGGATCCAGAAACGATGGGTAACCCCTATGCACAACCCATTGCAAAAGAAATCATATTTGGCCTTCACTTAGGATTCTGAAAGATATGAAGAAATCGATATATATAATAATGTTACTGTCAGTCTTCTGCCTATGCAGTTGCGACAATTTCCTCGACATCCAGCCCACAGGAAAAGTCATAGCCCGTACAGGTGAGGAATACAGGGCTTTGCTGACGGGTGTCTATTACACCTATCCTGACGACAGAAGTCTGACCACCTTCCGTACAGACGAGTTCACGTTGGATCCTACTGTCACTATAGCCGAAGACCTCAATTCCTACTTCGACCTGTGGCGATGGAACGATATCACGCCCGACGAAAATACTGTCTCATTCAGTTGGCGAGGTTACTATCATGCCATCTACATAGCCAACTACGTCCTCGAGCATCAGGCTGAGATAGAGGAAGCCTCTCCCTCGGAAATCAGTCAGATGGTAGGTGAATGCTATATGCTGAGAGCCTATACCCATTTCATTCTGACCAACCTGTTCGGAAAGCCCTATACCAAAGGAAATCCCACGACCGATGTAGCAGTCCCCCTATATACGACTGCCGATGTAGAATCCGTGAAGAGCTGCAGTACGGTAGCTGAACTATACAACCAGATACGGGCCGACATAGACAGCGCAGAGCACCATCTGACCACCAAGAAATGGGACACCACACTTTCCTACCGCTTCAGCACTATAGCAGCCAGCGCTCTGAAGGCACGCGTATGTCTCTATATGGGGAAATGGAACGAGGCGCTACGTGCTGCCGAAAGCGCCTTGGAAGTACAACCTGCCCTGGAAGACCTTACCCAGAATGGTTACATCATGCCAGACCTCTGCACAAGTGCGGAGAACCTGATGGCATTGGAGAAAGTTATGAAGTCCGCGTACAAGGCAGCAGGCATTCCCAATACGGAATTCATCCAGTCCTACCGCAGCGGGGATATGCGCAAGAGCCGTTTCTTCAAGGCTAAGACAAGCCGTATCTACGAACTGCTGAAGGGGGGAACAGACCAGAGCCGAAGTACGATCCGTACGGCTGAGTGCTACCTGACTGCCGCAGAATGTGCCCTTCGTTTAGGCGAGAGGGAAAAGGCTATGAACTATCTGACGCCACTCATGGAAAAGCGATATCTGAAAGCTATCCTCCCTACCCTGTTGAATGAATTGGGCAATATGAGCAACGACCAGCTGATAACCTTTGTACTCGAAGAGAGAAGTCATGAATTAGCCTTCGAGGGACACAGATGGTTCGACCTCCGACGCACGACCCAGCCTCGTCTGTCCAAGCAATACGAGGGCATCACCTACGAACTGAATGAGGGAGACAGCCGCTATACCTTGCCACTCCCCAAGGAGGCAATTTCCGCCAATCCTAATTTAGCCTCCGAACAGAACTGATAAAATTACTTAGAAACAATGAAACACATACTCACCCTCCTTCTCGCACTTTGTCCCCTTCTTTCACCTGCAGAGAACATACAATGGACATCGGATTTCAGCACGCTTGCATCCGCAGAGACCTACACAGACAAATACGCCCCTGTACCTGCTCCTATGGCTATAGGATGCAAAGGTACCGTATTCCAGACAGGCCGGTTTGACCTACCATTCCTCTTTGGAGACAAGTTACTCGAACCTGTTGCCACGAGTGCATACCTCGCAGCTATGGATGATCATGGCACACCGCTGTGGTGCGTAGGTCTGCTGGGAGCATGTCGCATCACCACTGTCACTACGGACGAAGAAGAGAACGTCTATGTGGCTGGCCTCTTTGCAGATGATGTGATTGCTGAGAGCACCGACGGAACAAGCCAGACACTCACAGGAAGTACCGACACTCATGAAATGGCCAACGCCTTCCTTGCCTGCTATTCCAGCACAGGTCAGTTGAAGGCTATCCAGACGATTGTATTGAGCAAGAATTCCGCACTTGCCTCCAAGGAAGCATACGAATTCGATTCTACGTTCCGTCCTGTCAGTCTGGGTATCTGCAAGGGCAGAGTATGGTTGGCTGCACGCTTTGGGGGTACGTTTACCATGGAAGGTCTGACACGTACCAGCGGCTATATCAATGGAATGGGCGTGTTGTATGATGCCGTCACGCTGGAGGTCTTATCCTTCTCACAGGAAGACTTGGGAGGAGTTCGCGAGGAACTATGTATGCAGAACACCACTCTGGAGAATGCCACCGGCAATAATGCATGTAGCATCTGTCTGGCATGTGATACGGACGAGGTGTATGTAGCCCTTATCTCCACAGGTAGCGCCACTCTGACGATGGGTAGCACCTCACAGGAGATTTCAGCTGGAACGGATGTATATTGTAGCCTCATCGCGCAACCTGTCAGTGGGAAAGTAAGCAATTTGGGACAACACACAGGAGATCGTTACTGGTATGCCAACGAGGTGAATGCCATGCAGGTACAGGGAGATAAGTTGTACCTTGCAGGTACCCAGTCCTCACCTCTCGCTTTCTCTCCCGCTCAGCCCGACCTATGGTGCGACCAGTGGACATCGTGCCTCAGCAAGGAGGATTTCTCCCTCTGCTGGAGTGCCATTACCGGAGCACAGAAGGCAGACATGGCCACTACGAACGAAAAATACCGCTACACGATAGGTGCAACCCTGTTGCCGACGGGCAAATGGTTCTCCATCGGTAGTGTAGCCATAGATGCAGATGAACAAGGGGGAATCACCTGCATCACTCCATCCTACTACTTAGGCGTAGCCAGCAACGGCACCCTGTGGGGAACTTGCTCACGTACCTCCAGCGGTAGTCAGACTGATGTACAGGGCCTATTGGAGGACGGACTCTCGTCTATTCCCCAGAATATCCAACATCCGCAACCTGCCTACAATCTGCAGGGCATTCGCATAGATGCTTCTCAGCTGAGCAGTCAGAAAGGCATCAAAATCATAGGAGGGAAGAAATACAGATGAGGAAATCCTGGCTGATAGGATTGTCGTGCCTCGTTTTCCTTGCCCAGGAAGCGAGGTCACAAGTAGAACCACTCATCCAGACTGCGTGGTGCCAGACTGCGCCCTACAACGCCGACTGCCCCGAGGGAACTTTGGCTGGATGTGTAGCTATCGCCATGGCTCAGGTGATGAACTATCACCACTATCCTCCACACGGCACGGGGAAGAGTTGCTACGTCTGGCATGGGAAAATGCTCTCTGCCAATTATGCCGAGACCTGGTACAGATGGGAGGACATGGAGCACACCAGTCCCTCTGCTTCCCAACTCATCTACCAATGTGGAGTCTCTGTATGGATGGATTATAGCACTTCCTTCTCAGGGTCGAGCGAATACTACGCCCTGTCGGCACTCAAGGACTATTTTGGCTATCACCAGGAAGCCAGACTCGTAGCCCGCAACCAGTATTCCGACGAGGAATGGGCCTCCCTGCTACGGGATAATTTGGACAAGGGGTGGCCCATCATCTATTCCAGCGGAGGACACACATTTATCGTGGATGGCTATCTGGGGAACAATTCCTTCCATGCCAATATGGGCTACGGATGGGTAGGAAGCAACCGGTATTATTCCGTCGAGGAGTTGGGAGGCAAGTCCAACAGCACAGCCATCATCAATCTCCACCCGGGCACTCCACAGGCGGAGCATGGTACGATGGTCGTGTATCACACAGATGCCACATCCGACCATTATGCGATGAACGAGATCTCGGAAATGAGTACCGAGGCAGAAGGTTCTCTCCGTCTGAGGATGAAAGACCTATCCTCGTTCGACCATCCCATCTCGGGAATCAGTTATATCAAAATGTATTAACTTTAATAAATATTCATTCTAAAAAAATCAACAAGTATGAGAAAAATGTTTCTTTTGATGTTCGCTCTCGTATGTGGTCTTACCACGATGGCCAGCGAACAAGTAAGTATCCAGAATGTAGCCCTGAGTGTAGCTGAGGGTGAGAAGATTGACGAGGACGGCACCTTCAAGGTTACCTGTACCTACGATGGTCAGATTCTTGATGACAATCTCTCCATGATGAGTTTCATGCTCGCTCCCTGCTTTACCTACGATGTAGTGAACGTAGCTACAGGTGAGACTGTAAAGAGCGGTATTGACGCAGACTTCGATATCGAGAGTGGTAGCAAGAACCTCTACATCTCCGGTTTGGAATTGGGCACAGAGTACCGCCTCGATCTCAAGCGTATCTACGTTATCGACTACACTACAGCTGACTGGGAGACCAACTTCGGAGACGTTATCTTCGACCAGACAGAGAGCCTTCCCTCAGTCACCTTCACCACCAATCAGGCTCCCAAAGTAAGCATCGAGAACGTAGCCCTGAGTGTAGCTGAGGGTGAGAAGATTGACGAGGACGGAACCTTCAAGGTTACCTGCACCTACGACGGTCAGATTCTCGACGAGAACCTCGCCTGGATGAGCTTCATGCTCGCTCCCTGCTTCACCTACGATGTAGTGAATGTAGCTACAGGTGAGACTGTAAAGAGCGGTATTGACGCAGATTTCGATATCGAGAGTGGTAGCAAGAACCTCTACATCTCCGGTTTGGAATTGGGAACAGAGTACCGACTCGACCTCAAGCGTATCTACGTTATCGACTACACCACAGCAGACTGGGAAACCAACTTCGGAGACGTTATCTTCGACCAGACGGAGAATCTTCCTTCTGTCACCTTCACCACCAACCAGGCTCCCAAGGTAAGTATCGAGAACGTAGCTCTGAGTGTAGCTGAGGGTGAGAAGATTGACGAGGACGGCACCTTCAAGGTTACCTGCACCTACGACGGTCAGATTCTCGACGAGAACCTCGCCTGGATGAGTTTCATGCTCGCACCCTGCTTCACCTACGATGTAGTGAATGTAGCTACGGGTGAGACTGTAAAGAGCAACATCGACGCTGACTTCGACATCGAGAGTGGTAGCAAGAACCTCTACATCTCCGGTTTGGAATTGGGAACAGAGTACCGCCTCGACCTCAAGCGTATCTACGTTATCGACTACAGCACAGCAGACTGGGAAACCAACTTCGGAGACGTTATCTTCGACCAGACAGAGAATCTTCCTTCGGTCACCTTCACCACCAACCAGGCTCCCAAGGTAAGCATCGAGAATGTAGCCCTGAAAGTAGCCACGGGTGAGATGATCGACGACGAGGACGGAACCTTCAAGGTAACCTGCACCTACGACGGTCGTATTCTTGATGAGAACCTCGCCATGATGAGCTTCATGCTCGCTCCCTGCTTCACCTACGATGTAGTGAACGTAAAGACCGGAGAAGTCGTAAAATCAAACATCGATGCTGACTTCGATATCGAGTTCGGAGTAAAGAACCTCTATGTCTCTGATTTGGACTATGAGACAGAGTACCGCCTCGACCTCAAGCGTATCTACGTCATTGACTACAGCACAGCCGACTGGGAGACCAACTTCGGTGACATCATCTTCGACCAGACAGAGAACCTTCCCTCTGTAACCTTCACCACCGACGAGGAAATGAATGCCCTGTTCAGGTACGACTTCACATTCGATCCTACTCCTGCCAGCGAAGATGCTCAGAACGTACTGAAGGAACTTTCCGAGTTCCACATCACCGTAGGTGGCGCACGTACAGTCGAACTGTCCGAGAATACGGGTTGCATACTGACAGACCAGTTCCAGAACGAATTGGCAGAATGCTCTCTCTCTCTCGATGGCAAGGTAATCACCGTCACACTCGATCATCCCATCACCACTCAGAGCCTGGCTGTATTCTCCCTGGCTTTGGAGGGCCTCATCCTCAACGGCAAGCCTTACAAATACCTGGTATATGCCATCTACTATGTATCGCCCGATGCTGATGAAAACAATGGCGCCAAGGCAGACAAGATCAACGCAATCACCTTTGGTGGAAAGGCAGTCAACGTCTATACCGTTGATGGCAAGCTGATCAAGAAGAATGCCACAGCTGATGACCTGAAGGCTTTGAATGGACTCTACATCATTGAGGGTCAGAAATACATGATGAAGTAATTCATCCATCCACCGTTTTTTCAAGGGGGCATTGGAGACTTATCCAGTGCCCCTTTTCTTGTCGCCAATATCCTACCGGGAAGACCTGTAAATATTTTCTCTCTCAGAGGGGTTCTATATCCCTTCGATATCCCTTCGAAATCCCTTCCTATCGTGCGCGCTATGATATGTCAGGACTTTTCGCAGAGAGAACGGAGAGATACATCAACCATCCCATAACCCTATACACGGAGGGGTGCCAAAAATTGACACCCACTGCCATTTTTTAACCCAAGTTTGATACTCTA
>DCHV01000031.1 GCA_002314945.1 Prevotellaceae bacterium UBA1743
ATTTGACTCCATGCTTTCATCTGTAATTGACCCAACACCAGGATTAAGGTGTAGATTATTCGGTTATCAATACCTCCGATACCTACCCGACAGGAACAAGGGCTACCGAAGGGTTATCGAAGGAATGACGAGGGATGGTGGAGAATGACGAGATGCATTCTCCCACCCTTGTCATTTACGTTTCGTAGAATCTTTGTGTGTTTGTTTACACTATGGGGCAATGCCTCTGGTGCCTCTTAGTACGTCTTCAGTTGGACAGGGCCCAGGAGACCGGATGTCTGCAATTCCGAATCGGCCTTCCAGGGATTGCAACTGGTCCATGTACAACGCTGCTCGACAGGCAATTGCTCATCACCGATGAGGCGGTTCATCCAGTTGTTGACTACTTCTACGCGCAAGGTATTGTCACCTTCCCTCAGGAAAGGTGTCACATTTACCTGATAGGGATAGGTCCATGCGCCTCCAGCATACTCATCGTTTACATAGACACGAGCCATGACCATGACGCGACCCAAGTCGAGATAGACTGGTTCGGCTGGCAGAGAGGCCAAAGAGAGGGTATTGGTATAGGTTGCCTTACCTGAATAATAGCGAATAGCCTCATCCAGTGATGTGGTCCAATCTACCAACTGCTCGAAGGTCTGTGGCTCAGACGGGCCTCGCATCTCACTCTGGAAGGAAACTGTCCAAGGGGTCTCCACAGTTGCAAGCACAGTAGCCTCGGGGAAGTTGGCCTTGTCGCTCGATACAGCCTTTCCCTTGCCGAACACCACAAAGGCGCTCTGATTGGGGAGGAGGGTCATAGGTACGAGTGTCGTACTGCCGTTATCCTCAAACTGAGGCAGAGGACGCTGTTCACCATCCACGGGATTCCACAGTTGAGGCACCATGCCAGTAACACGGAAAGCAGCCTCGAAGGAGATTGTCTCTTCACTCTGGTTGCTCAGGAAATAGGAGTCAGCCCCCGGCATGGTACGATGCAGGAAGACAACAGGTTTGGCCGGATCTACATAGCAGTCGGGCAATACCTGAGTTTCGTCGAGGACAGTTTGCAGCCCCGTACCATCGGGATAGACACGTCCCTGACCGTAGGTAGGTGCGCCCCACATTTCCTGTGCCAATGCCTTCACCCGGGAATCTGCTTCGGGATACCCCTGCAAACTGGGGGATGTCTCGGGTTGAGGACCCAGCACCACAAGACCTTGGCGGGTAAATTCAGCTATTTTCTCCAGCACCTCGGGACGCATGGTCTTCTGCTTGGGCAGCACCAACACACGATACTGCATACCGCCCTCCAACTGCAGCATTCCCTTGCTGACAGTTGACTTGGTGAGCAACACCTCGGCATTGATATAGTCGAAGCTGTAGCCTCTCGGCAGAGCGGGATTGCATTCGCCCGTCATCTTGGGCGCATCCTCGCCAATGAAATAAGCCACATCAGCCACATAGCGGCCCTGCTGCAACATGTAGTTGCAACGACGCAGATAGTCGGTAAAAAGGTCCATATCTTCCCACCATACATTCTTGCGATTGAACTCATTGCCAAACCAGGCGCTGATACCAGGATATTTGACATCATCAGGCTGCTGGATATAGAGGTGTAGGAGAGTGGAATTGATTCCCTCGCAGAAGAAACGGTCGGTACGCTGTTTCATCACGTATGGGTAGCGGCTATAGATTGGTCCGCCCGAGGTACAAGACTCGGCCCACACCTTCTGTTTGCCATAGATATGAGCACAACTGCTGGCAGCACGATTCTCTATGTCACCCAGAGAGCCTTCACTCCAGAACTCGCCACCCACTTCGTCACTCTGTCCGCCATACATCAGGAACTCGCTGGGGAAGCCCCAATGGCCATAGCATTCGAGCCAGGTGGTGAGGTTATGTTCGTGACTGACATCACGCAGGCCTCCCACATAGTCGTAGGCAATACGGTCGGCCACAAGACGACGAAGGTCCCAGAGGAAACGCTCGCTCTGATCCTGAGAGCCTATCACCTGTCCGTACAGAGTAGGAATGAAAGGCACAGGGTCGTAGCCATAACGCTCCTGAAATTTCTCAATCATATCATCTGTCCAGTTCTGGCTACCCATCTCGTAACTATCCTCCACCACGACACGGAAAGAAGTGCGATCCTCGGCAGGAATGCGTCGAAGCACCTCACCCAAGAAGGCATCAAAGTGGGAGGCTACATGCTGACGACTCATCTTGTCAACCTCCAGTCCTGTGGCGTATGGTGCAGCGGGTGAATTCATGACGCCTGTGGAACGCATATAAGTACGCATAACGACCCATTTCCCATCGGGTAGGACTATCGTACCATCACCTTCCACCTTGTCTGTAAGATCCAACACCTGTTCAGCCTGGACAAGGGATGCTCCCTGAGGCTCTGGCTGTGTCTCCCACATATATTCGCCCCACATGGGCAGAGGAGTCTGGAACATCTTGCCAAGAGATTTCTCCTCGAAACGCTCTATGCGAGGCTCGTCCGAGAGGGTCACTTGACAATGGAAGGGAATACCTCCGTGAAATTCGAGTCGCACCTGTTGCGTCTGCAGGTCAGGCAAAGCCACACATATCTCAGCATGAGGACGAAAGCCCACATTCACATCGAAATTGGTACGATCGAGATGTATCAGTTTTACAGTCCGAAAACCGGCTCCA
Organism: Prevotellaceae bacterium UBA1743; assembly: GCA_002314945.1. Lineage (GTDB taxonomy): Bacteria > Bacteroidota > Bacteroidia > Bacteroidales > Bacteroidaceae > Physcousia. The sequence goes on from DCHV01000031.1 coordinate 2,665, forward strand.
TCAGGTACCTGAATGGCACAATCTGCCAACATCCTTTCTGGAGCAGAGAAGGACAGACTACGCAACGTGAATGCAGCATCGAGAGAAATGTCTTTCGGCCAGGTCTCGGAGGTAGGGCGATCAATCTCTACTGTCTGAGAATAGAACTGGCCGGATTGGTCGGGATATGCCAGCAGACGCTCCTGAGTACCCCGCTCGGGCAGGAAGGGAAGCTGGATGGGCTGACCTGTACTCTCCACACGGATGGTCTGGCTGTCGAGGTAACGCATCGACTGCTCAGGCTTCACCCAAGGACCTCCCGACTGGCTCCATCCAGGGCAGTTGAAGAGGCCTATCTCCATATCAAGTTCGCTGGCACGCTTCAGGGCTGCATGCAGCACGTCATACCATCCATCGCTGAACACAGGGACAGAGCCTGCCTCGATAGCATCCTGCCAGATATTGCCGATATAGGCACGGGTTATTCCCTTTGCTTTCATAGCCTCAAGATCCTTGACCACTCCCTCGCAGGAAATATTATCCGACATCCAATACCAATATACAGCCATCCGCTGATTCTCGGGAATCTGACGGAAATTGTCGACCATCTCCTGAGGGATGGACGAATCGGTGCAGGACGTACCCACACATAACATCGCTGCAACAGCAGCCAATACACTTCTGTATTTCATACGTATCATTTAATTTATGTATTTGATGCAAATTTAACGGATTTTTTCGAGTCAGCACAAGGATGAATAAAAAAATACGCTCTATCCAAGGGAAAATGTGCCATGTCGTAATGGAACGAACGGCAAAGATGTCAGTAGAGGACTGACAATTTGGCACAATAAACGCATTTGGCACACTCTTCGCTACATGGAGGGCAAAATGATTCAAAAAACAACAAAATTATAACAAAACAATGACTATGAACATCAAACCATTGGCAGACCGCGTGCTGATAGAGCCCGCACCTGCAGAGACAAAGACTATCGGTGGTATCATCATTCCTGACACCGCTAAGGAGAAACCCCTCCAGGGCATCGTAGTAGCAGCCGGCAAGGGCACCAAGGACGAAGAAATGATTCTGAAGGAAGGTGACAAAGTACTGTACGGAAAGTATGCTGGTACTGAACTGGAACTGGAAGGTAAGAAATACCTGATTATGCGTCAGAGCGATGTAGTGGCTATCATGGGTTGATCCACATATATAGAACAGAAAAAGAACAAATAAAAAGAAGCAATCATGGCAAAAGATATTAAATTCAACATCGAAGCTCGCGAGCAGATGAAGAAGGGTGTTGACCAGTTGGCCAACGCAGTAAAGGTAACTCTCGGTCCTAAGGGACGCAACGTAATCATCGAGAAGAAGTTCGGTGCCCCCCAGATTACCAAGGATGGTGTAACCGTTGCCAAGGAAATCGAGTTGGCAGACGCATTCCAGAATGCAGGTGCACAGTTGGTAAAGAACGTAGCCAGCAAGACGGGTGATGATGCAGGTGACGGAACAACAACCGCTACCGTATTGGCTCAGGCTATCGTACGCGAAGGCTTACGCAACGTAGCTGCAGGTGCCAACCCAATGGATCTGAAGCGCGGTATCGACAAGGCCGTTGCCAAGGTGGTAGAAAACATCAAGGCTCAATCCGAGCAGGTAGGCAGCGACTATAGCAAGATAGAGCAGGTAGCTACCGTAAGTGCCAACAACGATCCTGAAATCGGCAAACTGCTGGCCGAGGCTATGCAGAAAGTAAGCAAGGATGGCGTAATCACCATCGAGGAAGCTAAGGGTCGCGACACCACAATCGGTGTAGTGGAAGGTATGCAGTTCGACCGTGGTTATCTGTCTGCCTACTTCGTGACTGACACGGAGAAGATGGAATGTGTGATGGAGAACCCCTACATCCTCATCTATGACAAGAAGATAAGCAATCTGAAGGATTTCCTGCCCATTCTGGAACCTGCCGTACAGAGCGGCCGTCCCCTGCTGGTAATTGCCGAGGATGTGGATTCTGAAGCTCTGACCACCCTGGTAGTAAACCGTCTGCGCAGCCAGTTGAAGATTTGCGCTGTGAAGGCTCCTGGCTTTGGCGATCGTCGCAAGGCTATGTTGCAGGATATCGCCACCCTGACGGGCGGCTTGGTAATCAGCGAGGACACTGGTTTGAAACTGGAGCAGGCTACCATCGAGATGCTGGGTTCTTGCGACAAGGTTACCGTAAGCAAGGACAACACCACTATTGTGAACGGTCATGGCGAAAGCGAGCTGATCAAGGATCGTGTTAACCAGATTAAGAACGAGTTGGCCAACTCTACCAGCGACTACGACAAGGAGAAACTGCAGGAACGTCTGGCCAAGTTGAGCGGTGGTGTAGCAGTCCTCTACGTAGGTGCTCCCAGCGAGGTAGAAATGAAGGAGAAGAAGGATCGCGTAGATGACGCTTTGTGTGCTACCCGTGCTGCTATCGAAGAGGGTATCATCCCTGGTGGTGGTGTAGCTTACATCCGCGCCATCAGTGATTTGGAAGGCATGGAAGGTGTCAACGCCGATGAAACCACTGGTATCAACATTATCAAGCGTGCCATCGAGGAACCTCTGCGTCAGATTGTAGAAAATGCAGGTCTGGAAGGTAGCGTTGTAGTAAACAACGTACGTCAGGGCAAGGGTGACTATGGTTACAACGCACGTGCTGACAAGTACGAGAACCTGAAGGAATGCGGAATCATCGACCCTGCCAAGGTTACTCGCGTAGCATTGGAGAATGCTGCCAGCATCGCCGGTATGTTCCTGACTACCGAATGTGTAATCTGCGAAGCAAAGGAAGAGAAACCCGAAATGCCTATGGGCGGTGGCGCTCCCGGCATGGGCGGTATGGGCGGCATGATGTAAGGAAAAGCCCTCATTCAATAACAAACTAAATAGAATCCCTGTCAGAAATCAAACTGGCAGGGATTTTTTTGCCCTAATTCGTTGGAATATGGGATAAAACATGTATCTTTGCAGCAGATAATTCTAAAAAATATAATAATGAAGAAGAAATCCATTCTCGTATGTCTAAGCGGCATATTGACGTTGTGCTCTTGCGGAGGACAAAGTGGCACAGAAGCTCGCATGATATCTCCCAACGAGATAGAATGCACCAGTCAGAACTACCTCAACAACCGTGCTCCTTTGGTACAGCAGCCTTTCATGAAACTACCCCCCTCGGCAATCACGCCTCGTGGATGGATAGGCAAACAAGTTGCCTTGATGAAGGACGGATTGGCAGGCAATTTAGGAGAAATCAGCGCCTGGCTTGACAAGAATGACAATGCATGGCTCGTAAATGGTGGTTCACACGGTTGGGAGGAAGTCCCCTACTGGTTGCGCGGATATAGCAACATGGCATACATCCTGAGCGACAGCAAGATGCTCGATGAGACAAAAATCTGGATTGAGGCTATCCTATCCAGCGCACAGGAGGACGGATATTTCGGCCCCATCAATGCCGAAGCAGACGGGCGTAGAGAACTATGGGCCAACATGCTGGCTCTGCAAATCCTACAGGACTATTACATGTACAGTGGAGACGAGCGTGTTATCAGCGTAATGAAAGGCTATTTCCGTTGGCAGTTGGCATATCCAGATGACAGACTCCTGCGCTCCTACTGGGAGAACTCTCGCGGTGGCGACAATCTGCTGAGTGTTATCTGGCTATATAACCAGACAGGTGACGAGTTCCTACTCGACCTGATGCACAAGATTCATCGTTGCACGGCCAACTGGCATCAAGATACCAATCTGCCAAACTGGCACAACGTGAACGTAGCAGAATGTTTCCGTGAACCAGCAGAGTACTTCCTCGTAAGCAAAGATTCCGCTATGCTGAAAGCCACTTACAACAACTTCAACCTGATACGTCGTATCTACGGTCAAGTACCTGGCGGTATGTTCGGTAGTGACGAGAACTGCCGTTTAGGCTATGTGGATCCCCGTCAAGCCACCGAAACGTGCGGCTTCGTAGAGCAAATGCTGAGTGACGAGATACTGATGGCACAAACAGGTGACATCAAATGGATGGAGAATCTGGAAGACGTTGCCTTTAACAGTCTCCCTGCTGCAATGACAGACAATATGCGGGCACTACGTTACCTGACAAGCCCCAATATGGTTTTGGCAGACTCCAAGAATCATGCGCCAAGTGTACAGAACGGAGGTCCATTCCTCTGTATGAATCCTTTCAGTAGCCGTTGCTGCCAGCACAACCACGCAATGGGATGGCCCTACTATGCCCAGAATCTCGTTCTGGCAAGTGCTGATGGAGGTGCCGCCCTACTCATCTATGGTGACTGCAAAACAACGCTTTTAGTAGGCGACCGCAAAGAGGTGACCCTCAACGAGGAAACGCATTACCCCTTCGATGAACACATCAGCGTGACAGTAAACGACCTGCAGGAAGAGACCGCCTTCCCATTGTACCTACGTATTCCAACATGGGCAAAAGATGCCAGCGTGAAGGTTAACGGCAAGAAGGTGGGTTGCAAAGTGGAAAGCGGTTTGTTGTGCATAAACCGCACCTGGACAAACAAGGACAAGGTGGAACTCTGCTTCCCCATGCAACTCTCCATGAGACAATGGAGTCTGAACAAGAACAGCCAAAGTATAAATTATGGCCCCCTAAGCCTAAGTTTGGAAATTCAGGAACGGTACGAATTGGTGGACAGCAAAGCCAATGCCATTGGCGATTCACACTGGCAGGAAAATGCAGACGCCAGCAAGTGGCCCACTTACGAAATATATCCCGAGACACCCTGGAACTATGCCTTGGACGGCAATCTGAATGGCATGCAGGTCATCAAGGGTGAATGGCCAGAGGATGATATGCCCTTCAACCTAAAGAATGTTCCTTTGCACATCAAGGCTCAAGGAGCAAGAATCCCATCATGGGGATTAGATCAAACTGGAACCTGCCAAGTATTGCCTGAATCAGACGAGCCCCGTGCTGAGACGGAAGAAATCACGCTTGTACCTATGGGGGCTGCACGTCTGCGTATCGCAAGTTTCCCCCCACTGAAATAACATGTAACCGAAAAGAAGAAAGGTGGTCTGTACTTTTCAGACTACCTTTTCTTTTTCTATTTTAACATCACAAGAGAAATGAAAGCAAGAAACATCATTTTGGCAGTAATTATTGCATGTTTTGCAAGCAGTTGCAACAAGACGCCACAGGTTCAACTCGTAATCATGGAGACAGACATCGGTAATGATGTGGATGATGCACTCGCAATGGACCTCCTGTACAAATATCAGGAAGAAGGACGCATCAACCTGCTGATGGTGGGTGTAAACAAGGACGGTACAGGATCAGCCGAATATCTCGACATCCTGAACACTTGGTATGGTTATCCAGACATACCCATCGGAGTGGTGCGTAATGGGGCACAAGCAGGTCCCGAGAACTTACATTTTGCAAAAAAGGTCACTCTGATGAAAAACGAGGCAGGAGAACCTCTGTTCGCAAGGTCTCACCCTGATTACGATAATTACATGGATGCACACATCCTGTATCGCAAGGTATTGGCACAACAGCCCGACCATTCGGTGACTATCGCCTCTGTAGGTTTCTCGACAAACTTGGTACGTCTATTGAACACCCCTGCCGATGAGTACTCCAAGTTGACAGGAAAGGAACTGGTGGCAAAGAAAGTGAAGCTACTCGTGACAATGGCAGGAAATTTCGAGAATCCAGACATGCACGAATATAATGTGGCGGTAGATATCCCTGCTGCCAAAACCATCTTCGAACAATGGCCGACTCCCGTAGTTACCTCCCCTTGGGAAGTTGGCAATGCCATACTTTACCCTGGCAGTAGCATCGAAAATGACTTCAACTGGGCCAAAGAGGGACATCCCGTAGCAGAAGGATACAAAGCATATATGGAGATGCCGTACGATCGTCAGACTTGGGATCCGACTGCCGTATTGTATGCCGTAGAAGGAGGTGACCGATTCACCGTATCCCCCGCAGGCAATATCACCGTTACAGATGAAGGCTCCACCCTCTTCACTCCCGACGAGAACGGCACGAGACGCTATCTCTCCGTCACGCCAGAACAAGCCGACTCCATCAAAGCCTATTTCATAGAACGAATCACACGTATTCCTGTCCATCAAGCCAAATAAGTATCATATCACGAGATTCGCATGAAGAAATCCTATTCCATATTGTGTGCTATCATATTGTTGGCAATAAGTTGCCAGCGGTTGCCACAACCCGCACCTACGGCCACGTATGAAGAATTGCGCAACCGATTTCAGAATCCACCCACACAATGTGGGTTGAACTGCTGGTGGTGGTGGCTCAACGGCAATGTGACTCGAGAAGCCATCACATCCGATCTGGAAGCCATGAAGGAGAAAGGATTTCAGGGCGCTATGATATTCGATGCCGGTGGGTACAATCAACGTGGGAACAAGGACATCCCCGCTGGTCCAAAATTCGGTTCAAAGGAATGGAATGAACTTTTTGTCTATGCGTTGGACGAAGCAGAAAGATTAGGTTTGGAAATAGGATTCAATATACAGAGCGGTTGGAACTTAGGAGGCCCCGACATCACGCCCGAACAAGCAGCCAAACTCCTCACTCATTCGGAGGTGAGGGTGGAAGGTGGCAGGGAAGTATCTCTCCATCTGGAACAGCCACGTACGGTGAGAGATTTCTACCGTGACATTGCAGTTCTCGCATTTCCGATTGATTCTCGACATACATCTCCCCAGCCGATTCATCATCTTGCTTACAAACTGAGCATTCACGAATTAGGAGGTAGTGCGCCCGACTGTCGTTTCCTTTTGGATAATCAGGAGGGAAACGAGCAAAATGCCGACACCACTTACATTGTGCATCAATCCGAAATCATAGACGTAAGCCAGCAAATGGACTCAGAAGGAAACTTCAAGTGGAAAGTGCCAGAGGGCACATGGGTGGTGATGCGATTTGGATACACCTGTACGGGAGCTGTTGTCTCCACCTCAAGCCAAACATGGCAAGGATTGGTACTGGATTATCTGAAACCCGAAGCGATTGACGAATACCTAAAAAACGTGGTAGATCCTATTCTGAAAGTGGCTGAACATCATGTAGGAAAAACCCTCACCTTCATGGAAACTGACAGTTGGGAATGTGGAGGTATGAACTGGACGGATTGTTTCACAGAAGATTTCAAGGCTCTGAACGGATATGACGTAATCCGTTACCTACCCGTGGCCGCTGGATATGTAGTGGACGACATGGCGACTACACACGCCTTTTTGGCAGACTTCCGCAAAACGGTAGGACACGATGTGGCCTATTACCACTACAAACGGTTTGCCGACTATGCTCATGCTCACGGTATGGGCATACAGCCAGAATCAGCAGGCCCTCACGCAGGTCCCTTCGACGGAGTACGTAACTACTCCTTCAGCGATATCGTGATGAGTGAATTTTGGGCCCCTTCTCCCCATCGTCCAAGAAATTGTGATCGCTTTTTCCTAAAACAAGCATCGTCATCCGCTCATATCTATGGAAAGAAAATCGTAGGGGCAGAGTCCTTTACTACAATCGGACCTCATTGGAATGACGAGATATGGCACAACCAAAAATCATCCTTCGACCATGAGATTTGTGGAGGTCTGAACCGTGTGTATTTCCACACCTTTACCTGTTCGCCTCGCGAAATGGGGCTACCTGGACAGGAATATTTTGCAGGAACCCACATCAACCCACGTCTGACGTGGTGGGATATGGCCGACGGTTTCACTCAATACATGCACAGGGTACAATCCTTGGTGCAGGATGCACGTTTCCAAGGCGACGTTCTGTATTACTATGGTGATCACACCCCTGTCATATACCCCTACAAACATGCAGATATGGCTGGATGTATGCCAGGTTTCGACTACGATGTCACGAGCGAAGACGCACTTCTTCAATTAATGGTAAATCGTGAGGGGAGGATTGTTGCTCCCTCGGGATTAACCTATCGCGTCTTGGTACTACCCGACCACAAAGTACTTTCGATGGCTGCTCTGAAAAAGGTGGAATACCTTCTGCGCAAGGGAGCCACAGTGATTGGCGAGAAACCCACTCGTAGTGTGTCACTCGTAGGAGGAGAGGATGCCAAGATTCACTTTGCATCCCTTGCAGACAAGATATGGGACAAAGCATCGGAGAAAGGTTCGCGTTCATACGGCAAGGGTACTGTTGCATGGGGAATATCCGCACGTGAATTTCTCCTTTCCCAAGGACTTATGCCCGACTTTGCAGTAGAAGAAGATGACTCTTTGACTGAATTTGACTTCATCCATTATACGTTCGAAGGGAAAGACCTCTACTATGTAAGCAACGTGACAGACAAGCCACAAAGTGTAAACTGCCTTTTCCGCGTGCAGGGCAAAGCGCCCGAACGATGGGATGCATTAGACGGAAGTATTTCTTCCCTCCCACAATTCTCACAATCCGAAGGAAGAACACGTATTCCCTTGAAATTTGACCCATTCGGAAGTGCCATTATTGTTTTCAACGAACCTATCCCCAATGACTCATGTGGAACGATAGGACAGAATGACAAAGAATACGCTTTCTGCCAAACGGTGGAAGGTCCATGGGTGGTGAAGTTCGATCCAAAATGGGGAGGACCAGATTCCACAATATTCTCCACCCTCACTGATTGGACACAGAATGAGGATGAAGGCATCCGTTACTACTCGGGAAAAGCCAACTATGTCAACACTTTTACCTTCGAAGGTGAACCGTCCTCATTGTACGATTACTACCTCGACCTGGGCGAAGTAAAAGATGTGGGCATGGCACGTGTAAGTCTCAACGGGACCGATCTGGGCGTAACATGGACAAGACCCTTCAGAGTGAATGTAACAAAAGCACTAATACAGGGAAGAAACGAATTGGAGATTACCGTAGCTAATTCATGGTTCAACCGAGTGGCTGGAGATGAAATTCATCCTGAGCGCACTCCTTACACCAAGACAAACATCATCCTATCTGTTGATTTCAGGGGACAGCCCACATCCGATATCACACTCTCTCCTTCTGGACTACTCGGGCCTGTGGTATTGCTGACTACTCCTATAGTAAACGATTGATTCACAATATTCAAAACACAATAACAATGAAAACATTTTTTATCAAAAGCCTCATCCTCGGATGCGCTGTATTAGGTATGTTGACAGCTTGTCAACCGAAAAGCGAGAAAGACAACTATCCTTATTGGAAAGAAGTAGCCTGGTGGCAGGATGCCCGATATGGTATGTTCCTCCATTGGGGAATTTCTTCGCTCATGGGACAAGAGATCAGTTGGTCGCGAGGCGGTTATGGAGAAAGCAAATACGACAGCCTTGCCCTGCGTTTCAACCCTGCAGAGTTTGATGCCGATCGTTGGATTGACATTGCCGAGCAGGCTGGCATGAAATACATCGTGCTCACCACCAAGCATCACGATGGTTACTGTCTATGGGACTCCAAGGCCAACCCCTTCAATATCATGAACTCGCCCTACCACAAGGACATCTGCCAACAGTTGGCCGAGGCCGCCCATCGCAGAGGAATGCGCCTTGGATGGTACTTCTCCTGCCGTGAATGGAGCGACCCTAACTGCTGCACCACTGAGTTGACCCCCAAATATGTGGAAAAGATGAAAGCGGAACTTACCGAACTTCTCTCCAACTATGGCAAGGTGGATATCCTCTGGTTCGACTACGATGGATGGCCAAGCCCTGCCAAGCCAAGGGAGATTGTCAGCCTCATCCGTCAGTTACAACCCGACATCGTGTTCAACAACCGCTTGTATCCCTTCACTCCCGACGAGTCTCATGCCTACATCGGTGAGTATGGTATGTTGTCCACCCCCGAGCAGTTTGTAGGTGGTTATGGCGAACTGCCCTGGGAGACCTGCTCCACCATGTCTCAGAGCCGTCAATGGTCCATCCGCTATGGCGATGGTCCTCGCCCTGCCGAAGACCTGATATGGGAAACCATCGGTGCTGCAGGAGGCAATGGTAATATGTTGATGAATGTAGGGCCAGACTCCTTAGGCGTAATTCCACAGGACTTCGCTGACCGATTGGCTGAAGTGGGTGCCTGGATTCAAGCACACGAGGGAATCCTGTACGGAACAAAGGGAGGTCCCTGGAAGCCCACCAGTTCATACGTGAGTACCATGAAGGGAAAGAATGCTTACCTACTGATGCACGATGGTTCTAACTTGACCCTTCCATACACCAAGAAATTAGCCATCAAGTCTGTAACTGCGGACGATGGAACAGCTATCGACTATACAATTCAGGACAACACCATAACCTTTACCCTGCCAGAAACCTTGCAAGGCAAACGCAATGTAGCATTGCGCATCACATCTGGAAATAATCTGGAGGGGTTGGAACTTCTCACGCCCTTCAGTACAAGCGGTTCAGTTGCTTACAACAAACCTGCCAAAGCGTCCAGTTCACTCAGCGAGGTATATCTGCATTTCCCTGCCGCTGCCTTCGACGACAATGATGGAAGTGCATGGGCAGCAGGACGTTGCATAGACACAGACTCCACCGACCTGTATGGCGCATCAGAGAACTTCGGTTACTCCCAGCGTATTGCAGATGCTTTCTACAAGGATGCGACTCTGGAGGTGGACTTACAGAAAGAAGAGACCATCACCCGTTTCCGTATTGTTCCTCGAAAAGGATGCGCCAATATCCAGTTGGAATACAAGAAAGGCAACGAGTGGGTTGAAGCAGCCTCTACCCAGTCTTTCTATCAGGAATGGACGGACAATCTGGAAGCCACTACAGCCCGCTACTGGCGACTCAACATGCAGGGAGGAGGCTTAGGCTTCGGCATCGGCGAATTCCAGTTATTCAACTGATAAAAGTCAAGCCACATGAAGAAACAAACCAAAATATGCGCATTGTATGCCTCTCTTCTACTCTTGGGAGGATGCAACGTTGGAGAGCAGAAGTCCCAACCGCGCGAGATGTGTATGGCCAATCTGCAGGAAGCATTTTCCATGCCAGACAAGGAATTCCGTAGTGCTCCCCTGTGGGTATGGAATACAAGTATGACAACCGATGATGTTGACCGGATGCTCAGTCAATTGAAAGAGCAAGGTTTCGGAGGCGCTTTTGTCCATCCCAGACCAGGATTGGAGACAGAATATCTATCCGAGGATTGGTTCTCCCTGTGGCAATATAGTGTGGAAAAGGGGAAAGAGTTAGGATTGGATATTTGGATTTACGACGAGAATTCTTACCCGAGCGGTTTTGCTGGTGGCCATGTCCCTAACGAGATGCCCGAATCCTACAATCAGGGACAATGTCTAATCGGGGCAGTGAAAGAGACTGTTCCCGACAGTTGTTATATGTGCTTGCTACGAGAGGGTGACTCGTTTACCGATATCACCAGTTCCATCAACGACTACCGCAATAAGAAAGGCACCTATTACGTCTATCAGTTGGGTATGAATACTCCATCAACATGGACTGGTGGCTTCCCCTATGTAGATCTGATGGTAAAGGGCGTAACCGAGAAGTTCATCGATGTAACAATGAAAGGCTATGAGAAGACTTTTGGAAAGGAACTTGGTACAGTGGTCAAGGGTGTCTTTACCGACGAGCCCAACATCAACATTCATAGCCCCTATTCAGGACATTACCGATGGACGCCCGACCTCTTCGAAACATTTCAAAAGAGATGGGGGTATGACATGCGTCCCAATTGGCCTCTGCTTGCAGAAGAAAATGGCAAATGGAAGAAGCTACGCCATGATTATTACGCAACCCTCCTACAGTTGTTCATCGACCGATGGAGCAAGCCTTGGTACGAATACACAGAAAGCAAGCATTTGCTATGGACAGGACATTACTGGGAACACGGATGGCCCGCCTTGGAAGAGGGACCTGATAACATGGCCATGTACGCCTGGCATCAGATGCCTGCAATTGACATGCTATTCAATCAGTACAATGACAATTCTTGTACTGCACAATTCGGTAATGTACGTAGCGTGAAGGAACTCTCCAGTGTAGCCAACCAGAAAGGTCGTGTGCGCACTCTCAGCGAGACCTACGGAGGTGGTGGATGGGATATGAGTTTCACCGACTTCAAGCGATTGGGCGATTGGGAATTCGCTTTGGGCGTGAATTTCATGAACCAACACCTAAGTCATTCCACCATCACAGGCGTTCGTAAATACGATTATCCACCTGTTTTCACTTCCATCTCCCCCTGGTGGGAGGATTATCATTACCTGAATGATTATTTTGCCCGTCTGTCTTTGGTACTCAGTCAGGGAAAGCAACAAAACGATTGGCTTATACTGGAACCTACCACCACCCTGTGGATGTATGCCAGGAATGGTGAGATTTGGAACATCGGTAATTCCTTCCAACAGTTCATCACCACTCTGGAAAAAGGACAGGTGGAATACGATTTAGGAAGTGAAGATATCATCAAAGATTGTGGAAGTGTACGTGGAGACTGTTTCCGTATCGGCCTTGGCAAGTATCACACAGTAATACTTCCTCCTGGAATGGAGAACTTGGAACGCCCCACCCTCGAACTGCTGAAAAAGTTTGTCAGCAACGGAGGACGTCTCATTGCTGTAGAACGACCCACGCATATCGATGGAGAGGAACAGCCCAATGAATTAGAAAACCTGTTCGCCCAATCTATGACTAATGCAGATAACGCAGACAAGATACTGGATCTCTATCGTCAAGAATGTTCGATGAAGTGCCTCTCTCTACAATCATCCGACCTCTTCCACCATCGTCGTATCTACGATGACGGACAATTGCTATTCTTTGCCAATGCCTCTCTGGAGAAGAATGCAGATGCTTCGTTCTCCCTATCTGGAAAACACTTATATCGGATGGATGCTCTGACAGGAGCCATTTATTCAGTTCAAGAAACGGAAGGAAAAGAAGTAACTATCGATGTGCATCTTGCACCAGCCGCGAGTGCCTTGTATTTCGTATCAGAAAGACCCGTTCTCACCACTTCCATTCAAGAAATGGAACAACCATTGGTTGAGGGAAAAGAATTGATTTCCTCCAGCGAAATGGAAATCCGTCCAATAAAAGACAATGCCTTCAATCTCGACTTCTGCACACTGCAAGTGGATGAAGAAAATTATGGAGAATTATACACCAAGGAGGCCAACAGTCGCTTATGGAGTCATTTTGGTATGCCCGATCCATGGGAGTCAGCTGTACAGTTCCGCCATGACATCTTGGATCGTGACACCTTCACCACAGGTAATATCGCCATCAACTACACGTTTAATATCACAGAACAGATTGACCTATCCTCCCTACATTTTATTGTAGAGCGCCCCGATATCTGGGAAGTAAGCTTGAATGGCACACCACTCTCCTATACCCCCGACACGCTATTGGATGCACGCTGTGGCGACTACCATACCGCAGATGGAGCTCACATGGGTATCAACACACTCACTCTCCATCGCAAAACGATGAGCATCCATGCCGAAATTGCCCCAGTAATGTTGTTGGGCAACTTCTCAGTCAACCCAGCACAGAAAGGATGGGAAATCGTTGCACCCCGTACACTCACATTGGGCGAATGGGTAAGTCAGGGCTACCCCGAATATCCATGGGACATAGCATACCGAAAGACTTACCAAGTTGCAGATACGAGCAAGGCATACACCCTACAATTGGGAGAATGGAATGGCACAGATGCTCAGGTATGGGTCAATGGAAAACAAGTAGGTATTATTTCCTTCCCTCCCTACCAGATGAATCTCTCTTCTTATCTCACAGAGGGTGAAAATGAAGTGGAAGTACGCATTATCGGCTCTATGAAGAACTTGTATGGAGGACACTATTCCCGAGACCGAGGAGTTATGGGCCCAGGATCGTGGAATGGTGTACAACAGCAGGCTTCTGGAAGTGCCTACGACCTATTCGACTATGGTCTGAAAGAAGATTTCCAGATTACTTTCTGAACCGCATCTCCCAAAAAGCAACGGCTGCAGCAGCAGCCACATTCAGGGAATCTACCTGATGCGACATAGGAATCCGCACCACATAATCAGATTCAGCGATTGTGTGGTGCGGAAGTCCGTCTCCCTCTGTCCCCATCACGATAGCAAGCCTATCCTCTTGTCTCAAGGCTGGATGATCGATGGGTACTGAATCATCCGTCAGAGCCATTGCAGCCATCTTGAATCCTATAGAGAAAAGAGTTTCATGCAAGGGTGTTTCCACCCACGTCCAAGGTACGAGAAATACAGAGCCCATCGAGACACGTACAGCGCGACGATTTAGGGGATCGCATGAGTCAGGCGTAAGTAATACTGCATCAATACCCAAAGCGGCAGCAGAACGGAAAATAGCACCGATATTGGTAGAATCCACAACACCATCTATCACCACAATGCGATGTGCATCCTTGCAAACGTCAGCTAAAAGTCGAGGTTGTGGACGACGCATAGCACAAAGTACTCCTCGCGTGAGAACATAGCCCGTCAACTGCGACAGGAGATCACGTCCTCCCGTATAAACAGGGATGTCTCCGCAACGCTCTAAAATAGAGGCTGCGTCCCCCAAAAGATGCTTTTCCTCGCAAAGCAAGGCCAAGGGCTCATATCCTGCATTCAACGCCACATGAATCACTTTCGGGCTCTCTGCTATGAAGATACCTTTTTCAGGTTCCAGACGATTTCGCAACTGCGCTTCGGTCAGGGTACAAAAAATCTCTGCCCCAGATTGAGACAGAGATGTAAGGTGAGTGATATTCATTCTATTCTTCTATCCAATCCATCCACTTTGAATCGTTTTGATTGGCTTCGTACATAGTTTCTATGAACTGCATGCCACGCACGCCATCATATACATTGGGGAAGTCCAGACATTCGGGTGAAGGTTCTTCGCCATTTGCACGTGCACGTACTGTCTTGGCAAAATTACGATAGATATTGGCAAATGCCTCGATGTAGCCTTCGGGATGTCCTCCAGGGGTACGCAGGTTCCAATGAGCCAAACTTGACAGATTGCCAAAGCCAGTACCCATACGTATCAGTTCGGTAGGACGATCCAGCCACTTGGCATAAAGCGTATTGGGTTCCTGTTGTTGCCAATCCAAACCACCCTTCTCGCCATAGACACGGATGCGCAAGCCATTCTCCTCGCTTACGGCTATCTGAGTTGCTGAAAGGATGGCTGTCACTCCCTGTTCCAAGTGCAGGAAAGCGGCTACATCATCGTCGATTGGACGTCCTTCGACAAAGGTATGTAGTTCGCTGCACAATTCTTTCACCTTCAGTCCAGTCACATATTCACACAAGTGCCATGCGTGAGTAGCAATATCGCCCAGACAACCTCCCTTACCGCTCGTCTTAGGATCTGTACGCCATCCAGCATTGTTGCCGCCCTGTAGCTCGATACGCTGAGCCAACCATCCCTGGGTGTATTCGACATATACACGACGTAATTTGCCCAATTCTCCATTGGCGATACGTTTCTTCATCTCTTTCACGGCGGGGTAGCCAGAATAGGTGTGTGTCAGTGCCAATACCAACCCTGCCTCCTCCACCTTCTTCTGCAATTGTAATGCTTGTTCAAGAGAGAAAGTCATAGGTTTATCTACCACTACATGAAAGCCATAATCCAATGCCATGGCAGCCTGCTCGTAGTGGAAATTATTGGGAGTGACAATAGCCACAAAATCCATTCGTTCATCAATGGGAAGTTCAGACTCCCTTTGTATCATTTCCTGATAGGTAGGATAGATGCGTGATTCAGGCAAGAACCATTTCTTTCCAGTTTCAAGCGAAGTCTCATACGTACGGCTGAAGCATCCGCATACCAATTCGATGTCATTCTCCATCAGGGCAGCCATCAAGTGAACAGGGCCGATGAAAGCATTACCTCCACCGCCGATCATACCCATTCTCAGTTTTCTGTGTTTCATCATTTTCGCTAAAAAGTTTATGTGATAAAATTATTACGCATCTATTATCAATAGACAGGTTTCACCAGATTCTCTGTAGTTTCGTATTTGCTCATTACAGCCCAGCAGATGCCACGCTTCATTATTTCCAACGCCTCAGGTACTTCGAAATCCTTCTCATTATGGCACAACGAGGAATAGAATACACGACCCTTGCCATAGATTTTCTTCCATACGACAGGTATCACACAACCGTCTATCCAGGCATTAGCATTGCCGTTGTAGCGTGTAGTAGCCAGCACCTTTACATTTGGATCCACCTGCATGTAGTACTGTTCGGTGTTCATCTTGAAATTCTTCAAGCCCTTCGTCACAGGATCTTTCTTGTCTGTAATCTTCACTTCATACTCTACTATACCACCAGGATGAGCCACCCATTGTCCGCCTACCATAAACTGATACTCGGTATTATTGCGGAATGAGTCTCCCAAGCCGCCATGCCATCCAGCCACGCCAGCGCCATTACGTACAGCCTCCAGCAATCCATTCTCCTGTTCGCCCGTAATAGAACCCATTGTCCATGTTTGGATAATCAGATCCGCCTTAGACATCACCTCTTTGTTCGTGTAGATATCCAGAGATTCCGAGTCAATCACCTTGGCACCTTGTGACCTTAGCCAAGCGGCCAACAAGTCATGAGTGGGCACAGGAGCATGACCATCCCAACCGCCATATACAAACACGATTTGTTTCCCTTTGAGGGGAGACTCCGTTGTGGCCGTCTTGCACGAAACATGCATAGCGACAAAAGCCAACATAAAGAATACCAATTTTCTCATTTTTCTTGTGATTTTTGTATCTCTTATTCTATTTCATTCACCCTATCAGCAGGGACGCTTGGTGGGGAGTTTGAAGGTATCTTTGATTTCCTGCATCTCAGCCTCGGTCATACCATCAGGCTCAGATCCCATGTTGCGTGCACACATATAGATATTGGCAGCCTTGCAGAGTACATCAGTCTGATCAAAAGCATCCATGATGTCGAGACCTACTGCTACGGTACCGTGTTTCTCCCACAATACTACGTCGTGTGTCTTCATCTGCTCAAGTGTTTCATCTGCCAAGAGAAGACTTCCAGGAATAGCATAGGGAACAATACCGATACCTAAGGGAGCAAAGGCGAGTGTCTCGGGTATCATAGACCAGAGTACACGTGTCATCTCGTCACCCTTGAGGAAACGCTGAATGTGCGACATAGCCACCAACTCGATAGGATGAGTGTGCAAAGTAGCTTTGTACTGACTTCCTGTTTCGAGCAGATAATTCTGTAGAGCCAAGTGTGAAGGAATCTCGCTGGTAGGAAGAACGGGCTCGTCTGCGATAATCTCGTAGGAAGCACAATCATCGCAGATACGGATGATAGAGCCATTCTGCATAGGCCAGCGCGCTAAGTCACGCATACGTTTACCTGTACCTTTGGCATAGAAATAGGTTCCCTTCAAATAGGGGAGCACCTTGCCTATCTGTTTAACGGGAGCAATGGCTGGCATTGCCTTGATCTCGTCATCTACAAATTCTGTTACATTGACGGTAATATTACCACCATTACGCTCTGCCCAACCCTTCTGCCACAGATAGCCAGTAACTTCGGCTACCTGATCTATTACAGCCTTGAGGCCGGGACGATTCTCTAAAATACTTTTCATATATCTTTTCTTTACTTTCTAAATACGATTATATCAACTGAGGTAAGAAACTGCTGATGATGAGGATAACCAAACCAAGCATGAGTACAGCAATCGTCTTTCCAGAGCAACCTTTCCATTCCTTGAGGATGATACCCCACACGTTGCTGAATGTGACATTGAGCGCCATGAGGATGCAGAACGAGAAGGTTAGCATGGCTGGTGAATCCTGCAAGAAACCTTGTCCGAGGGATAATCCGAAGAACTGACTATACCAGAGAGCACCTGCCAAGAGACAGAAGAATAGGTTGTTGCACCATACTGAGCCTTTGCGGTAGTCGCTCCACGTATGATTACGGCTATTCTGATAGAAGCAGTAGATAGCATTGGTACAGAAACCGCCTAAAGTAACCAGGAAAGTGGCAGGAAGGCCACGATACATAGCATCTGTCTCGGGGAATGTCAGGTTGGCACCAAAGGTAAGACCTACATTGAAACAACCACTCATGAAACCTGCCAGCAAGGCAATAGCCAATCCCTTGGGGAAATTGAAATCCTTGACAGCTTGCTTCTTCTCCTCCTCGCTAAGCGAATTGGCTTTCATGGAACCAGCTACACCTATGACAGCAATACCCACCAAAGTAACCACCACACCTAAAATCACCGAGAAGGTGAGTTTGGAGAGAGGATCCTGCTCAGGAAAGAACACGTTGAGGAATACAGGGCCTAATATGGTTCCTAATCCAGCACAAGTACCCAACGCGATACTCTGCCCCAACGCCACGCCAAGGTAGCGCATAGAGAGGCCGAAAGTAAGGCCTCCCACGCCCCAGAGAACGCCGAAGAGGATGGTCATCCACACGTTGAAGGAATTGGCGGCTGTAAACAGTTCGCAGAGGCAATGTCCTTCTGGTACAGCAAGCAGAGCTCCGAGGAAGGGCAAGACAAGCCAAGCGAAGACGCCTTGCACGATCCAATAGGATTCCCACGACCACTCCTTTATCTTGTTGATGGGCACATAACTACTCGATTGGCAGAACGCGCCAATGGCGATGATTATCAGACCTATGATGATTTCCATGACCGATTTTCTTTACCTAAGTTGAAAATAAGATTATTATCGCTTGCTTGTAACTGTTGCCTCGTAGGCATCTATTTCCTTCATGTAATCCTGTCCTACAGGCACATCGTTGCGCAGGCAGAACTCGTCATATACAGCCTGCCAAGGCATTGCTTTCTGTTCCTCCAGGAGGCCGAGCACCTTGTAGCCTTGACCTGCAATTTCCAGACGAGAGATTTCCTCCTTAGGCTCAAGCAAGGCACGAAGCATACACTTCTGAGCGCTACGCGAGCCAATCACATAGGCACCAATACGATTGATACTTCCGTCGAAGAAGTCAAGACCATAGTGAACGCGATCCAGTGCATCTGCACGTACGATTTCTGAGAAGAGTTCCTGTGTAGGATCATCCATGATAGTAACGTGGTCGCTATCCCAACGTACAGGACGGCTTACGTGAAGCATCAGTTCAGGTACAAACTGCAGCACAGCACTTACCTTGTCGGCAGGACTCTCCGTGGGATGATAGTGACCTGTGTCGATGGTCAGTATCTTGCCATTCTGAGCAGCGTATGCTGTATAGAAATCGTGGCTGCCTACTGTAAAGCTCTCCAATCCGATACCGAATACCTTACCCTCGATACAATCCTTCATCATAGGTTGTTTCTTGGCAAAGATTTCATCTAGAGATTCTTTCAGGAAGCGACGATACATAGCATGATTCACACTCTGATCCTTGCATCCGTCGTGTACCCACAGATTCATGATACAGGGGTCACCCTGAGCCTCACCCATAGCATTAGCTATATCGCGGCAACGCTTTGTGTGCTCAATCCAGAAGTCACGTATGCCCTTGTCAGGATTGGAGAGGGAGAGATTTCCGCTCTTGGGATGAGAGAAACTGCTGGAATTGAAGTCCAACATCGTGTTATTCTCCTTTGCCCAATCAATCCACGACTGGAAATACTCTATCGTCACCTCGTCACGATCCACCACTTTGCCTTGGAAATCGCCGTAGAGTTCATGGAGGTTCAGACGATGATTACCAGGAATCAGGCTTTTTGCCTTCAGCACGTCAGCACGTAGTTCATCGATATTGCGAGCTTTTCCAGGATAATTACCGGTAGATTGAATACCACCGCTCATATCACCAGCCTGCACCTCGAAACCTGCCACATCATCAGCCTGCCAGCAATGGAGGCTCAGATGGAAGTTCTGCAACTGATTGATTACTTTCTCGGTGTCTATTCCGATTTCGGCATAGCGTTCTTTCGCTAATTCGTATGCCTTGTTGATGTTTTCTGCTTTCATTTATTTTTGACTATTTAGATTGTTTTCATTCCGTTATTTTAGTAGCTTCCAGATATTTGGCATAGGCATCATCCCATGCCTTCATATCCTGTGGCTCGTAGGCACATAGGTCAATACTGTCGGCTATGATACTGCGCATCTGATAGATGTCATCCACCAATCCTGCAGCCTTAGCCTGCAACATGATATTGCCGATGGCAGTTCCCTCGATAGGGCCTGTCACAACGGGCATATTCAGTGCGTTAGCTGCCATCTGCATGAGATATACGTTGCGCGAACCACCTCCGATTACATGAAGTTTCTCAATAGAGAAGGGAGCCAGTTCTCTGAGATAACCTACTACTTGACGGTAGCGCATAGCCAAACTCTCGAAGATACAACGTGCCATCTGCTTGTAATCCTCGGGGACAGGTTGTCCTGTCTCGCGGCAATAGCCTTGGATGGCCTCTACCATACTTGATGGGTTGGTGAAACGAGGATCATCAGGGTGGATAAAACTACGGAAAGGTTCGACCGTCATCGAATCCTTGTTAATCTGGTTCACATCAGCTGGTGCGTCCTTCCATTCCTTGCGACAGCTTTCCAGCAACCACATTCCGCAGATATTCTTCAGGAAGCGAGTCGTGCCCTCGATACCTCCCTCGTTGGTGAAGTTGTATTCAAAGCTCTGCTTGTTGATGATAGCATCTCGTGTCTCAATTCCCAGGAGGCTCCATGTACCACAACTGAGGTAGGCAAAGCGCTCGTTCTGAGCAGGAACAGCAGCTACTGCAGCACCTGTATCATGACCTGCTACAGCTACCACAGGTACAGCACCAAGGCCTGTCATCTTCTGTATCTCGGGAGTGAGAACGCCCACCTTGTCGCTGGGGTTTACATAGCGTCCGAACTGGCTTTCTTTCAGACCAATGACCTCTATCAGTTCGGGATCGATTTTCTTGGTGCGAGGATCCAGCATCTGACTTGTACTGAGAATGGTGTATTCGCATACAGCTTCACCCGTAAGCATATACATCAAGGCATCAGGCATGAAGAGAATCTTGTCTGCTGCCTCCAGGGCCGAGTCCTGATTACGACGAAGGGTAGCCAGTTGGAAGAGCGAGTTGAAGTTCATGAACTGGATTCCCGTCTTCTCATATACCTTCTCCTTGGGTACCAATTTGAAATAAGCATCCATAGCACCCTCGGTATGCGGATCGCGATAGCAATAGGGATTGCGCAGGACATTTCCGTCCTTACCTATCATCACAATATCTACACCCCAGGTATCAATACCGATACTTGTCAGTTCTATCTTTTCGTCGGCTACTACGCGAAGACCGCGGATAATCTCGTTGTATAGGGCAAATATATCCCAGTAGAAATGTCCCCCCGTCTGAATAATCTGGTTGGGGAAACGTGTCAGTTCACGCTGACAAAGTTTGCCATCCTCGATAGAGCCCAAAATGGTCCGGCCGCTTGTTGCGCCCAAATCTACGGCCAAAAAATACGTTGTTTTGCTCATAAAATTTACAAATTACACGACAAAGTTACAGAAAAGAAAACAAAAATCATATACTCCGACGTACATTTTTTGCGACATCTGTGTATTATCTGCTTTTTTTCGCTAATTTTGCGTACTGAGACAACTTAACACACTACGCAAATGAAAGAATATATCGTTATCGGACGCGCAAATGGCACCACACGCAATGGTTCGCCCTACGCTATGCTCAAAGTGGCCGACGAAAGTGAGATCCTCAACATCTCGGTATGGGATGTACCTGTCACAGGGGAACCCGTTATCGGACAATTGGTTTCGTTCTTTACCCTGAAAGAAAACCAGGGAAAAAAATCATGCAACATGGCAGATATGAAGGTAGGTGAAATGCCTTCCCCCGATCATCCCTTTTACGCCCTTCTGCCTCGTCCTATCCCTCAGCACGAGTGGGACAAGACGATAAGTACCTTGTTGGGATTCTGTACCGACGAGAAACTGAAATCCATCATACGCGAGTTTGCCGACAAATTGTACGCTCCATACTGCAAATATCCTGCTGCCACCAGTATGCATCATGCCTATCCTGGAGGTTTGGCCAACCATACCCACCAGATGCTATTCATGCTACAGGGCCTCTACCCCTGCCTGCCCTACCCTATCCGTATCGAGCGTTGCATCTTGGCTATCCTTTTCCACGACTACGGAAAGGTATATGAATACACCACCCAGGGCGATCTGCAACCCGATATGTATTTACTCGGGCATATCTACTTGGGAGCTCACAAGTTACACAACGTATTACAGCAATATGGGGTGGAAGAAAGCGAAATCAAGCGCATCATCCATTGTATCCTCGCCCACCACGGAGAGAAGGAATACGGAAGTCCTGTCGTACCTTGCATCCAGGAAGCGGCTATCGTGAATTATCTGGACAATATTAGCGCCAAGACCGACGCAATGGAAAATACGGGTGATCTGGAATACTGCGGGGCAGCAGGTACCCACGTCGTGAAATGAGGACGGCTAAGGTATCAGGAGGGAGCTGTCGCCATAACTGAGAAAGCGGAACTCATGCGCCATGGCGTAGTCGTAGATGGTACGCCAATTACCCTTCACAAAGGCTGATACGAGTAACAGAAGAGTACTCTGAGGTTGGTGGAAATTAGTTATCATACGACTCACGATATGGTATTCATATCCTGGGGCAATGATGATTTGCGTACTACTATGCAGTATCTCCATCTGATGCTTTGCCATGTAGGCCAACAGATATTCCATCGAGGTACGACTATCGGGTTTGTCTCCTCTCTCCTCGTAGGGCATCCATTGGGCGATATGCAGTTCCTCGCCGTCCCCCGTATCACGTCCTGCCTCCATCAGTTCTCGTGCCAGCAGCCCCATATAATAGAGGGATTCGAGTGTGCGTACCGAGGTAGTACCTACAGCAATGGCCCGTCCTTCGTGAGCAATCAGTTTCTCTATCGTCCTGCGATTGACGGCAATATGTTCGGTATGCATATCGTGTTCTCCTATAGAGTCACTTTTCACAGGTTTGAACGTACCCGCACCTACATGCAACGTCACTTCCTCGCGATCTATATGATGAGCATCCAGGTCAGCAAGGATCTGATCCGTAAAGTGAAGTCCTGCCGTAGGAGCCGCTACCGACCCCTTTATCTTGCTATATACTGTCTGATACGTCACTTTGTCACTCTCCTGGGTCTCACGGTTCAGGTAGGGAGGAATGGGCAATTCGCCTACAGCTTCGAGAAGTTCGGCAAACGTGACCTCTTCTCCTCCTTCTGCATCCATCGTCCTCCATCTGAATTCCACCCGGTGTGAAGTACCATTGACAGGGCCACGCTCGGCAGTCACCTCCACCGTTTTCCCATTAACCTCTATCGTACGTCTCAGTACACCTTCCTTCCATTTCTTCAGGTTTCCGATCAGGCAATACCACGCACAGCAACCCCGTTGGATGAAATTCTCCTGATATTCCACCGGAACAGCAGGCTCCAGCAGGAATACCTCGATAAGTGCTCCTACCATCGTGCCCCCCTTGCGGAAATGGAGCCGCGCCTGGATGACCCGTGTATTATTGAAGACCATGAGAGTTCCCTCGGGCAGATAGGCTGGCAGATGCCGGAACACATCCTCGCTCACCTCGCCCTGCCGATATACCAACAGTTTGCTGCTATCACGCTGAGCCAAGGGAAATTTAGCAATCCGCTCCTCTGGGAGAGGATAGTTGAAATCACGTATCTGTATCTCTTTTGTATTCATGCTATGCTATTATTTGGGTGCAAAAGTACGCATTTTCCACGATAAAGATGTACTTTTGCAGAAAATTGAAAGAACAAGGACAATGAAAATAGGAGACAAGGTGCGTTTCCTCTCCGAAGTGGGAGGCGGACGTGTATGCGGTTTTCAGGGCAAAGACCTGGTATTAGTGGAGGATGAGGACGGTTTCGAGATACCTATGCTGAAAACTCAAGTGGTGGTTGTTGATACCGACGACTACAATATCGCCAAGGTGAATCCCCTACCCTCCCAGAAAGCAGCCGCCAAGAAGCCCGTCGAGGAGGAAGTGGAGGTGGAGCCTTGCGACAAGCCTATCACATTCAAGGCTAAGCCTCTGGAGCGCAAGGAAGGAAACCGGCTCAATCTCTACTTATCCTTTGTCCCCAACGAGATAAAGGAGATTTCCAGTACCACCTTCGAGGCCTATTTCGTCAACGATAGCAACTACTACATCCAGGTACTCTACCTTACCGCCGAGGGTGCCAACTGGAAGGCCCGCTTTAATGCGGTAGTAGAACCCAATAGCAAACTCTTTGTAGAGGAGTTTGACCGCCAGATGCTGAGTCAGATGGAGCGTATCTGCATACAGACTATCGCTTGGAAACAGGACAAAGTATTTGCTCTGAAACCCGCCCTCACTACCGAGATACGACTGGATTGCACCAAGTTCTACAAGTTGCACACCTTCCACCCCAACGAGTTTTTCCACGACCCAAACTGGACGCTCCCAGTCATATCCGACGACAAGCCTGCCCGTAGCATCTTTGCCGATGCAGAGGAGTTGCAGGAGGCTATGATGGGTAAGAAGAAGGAAGACGAGAAGCCCGTACAGAAACCCGCCAGAAAGGAAGACAGGAAGAAGGAAGAGGAAGTCATCGAGGTAGATCTGCATATCCACGCCCTGATAGATACCACTACAGGATTGTCTAACGGCGACATGCTGATGACACAGATGAAAGAGTTCCGTCGCGTGATGGACGAGCAAATCAAGCACCGGGGACAGAAGATAGTCTTCATCCACGGCAAGGGCGAAGGAGTTCTACGCAAGAACATCCTGCAGGAACTCCAATATCGCTACAAGGGATGCACCTGGCAGGATGCCTCCTTCCACGAATACGGTTTTGGCGCTACGATGGTAAAGATACCGGGGTAAGGGGGGTATTACTACTTTCCCGTGCCGTTTTTTCTTGCGACAGCGGCCTTTAGCATCTCTATCTCCTCCGCATCATACGGAGTCAGGTCATTACGGTAGATGTCGTGTTGCCACACGCCCTTGTAGGGAAGTTGTTCAGGACGATGTCCCCAACATAGGTGCGTCTGCGTCTTTCCGTTTACCAGGCCCCACAGCATACAGCCTGCATTATATTTCTCGAATATTGCCAGATTGTCCTTGATGGTAGAGCCAGCCACACGATTCATCCATTCCGTACAGATGACAGGGCGCTTGTATTGCTGCAACTCCTGAATGCGCTTTTCCGTTGCCTCAGCGTTGGCATATAGATGAAAAGTGATGATGTCCGAGTTGGCAGCAAGAAACTCATTCAACTGCTCATTGCCATTCCACAATCCAGCAGAGACAGGTTGGGAGGGTGCTATTTCGCGTGCCCACATGAACACCTTCTTCAGCAAGGGCCATGCGCGTTCGGAGAGAGGATTCCCCGTCGGTTCGTTGTAGAGGTCCCACAACATGATACGTTTGTCGTCGCGGAATCGTGCAAGTACCGCCTTCACATACTTCTCCAGAAGGGGATGCGTACGTTCGTCAACCACCATCGTCAGTCCGGGAGAAGGACTCCAGGCCCACGCATACCACCCCTCCAGTGGTTCTGGCTGCACGCCCGTCTTGGGGTCGTTGGCTGTACCGAAGATACAATCGTCGAAGAAGATAGGCATAGCCTTCACGCCAGCCTCATCACAGAGAGCCAAGACACGATCCAGCGTGCGGAGGAAATACTTGGGATCCTCCTCATAGACCTTATACTGCATCACGAAGCGAGCACAGTTCAGCCCCATCTCGCTCATCAGTTTCAGTTCGTTCCTTATCACCTTGGGCGAGAAACTCGTCTTGTCCCACATAGCCGTATAGTTGATGGCATTGGCAGGAATATAGTTCACACCGCAGAACCAAGGATTCTCTTCACCCCATTTCTGAGCCTTCTCCACGCTCCACTGCTGGGTATTCGTCCCCTGTTCCTGAGCCGACGCAGCAAGCGACATTATCGCCATTATGGCGAGAAAATACATTCTTCTTATCATACGCATTGTGTGTTTGTTTTATTTATCATTCTGTGGTAATTCCAAATGCAAAGATATGTATTTACCATTGGAACACCAAATTGTTGCATGTTTTTAGGTTACTCATCATCCACTCCTCTATTACCCTATACACGCTAAGGCCTAAAAACCATCTGTCACTTTTCAATTATTTTGCGTTATTTTGAAAATTTTCCATCACAAGCCCCTTCTTTCCACGTCTTCCACCAGTCGTCCTCACGTCCGCTGATGACGCGTGCAAGTTCGTTCATCACCAGACACATCTCGCGAGAGATGGCAGTTGATTTCTTTTGACCTTCCACCACAGGCACGTCCTTCTGGTAGAGATACGACCAAGGCGTAATCTGGCAAAGCCTGTTCTCAGCCAATGCATAAAAAGCCCTGCCAAAGCCCTTATACCTATCCGAGTATCCATTGTCGGTGATCTCGATGAACGACAGGCCTTCCTCCATCAGTTGCTGCTTGATGTCGCGCTCCTTCTGCGAGACGAAGGCGCTCACTATTATCCACCCATTCCTGGCAGCTTCCAGTACGGCCGCCTTTTGTTCCTCAAAGCGCGCCACGTCAGCACTATGACATACCAACGGCAGTTTTTTCTGACTATAGAGCAATGACTTGTTGCCAATGTGGTCAAGGGCGATGCCCCCAGTGTCTGTTATCAGTCTTGTCTTGACGTTCTCCTGTGCAGCCTTGCATTTCTCCACGTTATAACGGAAGACCCTGTCGATGGCAAATGCCCGCATACAACGCTCCACCGTCCAAGTATTTGAGTGCCTATGCCTATACTTGCGGAAACATTCATGGCGATCACCTTGTATGATGCGCTTCTTTGCCTGGTCGCGGATATAGGCGCGCTTTATCTCCACCTGGTCCTCGGTAATAGGCTCCACGTCGTTGTAGCCGTGAACGAAGAGGGCGGGGCCTCGATAGCTTCTGGTGTGGTCCCGGTCTTCGTATTGAGGCGTTCGAACGCCTTTTATATACCCCATGTCACGCCAGGGGATGCCCAGCGTGTCCCAATAGGCATGGCTGCTTCCTATCATGAAGCCTTTGATAATAGTGCCCAGATGTTTGTTGTTTCCCTGTTGCAGATGTATAAGGCCATGAAAATGTTCGGGCATTGCCTCTGCCATATCCACTACGACATTAGGATACACCTCTCCATTCCTCGTCCACGCCTTCAGCACGCCCTTGCCAATGTCGGTATATACGCATCTCGGAGCACCGGGCTCGCCATATCCCTTGTTCACATCTCCCTCACACCAGCTGAGTACAGGCACTTCGTCCCTCGTGCTCAATGTCACAAAGAACCAGCCATGATAGTAATCCACATTGGGATCACGCCGTAGGCTTTCCGGCATTTCTGCCTCCTTCTGCCTAATTTTTGCTATGCATTCTGGGGTGTAGGGCATTGTTTCTTACAACGATTCAAAATGGTTTCTTGTTTTCTATTCATAGCGTACTCGGGGTGGATCATAGGGACCTGTCCTTTGTGACCCAGACAAGTATGAAGGAGGAGAACTAATGAGAGTATTCCACAAATATCTTTCGCAGGTTGCTCCTTATGGCCAACTGGCCGTTGTCGAGCACGTTCAGATTGCCGTGATAGTTCTTTCCGTTCAACTTCAGACGATTGGCGTCTCGGGGGACAACAATCTGGCAGGGCTTTCCGCTGGTGTTCTCAATTCGGATGCGTACAACGCCATTCTGAGTCTTCCGCACCTTTACGCCAACGACTCCTCCACAGACGGGGACGTCGCATTCCAACCATTCCAACTTGCCAAGTTGAGGATGGACCAATATTTCCCTCCAACCTGGCCCGAGAGGCGAGATGCCTGCAACATACTGCGAGAGGAGGGTGAGCGGACCACCTGCCCATCCATGATTGATACTGCCTCCACCAGCTCCACCCTCTATCTTCCAGTCTTCCCACAGTGTGGTCAAGGGACTTTCCACCATGTTGGTATATCGCTTCTTCATTCGGCTCATACCTCCTATGATATCATTCCTGACGAAAAAGGACTCCAGAATATATTTCTCCATATAGGGGCTGGCATCGTGAGGCTCGCTCAGGAAAGACGCTATCTGATTGGCCTGTTCAGGTGAGGCGAAACCTGCCAAAATGGCCATTCCCTGAGCTCGGTCGTCAGGGTGATCCTCGAAGGAGGGACTGCAGTAGTTCTTTCCGTTCCAAAACGCTTGCTTAGAAGCTGCAACCACACGTTGGCGGATGGAGTCGCAGGAGGCTGCATAAGCCACATCGTCCAAAATAAGGGCCATTTTTCCAACGGCTTCCAAAGCAAGACAATACCAAGCATTGTCCAACACAGGCACGTCGCAGTTGACGCCCCAGTCGGGCCAATCCCAACCGCCGGCACGGTGAATTACCAAGTCGTCCGCACCTCTTTTCCACAAGGCCATATATCGTTTTACTGCAGGATATACGTGAGATAAAGTGATCGTGTCGCCCGTATAGCAATAGTAATTCCAGAACCCATATTTCCCAATGCTGGCCAGCATCTGCAGGGGCAGCTCGCCATTCCACGAACCAGCGGGAACAGGAGAATAGAGGACACTGTCGGGCTTTTGCCAGTCGGCCAAGTTTTCGATGGCTTTCTTTACCAAACGCAGGCCATTCTCGTCACAGGAATAAAATATCTCTCCCATGACGATAGTGGCATCACCCCACCACTGCGAGCGCTCTCGGTCGGCATCCTGTATGGCGTCACGCATATTCAGATTCATGGTATTGAGGGCTTTCTGCCATAAAATGTTGTAGAAATTGTCGCTGCAACGGAATCGGCCCACGTGATTGGTCGGGAATGATGTCTCGCGGTAACCCACCTGAATGATTTCCACGTCTTTAGGACACGTATAGAGAATTTGATGGCCGTTTTGGTAGTTCGGGGCCTCAAATTCCTGCAAGCCATCGCGGGTTATATATTCTGCCCTTACGTTATATTCACCGCCTCCTTTGTAGTTGTCGCTTCTGAGGTCAATCAGTTTACCGGCTTGCGCCCTGACTTTTATGTAGGGTGTAACCGTGATGTTCCTGGGTAGCAAACCTCTTATTATTAGCGTGTCGCCACAGACTTCTCTTTTTACCTTCTCATACTTGACAATGCCACTATCTTTCCAATTGGGAAAGGGACGAGGCAACAGGCAGTTCCAGGGTGAACATGGATAACGACCTACCTCCGAAGCTACTTCCCACCGAGAATCGTCATAATCCCTTTTCGTCCAATCTCCCAGTTCATGACGTGCATCATAGCGGACGTTGCTTTCTGGCAGGCGGAAGTTGGGAAAGGGGGCATCGGTGTCACCGAAGGCTGGATGGACAACGGCCTTCCACGACGAGTCTGACACCACGGTTTGGGCGCCATTATAGACGACGGCTATCAGTCCGCACCTGCCGCTACTCTTGTGGCAAAAACCTTCCTTACCCCAATACCATACCAGCAGGGAAAGTGTGTTCTCTCCTTCGTGCAGGTAGGGTCCTATCTCTACGGAGTCATAGTATGTATCCCGAGGATTGGGACCTCTTTTCAATTCGCCTTCGAATACGACCAACTGTCCGTTGACCCAGAGCCAGTATTTCGAATCAACGGCAATATGTATTGTTGCCGATCGATCTACCGCATTGCATTGCATTGTTTTCCTGAAACACACCCATTGATTGGGCCGTGAAGAATCGACCAATCGAGTTGAAATCCAACTCACGTTCTCAAAGGGGGTGTCAGACTTTGCTTCCAACAATAGCGGGAGCCACATTAGGACAATCAGCAGGAATCCGGATTGCAATGAAATACTTGATATTTTCTTGGTCATAATAATTACATTTGTAGCTTTGTCGTACTATTGCGCAAAACAAACTGTGATACTGTGTTTCTGTGTCTGTTTACTTGATTCTTGCCCTTGACTCTCGGCTAAAATTAAAAAATGTTAAATAATGGCGGTGGGGGGTTAATTTTTGGTACCCCTCCGTGTATAGAGTGATGGAAGGGTTGATATTTCTTTCTGTTCTCTCTGCGAAAAGTCCTGACATATCGAAGCGTGCACGATAGGAAGGGATTTCGAAGGGATATAGAAGGGATATAGAACCCCTCTGAGAGAAAAATCTTTGACTTATTTACATACTAAACTTAGCGCCATACGCAACAAGCAGTTACTTCAACCAGCGGAAGGACCAGGGTGCCAGAGGGGAGGGGCAACTGAGAAAGCCTTCATTCTGCTGGAGATTGAGAAAAGAATAGCGGATGCGATTAGACGGATGGTATTTCTCGTTGTACACCGCAATACTGCGCCCGCTGACACAATTCTCGGCCTTTACCTCGATAGGGATAATCTGACCTTCGTATTGAATCAAAAACTCAACTTCGGCCTTTCCCTCGGATGACCAGTAGGATGGGTGGTCGTCGTTGCTCAGATCAAGAAGCGAGAGAAGCAAGGCATTCTCGGCCATAGCGCCCTTGAATTCGGTATAGTTTGCTGTAGGGTCTATTACTATTGTCCCTGGCAGTCGGGCCAATCTCCTGAGCAGTCCACAATCACATGCATAGACCTTGAAGGCCTCTGGATCCTCGTAAGCCGAAAGAGGTATGCCTGGTTTGCTTACGCAGTAGATTCGATGAATCATTCCAGCATCCTCGAGCCACATGAGAGCATCCTCGTAGTCCTTGGAACGTGCACCTGTCTTTATCACCTTATAGATGAACTTGCGATTTTCCTTGCCGAGTTGCGAGGGTAACGAATGCCAGATGGCGTGTATGCGCGGGATTTCACGTGGTTCGGCATACTTGGCAAAATCCAACTCATACAAATCCAAGATATTCTGTAGGATATTATCTATCATCTGTATTCCCTGATTCTCAAACATAGCAACTACAGCTTCCGGCATCCCTCCGCATACCATATAGCGCCGATATTCACTCTTCAGCTTGTTCAAAAGAATCTCGGGCAGATGCTGAGGCTCGGAGATATTTTCGGCATATTCATAGAGTGTAAGATCACTGGCGCGCAGGTACTCGAGAAATGTGACAGGGTACATCCTGATGATATCAACCTTGCCCACAGGGACGGTCATCCTACGTTTCCTGACAGCTACGCCCAACAACGAACCAGCTGCGATAATATGCCATCCTGGAGCATCCTCGCAGAAGTACTTGAGAGCGTTCAGAGCCTCTTCACATTCCTGTATCTCATCGAGTATGAGCAGGGTACGTCCCTCTATCAGAGGCACATCACAATAGAGGGACAATTCCTTGATAATGCGAGTTGGTTCCTTGGAAACGGCAAACGCTTGTTTCAATTCTGGTTGGCGGTCAAAATCAAATTTGGCGGTGTATTCAAAACACTCTTTCCCGAATTGCTCCATGGCCCAAGTCTTACCTATCTGACGTGCCCCTTTCAGCAATATAGGTTTACGCTTGGGATTGTCCTTCCATTGTTTGAAACGCAAATTTACTTGTCTTTCAATCTTTATCATTTCCCATTATTTACTTCCGATTTGTGTATAAAAACAACACTTTTCGGCACTTATTTGTGCAAAAGTAGGTTTTTCCCGTGAAATAGAAAAGAAATCCAAGTACTTTTTTGCGCGCACCCCCTGAGTCTTACTCACATACAGGACGTATGGCATCGCCATACACGCGGGCATGATCACCTACGAGCTTGAAGGATTTCTCGAAGAGGACGAACCTGGCGCGGTACTGGTCGTAGAAGTCGGACGTCCAATAGTAGCCGTAGTTACCCGCATTGTACGTGCCGCCATAACTGAGCATTCCGGCTGCGGGGAGGAAGATGGAGCGATCGGTATAGCCTGGTTTCTTGCT
Organism: Prevotellaceae bacterium UBA1743; assembly: GCA_002314945.1. Lineage (GTDB taxonomy): Bacteria > Bacteroidota > Bacteroidia > Bacteroidales > Bacteroidaceae > Physcousia. The sequence goes on from DCHV01000031.1 coordinate 34,530, forward strand.
TTGGACGGTATAGCCACGCTTCTCCTCGTCCCACGTCCAGAGGCAGTTCTCCTCGTTGAGCAGTTCCTGCCACTCCGCCTCGGTAGGGATGCGCCATTCTCCGCCCCAGCATTGGCGTGCCACATCCTGACTCATGGGCAGATGACCATGATCCAACATGCCATTGTAGTAGAAGCATGTGTTCTGGTTGTTCTGAGGCTCCAGGGTACCCCATCCGTAGTATGCGCCGCCTTCGGTTTCAGAGGCAGCACCCACGTTTGTGGTGGCCCATTTCACACTCAGGCCTAAATCCACAAACGTATGTATAGTATCTGTATTCATCATTTCATTCTTATGGTTCCTAAATCATTGGCTTGCTCTGCCTCGTTCCACATCCCTTGGTTGGCAAAGCGTACCAGGCGGGTGGAGAGGGTGTCGGTAGGATTCCCTTTGACGGGCGCCCATACGCGCAGATAGATGCGACCCTCGTCGGTGGCAGGTAGCGTGGGGAGGTCGAACTCCATCGTGAGGGTGTCCCGCTCTCCTCCCCCCATCGTGAGAGGGAGCTGTACAGGTACCTTGGTCTGCGTATCACCTGCCACCAGTAGTAGTTCGGCCTGGGTGGGCAACGGCATCTTGCCGAAGCCTGTATTCTCCAGCACCATCGTCATGCGGCCCTTGCTACCCGAGACAAAGCGGGAGGGACATTGCAGGTCGCGTACCACATAGCGGTAACCCATGTGGTCGAGCATCAGTTTGCCGATACTCTGGCCCTGGTATTCCGATAGGTCGGGCATTCCCTCGTAGGCGTATGTCAGGGTGTCGAAGACCAACTCCCCGTCCAGAAAATCCGAGATGACATGCCCCTTGAGGTGGATATTACGCAGATAGGACAGGTGAGTCTGATAAAGCTCCTGCACCAGGTTCCATTGCTGAGGGTCGAATATCTCGTAGTGATCCGTTATCCACTGGCGATCCACATGGGCTATCTCACCTCCGTAGGGATGCTCCTCACAGGTAGCCAGGAAGCGACAGCCGCGGTCACGGGTGAAGTCGGCAAACCAGGTGCCATAATCCTCACGTGTACCCAGATAGCCATCGTTAAACATACCGAGGCGTTTCAGCTTTGCGTCGGAGAAGGGAAGCATGTCCAACGTCCCCTCAGTATCCTTCCCCGTCATCATACACAAGAATCGTGGAGCACGCACCAAGAGGGAAATGTCTTCTGGCAGGATGTCGAGATAGGTCTGCAGGATAGGTACTACATATTCCGGCTTGTCGTAGTCGGAGGAGTGCATCTCTCCCCATGGGCCTATGATACCTGCCTCCACGCCTATGATCACATCCTCATAATCCGCCATTATCCGGCTCAGGTCGCGGATATGCTCCAGAATGAGGTTGAAGTCGGAAGGCTCGCACCCCATAGCATCCGTCCAGGTATATCCCAAGCGCACAATAAGGGTACCGCCCTTTTCACGTGTTTCCTGAAGGAAACGGGCCACATCGGCCTTCATAGCCTCGGTAAGGGAGAGGTCAGCCTTCCCCACCCTCTCGGCAGGAGGAGGCGTCTTCCCGTTGTGACGATGTCCTGCGGAGAAACGGCTCAACTCCCACAGCGAGGAGTGGAATCCTGTCTCGCCATGCCAATCGGGCAAACCCTCGGGTTGGAACACCACCCATGGCCCACGGGTAGCGGCTCCTCTGCCCGGATTACCCTCTATCGTCTCTGCTGCATCTGTATAGAGAATGTCCCCCTTGTGCGTTGGCACATCAGGACGGGCACACCCGGCTACAACGAGCCAGGCGGCCACACCTAAGATTCCCAAGTGTCTCATTCGATAGCGAGTTTGTACCCATCGCGATACTGGTAGTGCATCAAGGCTGAAGCCTCGGTATCATCATCAAAGCGCTGCAGGATGGGATTCCAGCGGATGGGACGGTTCAGTTCAACAGCGATATTACCCAGGTTGCATACCGTACAAGAGGAATGTCCCGTCTCGACAGGTACATTGGGATCAATACGCGAGAGGACAGAATCGAAGAACATACCATAGTGACCGCGGTCGATATCGTACAGGGCATTCTCCTCGGCGAGCATAGCGCCTTCAGAAATCTCGAAGTCCTTGTTGTTGGTGGTAAACTTGCCACGCGATACTTCCACCCATCCGTTCTCGCCATAGATCTTCACGCCTGGGCCACTACCGAAATCCTCTTCGGTCATCTCCAGGCCATTCTCGTAGCGGAACGTCAGGTCCTTGGCGTAGCCAAAGCCGGGAGGAATCACCTCTACAGGACCACGACGGTCCATACCCAACATCCATTGTGCGATATCGAACATGTGGGCACCCCAGTCGGTCATCAAGCCACCTCCGCAGGGTTTGTACCAACGCCAGCATCCCCATTTCGCTTCACCCTTCTCCTCGCTGATGACAGGAGCCAGGTCGGGATGGTAATACACGCTCTCTGGCAGCGGGCCGAGCCACTTGTCCCAGTTCAGACCTGCAGGCACCTCCATACGGGGCAGGTTGCAAGGTATGGGAGTAGGCAATGCAGGATTGACAGAGTTACGTCCCACATACACCTGTACATGCTCTATCTTGCCCAGCTTCCCTCCGCGTACGATATTGGAGGCGTGGACAAATTCCTTCCACGAACGTTGCATACTACCTACCTGCAGGATGCGGTTGTACTTGCGTACGGCCTTGCAGAGCATCTTGCCCTCGTAGATGGTCAGCGTCATGGGTTTCTCCAGATACACGTCCTTGCCAGCAGCACAGGCAGCTATGGCGATAATGGCATGCTGATGGTCGGGAGTAGCCACTACCACAGCGTCGATATCCTTACGAGCCAAGAGCTCCTGGTAATCCTCGTACATATCCACCTTGACCTTCTTCTCTCCCTTCTCGGTATAGTAGTCACGTACACGTTTCTCGAAACGGTTACGCTTCAGATCATACACATCACATCCTGCTACCACGCGCACTTTCTCGTCACCTATCATGCACGCGAGCAGACCCATACATTGTTGTCCCAGACCTATGAAGCCTAAGTTCACCTTGTTGTTACTGTTGTTTGCCATTTGTTTTGATTGTTAATTTATTGTTATTCTTTAGTTTATTTCACTTTCACGCACTCGCCTGCCGTAGTCTCATAATGGCGAGGCTCCTGTTCGCCAGGCACCAGGATATTGAAGGCGCCTCCCTTCTCGGAACGCACACTCAGGCTTGCCAACTTTCCGCCTTTCATTTCTGCCGAAACAAGGAATGCACCTTGCGCCCGCAGATTGGAGAAGGAAACATCCTTCCAAGCAGATGGAATGGCAGGGAACACTCGAATCACATCTGTATGACTCTGCAGGAGCATCTCCTGTATGCCGCTGGCAAAAGCAAAATTACCTTCGAGCGTAAAGGGACGGTAAGTGGCATTTGAAACACCCGTCTTCGTCTGATCGCCGTTGGCATGAAACGTATTGGAGAGGCAGAAGCAATCGGAAAAGAGGCGCAAAGCCCTGGCTGCCCCATCTCCGTCGAAAGCACGGGCTTTCAGGTTGCCAAGCCAGGCGGGGGAGTAACCCACCCATCCGTTCATGCCATGAGAATCCAGTTTCTCGATACTGTTGAGTATCACTTGCTGTGCTTCCTCGCCCTGACTCATATCAATGAGGCCAAGAGGATAGATAGCCATCAGGTGAGAGAAATGACGATGGGAATCAAACAAGTGCAATCCTTTGGCCACGCTGAGCCTTCCGTCCTCAACAACCAGGGGAGGCAGCATATCGAAAACCTGTTGCCAATGGGAGGCATCCTCCATCTTCCCCAACTTTGTGGCCATTTCCGAGGCAGCGCTGAAAGCAAACCGTATCAACGCATTGTCGAAGTTGGTAAGAGTCTTGAACCAAGCCTTTATCGTGTTGTTGTGCATCTCTGGGCTGGCGCTGAAGGGTAAGGTGCGGTAACCTGCACTATCTGTCACCAGCACTCCCTCGATGCCCTTGCATGTCTCGCTCAGGAAAGGATAGCCCTTGTCTCGGAGAAACTCTTCATCGGCTGAATACTTCCAGTGCAGGTAGAAATGCTGCCCTATCCAGGCGGCTACAGTTGGTGAAGCGGAGTAGGGTGCCCATCCTCCCATCTGCCGTCCGTCGAGCGTGGCCACACCAGGGATGTGGATACCTTCTGTCTCGAAGAAGGTGCGGGCATATTGACGATAGGTTTCACATAGGTCCCAGTTGTATTTGATGAAGGCAAAACCCTCGGAGAGGTGGTTGCCGGTATAGACAGGCCAGTAGCTGAGCTGGGTGTTCAGATCGTTGTGATAGTCGCCCTTCCAAGGGGGAAGATTGCCCTCGTCGGCCGTCCATATAGCCTGCAAAGAGATGGGACGCGAGTTTTCACGGCTGGTGGAACCTAAATGATACATTTCGTTGTCATACTGGCGCTGCAGGACTGGGTCGGGCAGTTTCACGGAGGAGGCAGCCCAGAAAGCATCCCAATAGTTGAGGTGTGCCTTGTAGCTTTCCTCTACGCCACGCGCCAGAGCCTCTGTAGCCTTGTCGAGAGCCTTTTCCTTACCCAAAGACGTACTGACGCTCCACACGCCACGAACGGTAGTGCCTACCCGTTCCCAACGTACTGCCACGTCGAAGAAATAGTCTCCCCATCCCTTCTGATGATAAGTGATACAACCAGGTTCGCGTATCATATCACCTGGCTCATAGCCAATGAGCTTCTTGAAATCCGATACGACAATCTCGGGGGCAAAAGCCTCGTCCTCCACGCCACGGAACACGAACCATCCCACAGGTTCCGTGGCATGAACGAACGTCTGGAGTGTGGCACCATTTTTCCATGTGACATTACACAGGGCATTCTGCAGATACAGGTGTACATCAGCCACATCCCCCAACGACTTGATGGGGAATTCCAACGCGGCACAGGGTATCTTGGAGGGACCCGGATTACACATACTATAAGGGAAATCGAAAAGATAATTCACAGAATCCACATTACCCGCTCTCAACTGTTCTTGTACCCAACTATAACGAAAATTGGGATTGTCCTCAAACATGGGTACGGGACGCAAATCCCATAAATCGTAATGGTCTATGGCAAAGCGCAGGTTGTCGCCTTTCTTCCATACCAATTCTCCCACAATGGCATTCCCCAGGGGCATTGCCTCGTCCCATACTGTCGATAGGGAATCACTCCTCAAATCACTCGGATTGGCAGTAGCACTCAGACTACCTTCTGCCATATTACAAGCCAGCAGGAGGGTACTGCATAAGCCAAAAAGAATAATCGTATGTTTCATTTGTAAATGGAATGATTAGTTCAACGATAGGACAGGACGTATGAAGATGATGAAAATTTTGTCACCTTGATTCCAACACCTGCGGTAGCAGTCGCCATACTGGGTCAGAACGGCAAGCCACGCCTGTTCTCTGGAAAATTCCGTACCAGTAAAATAGGAAGCACGAGCAAAGAACGAATCGCTGTAAATGGAAGGAAGAAAAATCTTGTTCTCCGCATATTCCGTATTCGCGGTACCATATATCGCCCATCCTCCCACTTTACCGCATGTTTCGTAGGTGGGCTTTTGCATGAGGATATCCATATCCTCTTTCTCTGGCATACACCAGTTCTTGCCCCATATTGCCGTCACAATCGAATCCGACCATGCGTAGGTGCATGTATTGCCCTGTTCCATTGTCTCTCCGAGGTTCATCGTGGACCAATAGGGACTACCCGCCCACAGCCGTACTGCATTGGTGGCATATTGGATGGAAGTAGTCTTTCCAGCTTCTATGCAGATGGGGTTCACATCTTTAGTAGCCATGCACTTCGAATAGGTGGTACCATTTGCCGAAACCTCTATCACCAAGCCATCGTAGGAGCGCGCAGGGATGGCAATCTGGAAGGTCTCACTACCAGAGATGTTCACTTCGTCCTTACACGTCAGGACGACCGCACTATCGCCCTTCATCTGATCCGAGGTTACGCGTATGCCCTTCACAGTAGAAAACTCCTTTTCAGGAATGGTAACAGAAAGCACCCCACAAGTCGGGTCGCCGGCCACATTGCAAGAGGTATCAGACGTAGTCGGGTTCTTTCCTCTCGTGCAACTGCCACACATAATTAGGGCAGTAAGAGCTACTAGGATGTTAACTTTATGATTCATAACAAGTGTTTATTTCACATTTACAATTCTTTCCTCGAAGGGGATGGGATAAGCCGTCACCCATACGGAAGGGGTCATAGCCTCGTCATTAGTCCCCAAGACCCATGCTTCTATCTTCTTGCCTACCATATCGGGTGTCACAGGCACAAAGAAGGTGTAGTTGCCATTCTGGTCACGTACAGGACATTCCCATGTGTTACTCTCGAAGGAAGAGGCTCGGTCGGGACATCCTACATAATTGCCATCTACCTTGAGGGCAGCCCAGGCATTCTCTCTTCCGTACTCGCCCTCTACGGCAATACACAGGTAAGAGCCCTTGGCTGCCTCGGAGAGCATAAAGTCGCATTTCCACGCCTGAGAGAAGTTCATATCGGAGAGGAACAGATTGTTTACCTTCCATCCCTCGGTATTCACTTTCTGCCCATCCTTGTACCCCTCGATTTCTACCAGACGCAAAGGACTGGCGGGGAATTTCAAGTAACGTACAGCACCCGAATTACTCAGGTTCACATGTGTCTGCTTGTTGGTACGTATCAGCACTTCCGACCAGGAATGCAGATCGGGTGAGACCTTCACCTTCATACCTTCTTCGGTACGCCAGGGGGATAGGTCGTATTCATTCTGCGCTATCAGCAGGAGTTCATCCAAAGAGGTTGGCTTCCCCAAGTCGATAAACAAGCCAGATTCGTCATCCACGCGTTGGTCACCCCATCGCTTGGCAATAGCAAATCCCGTACTCATATCCCCGTCGAAGAGGTTGCGGTCCCACAAGTCACGATCCACAAAGACACGTTGCCAGAAGAAAGCATCACGAGCAGCCTGTACCTGAGGTATCTGAGTTTCTCCCGAACGCATCAGGGAACGCACCTCCAACGCATTATTGTCGGCAGCAAAGCAGGTGGCAGCATATAGGTTGGACGCATCATCCGGCACATCACAACGGGTCATCTCTGCCAGTTGGCGATGGTACCGTTCCTGAAGAGGCGTACCTGGGAAGGTCACCTTCTGCGTCTTCCCCCCATTTATCCTCACCTGATAGGACTCACCTGGCCATCCCAAGAGTTTCACTTCCTTGGTTCCACAATCCGAGTCGTTCACTATCTGATAGGGAATACCACTCACCAAGATAGGGTCGCGCTCTGTCTCGGTAGTCAGTTTTACCAGGGCTGCGCGGAAAGGCAGCACCTCTACCTCTACCTCTGTTCCATAACTGTAGCGTCCCATATCGTAGAGATAGGGATGGTACTGGCGCACCTGTACCTTCTTGCCAGTCTTCTCCAATCCAGTCTCTTCACCCAGCCGTATCTTGTACTTCACAGGATTCCACGTCAGATTCCTCAATGTGAGAAAGCGCGTCTTCCCCGTTCCACGCGACAAGGCATCAGGACCATATTTTCCCTCGTCGAGACGTAGGGCAGGAGGCAGGATGTCGCGGTAGAGGCGATGGAGGTTGTAGATGTAAGCCAACTGTGGGTACTCATCATCCCGGAGCAGCCAGGGATTGGCGTATATTTCAGGAGCCAGCATCAGTTCCCTGCCAAAGGCTTGCAGGATGAGATCATCCTCCCAGTAATCCATACACGAAGAGAGACACACGCCATGATCCTCGGTCATACGGGTCAGATTATCGGGGGCTTTTCTGCTTATATTACCTACTCTGTGATGAGTACCCGTCACCCCATTTACCATGTGCACATCGACATACGTCTCCTGTCCTCCCAACAGATATGTGGTGGAATGACGTGTGCCAGGTCCAAGATCCAGTCGATGGTTGAGCAGGATGAGTTCGGGGTAATACTTCCTGGCTTTCGTCATCATACGGTCGAACTGTTCATACTTCTCTGGACGGAGTTTTCCACAACATGCGTCCATCTTGAAGAGACCGAAATTGTAATCCCTCACCAGGCAAACCATCATCTCCTCACGTTCGAGTGCTTCCTCCTCGGTATCTCCAAATCCATCAGGGCCACACCACATACCGAGGCGTGTATTCATCTCGCTTGCATACTTGCTCATAGGGCCAAACCCTTCGGGGAAAAGTTGCTTCGTGCGGTCGGAACCTATTTTCTCATATACTTCCCATCCGTCCATACATCCGGCATCCAGAGCATAGATATCCAAGGTCATCCCGTATGTGTCATGGAGCCAACGGAAGAACCCCAGATTGGCCATCGTCTGGGATGCTGTCGCCCCTTCCCAGGTATGGTTGATCCAGGAGAAATACTCACTTCGGGAGGGAGTCAACTCATTAGCACCCCCCTCTGGCTTTTGGTCGGCCTGTGCAGTCATCCCCATACACCATAGGAGAGAGACCATCGCTATGCACTTTCTTGTCATAATAGTTTTCCTTTATTGTTGTTATTTACCCCATACACGAATGCATTGTGATGATATTTCTTCGAAGGGACCGCACAAGGCAGCTTCCTTTGAACGTCCCTGTCCGAAATAATCCTTGTCGATAATGGCAGGAGAACCATCGGGATTCTCGTAAGCATAATTGGTCAGCTGTACAATGCCTAACCGCTCTCCATCCACCAGTTTGCCTTTCGTAAGTGTTTCCTCAATGGACAATTTCAGATAGACACCATCTTCCCTTTCTTCAATTTCAATCTTAGGTTCTTTGCATTCCGTATTGTCCTCTACGATATTTTCCCACTTGGTAGTCTTTCCTTCGTAGGAAGAGAGGCCATATTCATCACCTACATATATACAGAAGATATTGTTCAT
>DCHV01000009.1 GCA_002314945.1 Prevotellaceae bacterium UBA1743
CGTCACATTCGATGTGAGGAATGCGAGTGGCACGAAAGTCACCTTCCAGAGCGAAGAACCCACTTTCGAGGACTCCCCCACTACTATCCAGTGGAAGGGCCGACAGACATCCGACCAGTTGGATATCACCTATCAGGCACGTATCGAATACGATGGTTTCATGCGCTATGATGTATCCCTTTGTGCACATCATGATACAGAGGTGGGCGATATCAGCCTCTCCATCCCCATGCGACCCGAGAAGTCCAAGTTCTGGATGGGACTTGGTGAAGAGGGTGGCTACCGCAACAAGGATGATTTCGACTGGAAATGGGACATCACCAAGAATCAGGATATGATGTGGATGGGCGACATCAATGGCGGTTTGCGCCTCAAACTGATGGACGAGCACTACAAGCGACCTCTTATAAACATCTATTACGCCATGGGTAGACTCGTCGAACCGCTTTCGTGGAGCAACGAGGGCAAGGGCGGAGTAAGCGTCAAGAAACAAGGTACGGAGAATGTGGAGATGAAGGCATATAGCGGTAGTCGCAAGTTGGCTGCTGGCGATACACTCCATTTCAATTTCGAACTCCTCATCACACCCTTCAAACTGGTGGATCGTAGCGTCAAATATGGGGACCGCTATACGCATTGTTGTCAAGGAGATGATTCAGCATCAGTGGATAAGGCACTCCGAGAGAAGGCTACCATTATGAACGTACATCACGGAGAGTACCATTATCCGTTCATCAACTACCCCTATCAGGACACGGAGGTGAAGGAACTCGACAAGATGATACGCTATGCACACGACAATGACATGCGTGTCAAGTTCTACTATACCACACGCGAGCTTACCAAAAACTTTTCCGAGTTCTGGGCATTGAATTCCCTTCAGGGCGAAGTCGTCTATCCCGGACCTGGTAACGCCAGCAAGACATGGATTCATCCTGATGGTCCCCCACAATGGTTCATCGACAATATGAAGGAAAACTACATACCAGCTTGGTTCGAACATATTCCTGGAGGTATCTACAAGGGCGAGACTGACCTTTCCGTCATCACCACACCCGATAGTCGTCTGAACAACTACTATATTGCAGGACTCGACTGGATGTTGCGCAATATGCAGATTGATGGTGTCTATATCGACGATTCCGCACTCGACCGTTACACCCTTCGTCGTGCTCGTCGTCTCATCGATCGTCATCGTACGGCAGGACGTATCGACTTCCATACCTGCAATCACTACGGAGAACCTTTCGGATGGATTAGCTGTTCCCAACTCTATATGGATTTGATGCCCTATCTCGACCTCACATGGATAGGCGAGGGACACAACTACAATCGCTCTCCCGACCATTGGCTCGTGGAATACACCACCCTACCATACGGAGTACCAGGACAGATGCTCCAGGGCGGAGGCAACCTGTGGCGTGGAGCCGTATTCGGCATGACCAACCGTATTGTGGGCAAATCCAATTACAACGTCATTCCTCTCTGGAAGTTCTGGGACGAATATGATATCCAGTCGAAGGAGATGATTGGCTTCTGGGACGAACGAGCCATGGTCACTACCGACAACGAACAAGTCAAGGCTACCCTCTTCTACGGCAATGACCAATCCATCCTCGCTGTGGCAGGATGGGGCGAGGAGGATCAGCCTTGTAGCATACAGTTCGACTGGAAAGCGATGGGATATGACGAAACTCAGGTACGCATCTTACGTCCTTCCATCGAAGGGTTCCAAGAACTGGAACTGACGCCCGACCTCTCACACCTCACCATACCACAGGGTAAGGGATTCCTCTTTGTAATAGAAAAAATCAAATAATAAATACTTAAATAAATGATTAAAAAATCTATTGTTATTGCATTCATTTGCACGATTGTATGCTACGGACATACATTCTCACGTGATCGTTTTGGGCTCTTTCTCCTGGAGAGGGAAAAGCCGTTGAAAGCTACCGACTCCATTCCGCAATTCGAGCAGATGCCTTTGGGTGGAAACACGTTCCAAGCCATCACGGGCGAGTATTACACCTTCCAGATAGGCGTCATGGCTTACGACTCTCTATCTCACGTTCATGTCAGCTTCAACGACCTAAAAGCCAAGGGAGGCCTCTGCATCCCTGCTTCTGTCATGACTTGTTTCAACCAGGAGGGAACGGATTTCCGCGGTCGTCCTTTTACACGCGATGTTTCGATCCGTGACGGCAAACTGCAAGCACTCTGGGTCGGGATGGATCTTTCGGATGTGAAGGCAGGAACGTATAGTGGTTCTGTCAAATTTCATGCTTCAGGCAAGAGCAAGAGCATTCCTTTTACGGTACAGGTAGAGGAAGGAGAACTTAGCGAAAACGGTTGCTCCGAGGGATGGCGTATGGCACGTATGAAATGGCTAAACAGCACCATTGGGCAGGAAGATGAGCTCACCAAATCCTTCATCCCTCTTCAGCGCAAGGATCGTACCATCACTTTGTTGGGACGTAGGGTGACACTCTCCGAACAAGGTTTGCCCGCATCCGTCCTCACCTATTTCAACCAGAGTGTGGAGACGATGAACAGCAAGGGGCAGGAAGTTTTGGCTACACCCGTCACATTCGATGTGAGGAATGCG
>DCHV01000070.1:0-18064 GCA_002314945.1 Prevotellaceae bacterium UBA1743
TTAGTTGCGGATTTGAGGTATAATAGGTGTCATGCACCTATGGTGCAAGCACGTTGCAAAGATACGATGAAGTGAGAAAAAAAACAAGATATTTTGATTTTTTCCGAGCGTATGTGTTTTTACGTAAAACCTCATGGTGGCATGTCTGTCATAAAAAACAGATGGAAAATTTGGAAATTGTGATAATAAGCCATACCTTTGCGCCGTAAAACGTGTTCATGATGAGCGTGAAAATACGAGAAGTGATTGACGCCCTTGAAAGATTCGCGCCTCTGCCACTGCAGGAAAGTTGGGACAATGCTGGCTTGCAGATCGGATTGACGGAGGCGGAAGTATCAGGGGCTTTGTTGTGTCTTGAGGTGAACGAGGAGGTCATCCGTGAGGCTGTGGATTTGGGATGCAACCTCATCTTGTCTCATCATCCCCTGTTGTTCCGGGGCCTGAAGCAGATAGGCGATGCCACCTATGTGGAGCGCTGTGTGCGTATGGCTATTCAGAACGACATCAGCCTCTACGCTGCCCATACAAATTTGGATAACGTGGAGGACGGGGTGAACTACAAGATAGCAGAACGACTCGGGCTCGTAGATGTGGAACTGATGCAGCGACGTATGGTTCAGTGTACGACGAATGGGACGACCATAGCTAAGGCCTTTGGCAACGGATTGATAGGTTTCTTGCCTCAGGGGGAAGACTCACTTGCTTTCCTGCAGAGAGTGAAAGATCTCTTCCACGTGGAGTGCCTGATGCACAATGAACTTCTGAAGCGCCCCATACAGAGCGTGGCTTTGTGTGGCGGGGCAGGGGATTTTCTCGTAGATGAGGCTGTCCGACTGCAAGCAGATGCCTTTTTGACAGGGGAAATGCACTATCATCAGTATTTCGGTTTGGAACAACGCATACAAGTGGGCGTCCTGGGACATTACCAGAGCGAACAATATACATCGGAAATTATTCAATCAATCTTGGGTGAGGCATTTCCTCAGTTGCCGCTCTTTGTGACTACGGTGAATACCAACCCCATTAAATATCTCTAATTTATCAAAATGGTAAAAGAAAAAAGTAAAGACCCTGCCAATTTTACGGTTGAGGACAAGTTGAAGAAATTGTATCAGTTGCAGACCATGCTGTCTGAGATTGACAAAATCAAGACCCTACGTGGTGAACTCCCCCTGGAAGTGCAAGACTTGGAGGATGAAATCGAAGGTCTGACCACTCGTATCGCCAAACTGGAAAGCGATATGAAAGAACTGGAGAGCGAAATCAGCGAGCGCAAGGGAAATATGGAGCTGAACAATATGAACATTCAGCGATACAAGGCTCAGATGGATTCAGTACGCAACAATCGCGAATACGACAACCTGTCGAAGCAGATTGAATATGCAGAGCTGGATAATCAGTTGAATGAAAAGAAGATAACAGAAGCAAAGGCCAAGCTCGAGGCAAAGAAGGATGATCGCTACAATTGCAATATCACCATCAACGATCGCAGGGCTGACATGGATTTGAAGAAGAGCGAGCTCGAGGAAATCATCAGCGAAAACAAAGTGGAAGAAGATAAGCTGCGTGAGCAATCCAAGAATCTGGAGATGTCTATCGAACCCCGTCTGCTGACTGCCTTCAAACGCATACGCAAGAACAGTCGCAACGGATTGGGTATCGTGTATGTACAACGTGACGCTTGCGGAGGATGCTTCAACAAGATTCCGCCTCAGCGACAAGTGGATATCCGTATGCGTAAGAAGATTATCGTATGCGAGTTCTGCGGTCGCATCATGATCGACCCCGAATTGGCAGGTGTAGAAGTAGCACCCAAGCCAGAGGAAACCAAGAAGAAGACACGTCGCGCTTCGACACGCAGAAAGAGCGAGGAATAAGAAGTGTAGAGAGTTATAAATCTGAATACTGGGGGATATCGTTGAGGAAGCGGTATCCCCCAGTTTCGTATTCCATCTGAGCACACACGTGCTGAATGCCGTTGCTCACAATGAGGTAATCTACATGCAGAACCATATTGTAACGGCATATCTGGTCAAACACTTTCTGAGTGAGTGGAATATGTGGCGCCTTGTATTCGATGATCATACGGGGCATGGCATGTGTGTCGTAGAGGACACTGTCGCATCGCTTGGAGAGTTTGTTCAGCCGGATGGTAATCTCGTTGCCTAACAAAGCGGCAGGATAACCCTTGTGCTCAATGAGGAAATGGATGAAATGCTGGCGTACCCATTCCTCGGGCGTCAGAGCAACAAAACGATGTCTCAGAATATCATATATCTGAGTCTTCTCACCGCTCTTTTCTATTTTTAATGCCGTTTTTGGCAGATTCAGTGTGTCCATGTCTGAAAAAAACGCTAACTTTGCCACAAAAGTACAAAAAGAAAATGAAGACAAAGCAGGAAATCGTGGAAAACTGGTTGCCAAGATATACACAACGGAATCTGGATGAGTTCGGAGAGTACATCTTGATTACCAATTTCAACCATTATGTGGACATCTTCTGCGACAAGTTCGGTGTGCAACGACCCGATTACGAAGCCAATATGCGCACGGTGACGGCCGAAGGCATCACTATGGTGAACTTTGGAATGGGAAGCCCCAACGCCGCCATTATTATGGATCTCTTGGGTGCTATCCGTCCCAAGGCTTGTCTCTTTTTGGGAAAATGCGGTGGTATCTCGCCCAAGACACAACGTGGAGACTTGATTCTGCCCATTGCAGGCATACGCGGCGAAGGTACGAGCAACGATTATCTGCCTCCCGAAGTACCTGCCTTGCCTGCTTTCATGCTCCAGCGTGCCGTGTCGAGTGCTATTAGAGATGCTGCCATGGATTATTGGACTGGTACCGTATTTACGACGAATCGCAGGGTGTGGGAGTACGATGAAGCCTTCAAAAAGAGGTTGCGTGCCTCGCGTGCCATGGCCGTGGATATGGAGACAGCAACTCTCTTTGCCTGTGGCTTTGCCAATCATATCCCTACTGGCGCCTTATTATTGGTAAGCGACAATCCCATGACGCCAGATGGTGTGAAAACCAGCGAAAGCGATCGGAGTGTGACATCACAGTATGTGGAACGGCACGTAGAACTGGGCATCCAATCGTTGTGGATGATCAAGCATGAGAAGCGAACCGTAAAGCATCTGAAATTTGATTTTTAGAAGAACACGACACTATTATGGCGATTCAGAAGACTATCACGCACGAAGATATTATACGCGATGTACGCAGTGGAAAGATTGCTCCCGTGTACTATTTGATGGGCGAGGAGGGGTACTACATAGACAAACTGAGCGATTTTCTGGTAGAAACGTTACTCAAACCCGAAGAACGTGATTTCAATCTGGACGTAGTATATGGCATAGATACTACCATCGAAAAGGTGGTGGAGATGGCACGTGCTTTTCCTATGATGGCTGAGCGACGTATGGTTCTCGTACGAGAGGCACAGGGATTGAGGTCGCTGGATGCACTTGAGTCCTACCTTCGACATTTTTCGTCCACCACGGTCCTTGTCATGTGCCACAAAAATGGAACATTGGACAAACGCAAGGCTATCGTCAAGGAAATCCAGAGTGTAGGTGTGTTGTACGAGAGCAAAAAACTATACGACAATCAACTTGCTCCGTTTGTGGCTGGATATATGAAACGGGCCAAGGTGGAAATAGATCCACAGGCAGTGCAGATGATTGTGGATCATGTGGGTGCCGACTTGTCGAGATTATCCAGCGAAATGGACAAACTTCTGATGGCTCTTCCGAAAGAGAAGAAAATGGTGACTGCCGATATGGTGGAGGAGTTGACAGGGATGAGCAAAGACTTCAACAATTTCGAATTGCAATCCGCTTTGGCGCATCGTGATATTCTTCGAGCCAATAGAATAGTGAAATATTTTCAGGGCAATCCTCGCAGTTTTGCATTGTCATCCACACTTTCCAATTTATTTACATTTTTTTCTGACGTAATGATGGCATACTATGCTCCGGAGAGAACGGAGAGTGGGGTAGCGGATTGGTTGTCTGTTCCTGCATGGAAGGTGAAGAATGATCTGATGCCTGCGCTCAGAAATTACTCTGGAGTGAAAGTGATGAATATTCTGGGTGAAATAAGAAAAACAGATGCAGCTTCCAAGGGAGTGGGGGGATGCAAAACAGCTCCAGGAGACCTGCTCCAAGAACTTATTTTCTATATTCTGCACTGATTTTTTCTCTTTCTGTATAATTCTAATACAAGAATTTTGTCTTGATTCTTTTTGAAAAATAGAGGGTTAACGGCTAATTTACCCCCTTGAGAATGCCGTAGAATCTGAACGCTGAACCATTGTGTAGAACAATAAAAAAAATCAAGATTTTCTTTTCCATTTTACTCGGAAATCAACGATTAACACTTTTATACATATTGATTTACGAATTTATATTTATAAATTGTATATTTAACCAAATTCAGTATTTACAAAAATCAATTCAAATACTATAGCGGATTAAGAATAATACATAAATCAATCAACATATATACATTTGAATATACGACATTAAATTCTCGAATGAATATTCAGTTAATACATATACACTAACATTAAATAACTAATTACCAATAGTTTATACATAATAACAAGGATTTATTCCAGTGTTATTGTAAAAAAACAAGAAAAAACATAATATTCACACTATATACCCTGCTTATTTCCATAAATATTGCATAATATAGCACTAAAAGCCAATAATATATATATATTCAGTTAAACCATGAAAATACAACTCTATAAACACGAATTTACGATTCTGAATTAATAACAATATACAAATTTATATTCTATGAGTTTAACATTATACATTTGATACATTAAATCAATCGGAAAGATAAATTTCACTTTATATACGTAAAATTTGCACAAGTAAAATCCTTTTTTTAACTTTGCAAACGTAAATATCACAAAAAATGGGGTGTACCCTCTTAGAAGATGAAAAATCGTATTATTACTCTGATGAAACAACAGCAAATGTCGCAGAAGGAATTTGCTCGCGAGTTGAATATTGGTGAGGCTACAGTGTCAGGTATTTTCACTGGGCGTACCAAACCTACCAACGCTATAGTGGCTTCCATACATGCAAGGTTTCCTGAAGTGAGTATTCCCTGGCTTATGTTTGGCGAAGGCGATATGTATGTTTCCTCCTCAGAGCACATCATCGAACAACCTGTAGCATCTCCTGTACAAGGTGTTTTTTCAGATGATCTGTTTTCTGATGCTACAGTATCGGAAGAGCACCCTACTTTTCAACTTCCTCAGCAACCTACTCCACAACCAGTAGTAAAGGAAACGATAAAATATATTGACAAACCACAACGAAAAATTACAGAAATACGTGTGTTCTATGATGACGGCACTTATGAGACATTTTCTCCCAGTTGATAAAATAGTCCTGTAACCATCCTTTGGTTACGGGATTTTTTTTATACCTTCGCACCGTAATAATAATTATGTAATAGTAGAAAGGTAATACATCAATGAAAAAATATGTTTTGGACTTGAAGGTTTCCGCTCTTACACGACTTGGAAATCAGCATCTCCTTATCAAATGCAAGCCATCGGAAGGAAACCTCCCTCCTATGCTGCCAGGTCAGTTTGCACAGTTGCGTATCGATACGTCTGCTCAAGCCTACCTGCGTCGTCCTATTAGCATACATTATGTGGATGAGCAGAAGGACGAAGTGTGGTTTCTGGTGCAAATGAAGGGCGAAGGGACTCGTTCGTTAGCTTCCCTTGCCACAGGTGACATTCTGAATGTAGTGGCTCCCCTGGGAAATGGCTTCACATTGCCCACCTCTTCCTCCGAACGTGTATTGCTCGTAGGTGGTGGCGTAGGTGTGGCTCCCCTATTGTATCTGGGTCGCAAATTGCGTGAAATGGGGCACGAACCTACATTCTTGTTGGGAGCCCGCAGTGCCCAGGATTTGCTTCAAGCTGAGGAATACGAGGCATTGGGAACTCTCTATGTGACTACCGAGGATGGAAGTCGTGGTGAAAAGGGATTTGTGACGCAGCATTCTATATTGCAGACAGAGCGATTCTCGCGTATCTGTGTATGCGGTCCTCTCCCCATGATGCAGGCCGTGGCACGTTATGCATATTCCACAGGTACCCCTTGCGAGGTGAGCTTGGAGAACAAGATGGCTTGTGGCATAGGAGCCTGTCTCTGTTGTGTGGAAGATATTCAGGAAGAAGGGCATGTCTGTGTATGCAAGGATGGTCCAGTATTTAACATCAATCAACTGAAATGGCAGATTTAAGTGTGGATATTGCGGGACTTCGTTTGAAGAATCCCGTCATGACAGCCAGTGGAACATTTGGCTATGGATTGGAATACCAGGATTTTGTTTCTCTGGAGGAGATAGGTGGCATCATTGTCAAGGGTACTACATTACATCCACGTCAGGGCAACCCCTATCCGCGTATGGCCGAGACGGCGATGGGAATGCTCAATTGTGTAGGGTTGCAGAACAAGGGAGTTGATTATTTCTGTACTCACATTTATCCCGAGATTCGTCATATTGGCACCAATATGATTGTGAACGTATCTGGCAATAGTCCAGAGGATTATGCCGAGTGTGCGGCTCGCATAGATGCTTTGGATGATATTCCAGCTATCGAACTGAATATTTCCTGTCCCAATGTGAAGCATGGGGGAATGGCATTCGGTACGACATGCGAGGGAGCAGCCGGTGTGGTGTCAGCCGTGCGTAAGGCTTACTCCAAGACGCTCATCGTGAAACTCTCCCCCAATGTGACGAGTATCACAGACATCGCCCTTGCTGTGCAGGATGCAGGAGCAGATGCCGTGAGCCTGATCAATACGTTGATGGGAATGGCCATAGATATCGAGAAACGCAAGAGGATATTGAGCATCGGTACAGGTGGCCTGAGTGGTCCCTGTGTGAAGCCTGTGGCTCTGCGTATGGTGTATCAGGTGGCTCATGCCGTGCAGATTCCTGTAGTGGGATTGGGAGGTATCAGCAGTGCTGCGGATGCAATCGAGTTTCTTCTTGCTGGCGCCTCTGCCATCGAAATAGGTACTGCCAACTTTGTAGATCCTACCGTCACAGTGAAAGTGGCGAGAGGGATTGATGCATACCTGGAGAAGCATGGTTTCAGTTCTGTAAAGGAAATAATCGGGCTATGCGAATAGATATCGTGACGGTTCTCCCCGAACTCTTGGAGAATTTCACTCAGGAATCCATTGTGGGACGAGCCCAGAAGAAGGGATTGGTGGAGATTTACGTCCACAATTTGCGCGACTACAGCACAAACCGTTGGCGCAGGGTGGATGACTATCCTTTTGGCGGTTTTGCCGGGATGGTGATGCAGTGCGAACCTATCGACCGCTGCCTGAGTGCCCTCATGGCAGAAAGGAAATACGATGAGGTGATTTTCACTTCGCCTGATGGAGAACAGTTTGATCAACCCATGGCCAATACGCTTAGCATGGCAGAGAATCTGATTATCCTATGTGGGCATTACAAGGGGATAGACTATCGCATCCGAGAACATCTCATTACCAAGGAAGTGTCCATCGGAGATTATGTGTTGACAGGAGGTGAACTGGCAGCTGCCGTCATGACGGATGCCATTGTACGCATCATCCCTGGTGCTATCGGCGACGAGCAGAGCGCCCTCTCCGACTCGTTTCAGGACAACCTGTTGGCTGCTCCTGTATATACTCGGCCAGCGGAATACAAGGGGTGGAAAGTGCCCGATATCCTCCTCTCGGGTCACGATGCAAAAATCAAGGAATGGGAACTACAGCAGAGCTACGAGCGTACGAAACGCCTGCGCCCCGATCTGCTGGACAAGAAATAAGGAAAACGCATGGAACAGAAGAAAATGAATCTGTATGTCATCGCGGGATGCAACGGAGCAGGCAAGACAACTGCCAGTTTCACGGTATTGCCCGAGATGCTCAATTGCCGGGAGTTTGTCAATGCCGATGAAATTGCGGCAGGCTTGTCTCCCTTCAATCCAGAGGGAGTGGCCATTCAGGCAGGTCGTCTCATGATAGAGCGAATCATCCATCTGCTCAAGGAAGGTGAGACCTTTGCCTTCGAAACCACGTTGGCCACACGCTCGTATGTCAAGTTGATTCAGCAAGCCAAGCGCCGTGGGTATTTTGTCACCTTGCTCTTTTTCTCACTCAGTTCAGCCGAACATGCCGAGCGACGTGTGGCCAAACGAGTAAGTATGGGGGGGCATAATATTCCAGTAGATGTCATTCACCGACGCTTTACCGCAGGTCTGCAGAATCTTTTCCAGTTGTACATGCCCTTGTGCGATTATTGGGTCCTCTATGACAATAGCAATTGTCCTGCTGTGAAGATTGCCAGTGGAACATCCGATGGCAAAGTGTCAGTGGGACAGCTTGCTGTGTTCAAGGAGTTGAAGCAGCGTTATTCTATTCCACAAGAAAAGGAGGAAAAGGTATGACCGAACAAGAGATAATGGATATGCAGCGTCGGATAGATGCTGGTATTCAACTGGCTCAGCAGCGACTCTGGACACGTGCCTGCCACGATCGTCAGTCGTTGGTTGTGACGAAGAATGGTCGCGTGGCAGAAATCATGCCCGAAGAATCAGAAATCCCCTTTGTGATGAGTACACAGGGCGACCCATTGTGTCGTCGCAAAAAATAAAGTGGCGTATGGAAGATTTTACTCAGATAATCGATTGGGGACAGGAAACAGAGCAGAGGGTGGAGAAGGCAACCAACCTCTTTCGTCAAGGGTATAATTGTTCACAATCCGTGACGATGGCATTCGCCGATTGCTACGATATTCCCCTGTCGCTCATGTCGCGCTTGTCCGCCTCGTTCGGAGGAGGGATAGGGCGTATGCGAGAAACCTGTGGCGCAGCATGTGGTATGTTCATGCTTGCAGGCATGGAAGTGCCCACTTCCGGGAGCGAGGATCCTTACCCCGATGCTGCCAATAAGAAATTAGACTATCAATTGGTACAGCGGTTGGCAGGAGAGTTTCGTGCAGAAACGGGGAGTTTGCTATGTCGTGAGTTGCTTGGACTCCCATCGCCTTCACAATCCTCTTCTGTACCGTATGAGGCCACTCCCGAGGCTCGGACACCGGAATACTATCAGAAGCGTCCATGCGTACAGATGGTAGAGATAGCAGTCAGAATATTCATGAAGTATCTGCGTCAGAAATACGCGCCCCAGGACTGACACACTTCTGCTGACAATGTGGCAGAAAGTTTGCCATTTTTCCATAATCACACTCCTTTTGGCATACGCTTTGCTCCCTTTATGGCAAAGAGAACCAAAAACGAGTAATAACATAAAAATTAGAATACAATTATGGGAAAGATTATTGGAATTGACTTGGGTACAACCAACTCTTGTGTATCTGTTTTCGAGGGTAACGAACCCGTGGTGATTGCCAACAGTGAAGGTAAGCGTACTACTCCTTCCATCGTGGCATTTGTGGATGGTGGCGAACGTAAGGTAGGCGATCCTGCCAAGCGTCAGGCAATCACCAATCCCCAGAAGACCATTTTCTCTATCAAGCGCTTCATGGGTGAAACGTACGATCAGGTACAGAAAGAGATTTCACGCGTACCTTATAAAGTCGTTCGTGGCGACAACAACACACCTCGTGTGGATATCGATGGTCGTCAGTACACTCCGCAGGAAATCAGTGCCATGGTACTTCAGAAGATGAAGAAGACAGCCGAGGATTATCTTGGTCAGGAAGTCACCGAGGCAGTTATCACCGTTCCTGCCTATTTCTCCGACTCACAGCGTCAGGCTACCAAGGAGGCAGGTCAGATATCAGGTCTTGAAGTAAAGCGTATCGTCAACGAGCCTACTGCCGCAGCATTGGCCTACGGTGTAGATAAGGCCAACAAGGATATGAAGATAGCCGTATTCGACTTGGGTGGTGGTACATTCGATATTTCCATCCTCGAGTTTGGTGGCGGCGTGTTCGAAGTACTCTCCACCAATGGTGACACACATCTGGGTGGTGACGATTTCGACCAGGTAATCATCGATTGGCTGGCATCCGAGTTCAAGTCAGATGAGGGTATCGACCTCAAGCAGGATCCTATGGCACTCCAGCGTCTCAAGGAGGCAGCAGAAAAAGCCAAGATTGAACTCTCCAGCACTACTACGACCGAGATCAACCTTCCCTATATTACTGCTATAGGTGGAGTGCCCAAGCACTTGGTGAAGACCCTTACACGTGCTAAGTTCGAACAGTTGGCAGATGGTTTGATTCAGGCATGTAAGATACCTTGTCAGAATGCAATGCGTGATGCAGGTCTCAGCAATAGCGATATCAACGAGGTAATCCTCGTAGGTGGTAGCAGCCGTATTCCCGCAGTTCAGAAGCTCGTAGCCGATTTCTTCGGCAAAGAACCCAGCAAGGGTGTCAATCCCGATGAAGTGGTGGCAGTAGGAGCCAGCATCCAGGGTGCCGTCCTCACTGGCGACAAGAGCGACATTGTACTGCTCGATGTTACTCCTCTTAGCATGGGTATCGAGACCTTGGGTGGCGTCATGACCAAGCTCATCGAGTCAAATACCACGATTCCCTGCCACAAGAGTGAGACCTTCTCCACCGCTGCCGACAATCAGACGGCAGTCACCATCCATGTACTTCAGGGCGAGCGTCCTATGGCAAGCCAGAACAAGAGCGTAGGTCAGTTCAATCTCGAAGGTATAGCCCCCGCTCGTCGTGGCGTTCCCCAGATCGAGGTAAGTTTCGACATCGATGCCAACGGTATTCTCAAGGTAAGCGCCAAGGATAAGGCTACAGGCAAGGAGCAAGCCATCCGTATCGAAGCATCCTCTGGTTTGTCCAAGGAAGAGATCGAGCGCATGAAGGCCGAGGCAGAGGCTAATGCCGATGCAGACAAGAAGGAGCGTGAGAAGATAGACAAGTTGAACCAAGCCGACTCCATGATTTTCCAGACAGAGAACATGCTCAAGGAGAGTGGCGACAAACTGCCAGCCGATGTCAAGGCCGAGGTAGAAGCAGCCATAGAGAAGCTCAAGACGGCACACAAGGCACAGGATATTGCAGCCATCGATGCTGCTACAGCCGAACTGAACAATGTAGCTCAGAAGATGTATGCAGCACAGCAGCAGGCAGGTCCTCAGCCAGGTCCCGATATGAACGGCGGTTGCAACGGAGGCGGTTGCAATGGCGGTAGTTGCAATGCAGGTCCTCAGAATGGCCCTGATATCCAGGACGCGGATTTCGAGGAAGTCAAGTAGGCTAAGAAAACAAACAATAATTATCGGAAACCAAATCCGTGTAACTCAAGCAGTTACACGGATTTGTCATTTTAAGGGGCTTGCTGATACTTATCGATTCCTATAAATTCATCGATTTTCTGTGTTCCATATTTGTACAGCGACAAAAAAGTAGATAGAAAGCGACAAAAACATACATAACAGTAGAAACAAGGAAAATTTTCTATGAATTCTCAATGGATTTGTGTAATTTTGCAGGGTAAAATACGTAATCAAACATAAAATACCCCCTATATATGGCAATAATATCTCGCAATAGGTACTTAAACAAACTAATAAAACTGCGCGACAATGGCCAGGTAAAGATTGTTACTGGCATACGTCGTTGCGGTAAATCTTTTCTTTTAAGCACTCTCTTCCGTAATTTTCTGCTGAGTGAAGGTGTGGATAGAGAGCAAATCATCATGCTTGATTTGGATGACAGTCTAAATGCTAGATACCGAAATCCAATAGAATTAAATGACTTCCTTCGAAGTTTAGTTAAAGACGAGAAGAAACGTTTCTATATTTTGATAGACGAAATTCAGAATGTGAAACCTGTACCGAATCCATATCTTGCAGGCGAAAAGATAAATTTTGTGGATGTCTTAAACGGGCTGAAGAATCTGCCAAACGTTGACATCTATGTTACTGGCAGCAACTCAAAGATGTTGTCAACCGACATCGCAACAGAGTTTCGCGGCCGTGGTGACATCATTGCACTGTCACCTCTTACATACGATGAGTTCTATGCCGCTTTCACCGGAGAGAAACGGTATGCATGGCGAGAATTCATTACTTACGGTGGCATGCCAAAGTTACTTTCAATAGAGTCTCATGAAGATAAGGCCCAATATTTAGCCGACCTTTACCGACTGATGTATATTAGGGATGTCATGGAGCGTAATCACCTGAAGACTGACGAAGCGGTACTTGACGAATTGCTCAATGTTATTGCCTCAGCGGTAGGCTCATTGACAAATCCCACCAAGATTGCTGATACATTCCAGACTGTGAAGAAAATAAAAATCAAGAACGAAACCATATCACGCTATCTGGATTGTTTCATCGATGCGTTTATCCTCAACAAAACTTTTCGCTATGATATCAAAGGACGGTCATATATTGAGACTCCCCTGAAATACTATTTCTCTGACATAGGGCTGCGTAATGTGAAGCTGAATTTCCGACAAAACGAAGAAAACCACATGATGGAAAACGTACTCTATAATGAGTTGAAAGCGCGTGGGCTTAACATCGATGTGGGCGTTGTACCCATACGTTGGAAAGACGAGGATGGCAAGATGCGACTCTCCCAGCTTGAGGTAGATTTCGTTGTAAACAAAGGAGAACGACGATATTATATCCAATCCGCGCTTACCGTCAACGATGAAAGTAAGCGGTTGCAGGAAGTTAACTCTCTCAACCGCATAGATGACTCATTCACAAAGATTGTAATAGTCAAAGATGACATATTACCATGGGTGGACGAACATGGAGTTAAGTACATAAACATTGAGGACTTCCTTTTGAAAGAAATTGATCAAATGTAAATCAGACTATTGTGGCAGCGTTATCATAGTGATTTACGCATTTTCTCAACGACAAGCACCACCAAAATTGTCAAGCGCGAAATTCGCAATGCAGAACTCTGGCAATTCGTTTCTCATCTGAAAAAATGAAGATGGAAGGGGGGAGTTTTTCGATTTTATTGCTACTTTTGCATCGTATTTGATTTTTCCTCCTTAATTGTAGAAATAAATGACAAAATTCAGCAGATTATTCCTCTCCTCAATGTGCATCATGGCATGTTGCAATACAGTATCTTACGCTTCCTCGTCGAGCGAGGTGTCTTGCGTGAAATCTACTCCAAACACTATCCTCGTTTCCTATCCCGATGGCTCTGCTGCCATGCTGAAGTTCTGTAGCAACTCGATCATCAGGGTACACTACTCAGCCACAGGCGATACCGAATATTCGGCACCCACCCCTGCTGTGGTAAGCGATGATCTCGAATCGGTGGATCTCCAGATGGAAGAACACTCTACGAAATACGAGTTTTACACTTCCGCCATCAACGTCTCTGTGAGAAAATCCAACTTCGGAGTCGAGGTATATGACAAACATTGGAACTGCCTTGTTGCCGATTCTCCCGAGGCATATTCCACCGACGGAAAGTCCGTGAGCTGCGAGAAGATGATGCCCCGAGACGAACACATCTTCGGACTCGGGGAGAAAGTCGGTCTGATGGATAGGAGAGGGGAGTCCTTCACCATGTGGAACAGCGACAAACCCAATTACGGCATCTACGAGGATCCGCTGTACAAAAGCATCCCCTTCTTTGTCAGCTCCAAGGGCTATGGCATCTTCTTCGATAACAGTTACAAGAGCCATTTCGATTTCGGCACCCTCCTGAAAGACCGCTACCGTTTCAGTGCCGAGGGAGGCAGTATGATCTACTACATCATGGCAGGAACCGATTACAAGGAAGTGCTCCATCACTATATCCGCCTCACAGGCGCTCCCGTGATGCCTCCGAAATGGGCCCTCGGTTTCTCGCAATGCCGTGGCGACTATACGAGGGAAAAACAGGCACTCGAGATAGCCCGTAAATTCCGTGAATTGAACATCCCCTGCGATATCATCTATCAGGACATAGGATGGGTAGGTGAACTGCAGAACTTCGAATGGAACAAGCATAATTACGAAAATCCCAGGCAGATGCTCTCCACGCTCGACTCCATGGGGTTCCATGTCATCGTGTCGCAGGATCCCGTCATTTCCCAGCGTAATACACAGCAGTGGGACGAAGCCAACCGACTCGGCCTCTTCACCCGCGATGTCCATACAGGGGAGGCCTACGACATGCCCTGGCCCTGGGGCGGCAACTGCGGAGTGGTGGATTTCACCAATCCCGATGCAGCCCAGTGGTGGGGGGATCTGCAGCAGAAGCCCATCGACGACGGAGTGAGTGGATTCTGGACCGATATGGGCGAACCGGCATGGTGCAACGAAGAGGCAGTGGAGAGGCTCGATATGATGCACGTCGCAGGAGAACATGCCCGGATACACAATGTATATGGCCTCTACTGGGACAGAATCGTCACACAGGAGTTTGAGAAGAGGAATCCCGACCGACGACTCTTCCAGATGACGCGCTCCGCCTTCTCCGGAATGCAGCGGTACTGCTTCTCCTGGACTGGGGATTGCGGCAGCTCCCGCGGAATGCGTTACAGCTGGGAACAATTTGAGTACCAGATACCCATGATGCTCTCAGCCGGGCTCGGAGGCATCCCCTTCATCACGGGCGACATCACAGGATATTGCGGCACGATAGAAGACTACTCCGCCGTAGCCGAACTCTATGTCCGCTGGATGCAATTCGGGCTCTTCACCCCTCTCAGCCGTGCCCATCACGAAGGCTCCACTGCCGTCGAACCCTGGATGTTCGGCGAGCAGGCAATGGCATGTGCCAGGAAAGCCATAGAATTGAAATACAGCCTGATGCCCTATATATACACCTGTGCACGCGAGGCGTACGATACAGGACTCCCCCTCATGAGAGCCATGTTCCTCGAGTTCCCCGAAGACAACGAATGCCGTACGACCGACACCCAGTTCATGTTCGGAGACAGACTCCTCGTAGCTCCCGTCACCAAGAAAGGGGCCACCACCCGCACCCTCTATCTGCCCGCAGGCGGCTGGTACGACTACTACACAGGAGAATACCTCCGTGGCTGCAGGTATGTGACGGTAGATGCCCCCCTCGACAAGACACCGCTCTTCGTCAGGGCGGGAACCATTCTGCCCACCATGCCCGTACTCCAGTACACATCGCAAGATCCCTCTGCCGACCTGTATATCGATATTTGGCCCGAGGAAGGTGCCTCCGACACATACACCCTCTACGAGGACGACGGAGAATCCCTTCAGTACAAGAATGACTGCTGCGCCCGTACCCCCTTCTCCTTCACATACAGCGATGGCCAGTGTGCCATAGAGTCAGGTCAGAGACAGCAGAGCGGAGGATATACCTTTGTTCCGAACCGGAAGACCATCTACCGCATACACGGCAGCCTCCCCGTCAAGAGAGTCACCCTCAATGGCGCCAAGTGCAGGAAGTCGCGTGGGAAGGATGGAGTTCTTGTGATGTAAACAAATATATCTGTTATTGAAAACACCAAATAGTATGCTTTGCAACAACCCGAAGAATTTCAGAGACGAAATGATCTGTGGCTATGCCGCTGCATTCCCCCAGTATGTTACCCCAGTACCAGGTGGCGTAGCCAAATCCTTTACTATGCCAGCAGGCAAGGTGACGGTGATCAATGGTGGCGGGTCGGGCCACTATCCTGCCTTCTGTGGCATCATTGGCCAGGGATTCATGGATGCAACCGTAGTGGGTAATGTCTTCACTTCACCTTCTGCCGACGATGTGTATCATGTAGCAAAAGCAGTTGACAACGGAGCTGGCATTTTCATCGTTGGCGGCAACTACGCTGGCGACAAGATGAATTTCGACATAGCTCGCGACCGACTCAAGGAAGAAGGAATAGACGCCCGCACCTTCTATATCACAGACGACATAGCCAGTGCCGAGCCCGAGGAATGGCAGAAGCGCAGAGGCAATGTAGGAACCTTCATGGTGTTCAAGGCAGCCGGTGCAGCTGCCGAGATGGGAATGACGATAGACGAGGTGGAACGACTCACCTCCCATTGCAACGACCATGTGCGTACCATGAGTATAGGTTTCCGCGGCTGTACACTGCCAGGTCACCACGAACCTATGTTCCACGTCCCTGCTGGTAAGATGGAGGTAGGTCAGGGAATCCATGGTGAAGCGGGAGTATATGAGGACGACCGCCGTTCCGCTTCTGAGATAGCCGAACTGCTCGTCGAGCGTGTCCTGTCCGAAAAACCCTCACAGAGCGGCAACAGGATAGCGGTCATTCTCGATGGTCTTGGGTCAACAAAATATGAGGAACTGTTTGTAGTATGGAATACGGTAAGCCGTCTTTTCACCGAGCGTGGATATATTCTTGTTGAACCTCAGGTGGGTGAGTTTGTCACCAGTCTCGACATGGAGGGTATTGCGCTTTCTGTGTGCTTCCTCGATGATGAACTCGAGGCCCTCTGGTGTGCACCTGCCGATACAGCATCGTTCAGGAAAGGAACATTTAATGCGTCTGATACACAGAAGAAGACATATCACATATCAGCTCGGGAAACAGAGATAGCAGAGGCAAGTGATACAGCCAGACACGCAGCTTGTTATTGCCAGAAGGCATTCAGCCGTATCAGAGACATTATGGCAGAGAAGGAGCAATATCTTGCAGAGATAGATGCCGTGGCTGGAGATGGTGACCACGGTCAGGGGATGCTCCGTGGAGCAACCTATGCAGCAGAGGCAGCCGATAATGCAGTTTCCCTGGGAGCAGGAGTGGGGACCCTGCTTCAGATGGCAGGAAATGCCTGGGCGTCAAAGGCAGGTGGAACATCAGGTGTTCTCTGGGGCAATGCCCTCATGTCAGCAGGCAAGGTCATAGGCGACAAACTCTCCGTGATAGATGCCAACGATGTACTGAAGGCATTCAATGCAGCACAGCAGCGTATTATAGAGCTCGGAGGTGCCAAGGCGGGTGACAAGACCATGCTTGATGCACTGATTCCGTTGACGGAAACAATGGAACAATCCATCAACAATGGATTTGCTCTGCCAGAGTCATGGAGTATGGCCGTTGACGCAGCCGATGCGGCAGCTCAGGCCACAGCCGCGATGACTCCGCGAATAGGCCGTGCACGTCCGCAGGCAGCTCGCAGTATAGGCACACCTGATGCAGGTGCAATATCCCTGGTTATCTGCGCAAAAGCCCTGTAAAGCATTCGGACAAAGTTGGGATTTTTCAGTGGATTTCGAGCGACTCCTAATCAGGTTGCTGACCGTCATGCGCTTTCCATGCACATTCTGTCAACTGCATATTAGTGAACACAGCCTTGAAGTTCGATTCCTCAGGCGAACAGGCATAGATACCGAACTGCACTTTGTCTGTAGCCTTATATACGTGGCAGACACGCATCTGGGTGAAGTTCTCCCCGTCCCGGGAACATTCGATGCAGAAGTCATCCTCGCGACGTGACAATCGATACCACATCTGCTTCACGTCAGCCGGAATAGCCGTTGTAGCCCAATCGCTATAGCCATTGTTTGTGACTACGCTACCGAGATGCTGAAACTCCTCGTTCTCGTACTCTACGCTACCCTTGAGCCAGTTCTCAGAGTCAAGGTACATCACTATACCACACTGGTCAAAGCGATGATGACTCTCGGTGAAGTCCGTCTTCACTACGAACGAGAAGTATTTCTCCGCTGTCTCCATCTGGAAGACCGGCGCATTGTCGTTCTGAAAATGATAGTATGTACGCTGCCAGAGGTCAGTCTTCTGCGCCGTCACCACCTCGATGGTATCACCCTTGATATTGCATGATGCAGGTTCACGCGTCCACTTGAAATCATTGATGTTCAGCGTCAGTGTAGCGTTGGATTCCTTCGGTTCAGTACTCTTTGTCTCATTTTTTTTACAAGATGCCAAAAGGGCAATGATTGCAATGGGGAGAATAAAACTCTTCATTTTGTATCTTCTATTCACGTTTCGCATGTTCTTTAGTCGGGATTTTTAGTTAGATTTTTAGTGGATTTTGAGCGATAGCGACCATAATTGTATTCCCTCCACTATTTTCAGATGGATTTTTAGTGAAGATTTTAAAAA
>DCHV01000070.1:18116-56087 GCA_002314945.1 Prevotellaceae bacterium UBA1743
GTCGAGCAAAGCTCTCAAAATCCACTGAAAATCCCAACTGAAATCCATAATTGTCTGTTTTATAGGGGACAAAGATAGTGCTATTCCGCTAAACAAGCAATTTTAGCCTGCCTTATTCAAAGATAAAAGCATCATGCAGTTTCTTGGCTTGTTCATCAGTCAGCAATTGCCCGGAATGGTCACGTCGCCATTCTATCTCCGGAAGTAGTGCTTCCAGCTGCTCCACAGTAATGAAGGGATCATCGGGGTCACATGGATGCTCGATCGAAATGTCCACATAGTGACGTTTCTTCGTGGTACCAGCCCAGTCCTCACCCTCGTATGGTTCCGAGAGGAAATGGCCATGATACACGACACCATTAGGCCCTTCACCCACACGTACCATGTAGTAGTCATCACCCTCGTGGGCATCCTCCCACTCATAGATGCTCCAGTTGCCACAGAAGCCCTCCGGCCATTTCTCTCTTGCAGCATTGAACTCCTCGATCTTGCTACTGCTGATGCTAGGATTCCATCTCATAATGTAAGTGCTCATATTCAATAGCGTTTTTTTTGTTCGTATTCTTCTATGTCATCATTTTGTGGGCCGTAACTCAGACATGACATGGCAAAGGTAGAAATAAAATCCGGGAACTCACATTATTCGGCCGAATTTTTCCTATAATCGAGCGCAATTTCCAGGTCACCCGTAAACCGCGCGTGATTTTTAGATCAAATTACTCAAGTTTTCTTCAGTCCGGATTTTAAGTTGGGATTTTCAGTGGATTTTGAGGAGCGCAGCGACGACCCTATACAAAACTTCCCTCCATTATTTTTAGAAGGATTTTCAGAAAAGATTAAGGTCAGGGCTGTATCATTGATCCAGCAACCAATCAATTGCCGATCTGATTCTGATAGTCTTTCCGTCTTTCTCCATATCGCGTGACTCGGCAAATGCGATCAAGGTGAGGCAGTCGCATCCGAGGGAGGTAGAGGCAGAAAGGAGTGCTGATGTCTCACGCTTGAACGCTTTGGGTGCATCAATGTCATACGCAACCTGGATCAGTTCCAGCACAACACTCTTGTTGCACACGACAAAATCTACTTCTTTGCCCTTAGGTCCTGGCTTGTAGTAATATACATCAAGGTATTCGTATGAACATCTTCTCAGCAATTCTATGAAGATGACATTCTCCAATCTCCATCCGATATTTTCTGCAGCCAATGCGTTCTCACGATGGTTCTGAATTCCCGGATCCACGATATATGCTTTTGAACCGGAGATTCTCTGTATGCTCTTGAATGAATGTTTGTTCAAAGTCTGGATAAGAAAAGCCTGCTGCAGATAGGAAATGTATTTTTGGATGGTTTTGTCAGACATGGCAAAGACCCTTGTCATCTCACCGAAATTCATTTCCTGACATGAATTGTTGATCAGATGATGGGCTATCTTCCTCAGCATATCCACATTGCGAATCTTGAATCGGTTTTGTATATCCTTTCGTAATATGGCCTCTATCAGGCCTTCCACATAGCCTCGTTTGTTGCGTACCCCCTGCATTTCAGGGAAGCCGCCATCGTTGATGTAGTTCACAAAAGCAATCTTTCGCTCTGCCTCCGACTTAGTCGTGGAGGCAACCGTATCTACCTCATGATACGTACAGTACTCTGAAAAGGAAAACGGGAATAACCGTATCTCATTGTAACGACCGGTAAGATGGGTGGCCAGTTCGCCACTCAGTAGCTTCGCATTGCTGCCTGTGACAAAGATACGCAAATGGGTGCGCAGCAGACGGTTTACAAACAAGTACCATCCATCTACATTCTGTATTTCATCGAGGAAGAGATATGGTACACCCGTCCCGTACAACTGATAGACGCACGACAATACTGTGTTCAGATCCTCAGTCTGTATAGCTGCAAGTCGATCATCGTCAAGATTGACGTAAGCGTATTTGATGCCATGACCTTGCAGCACTTTGTGGCATAGCGTAGATTTGCCGCTTCGTCTGACACCTATTACTACTTGTGCCAAGGGACTATCAAGTTCAAAAAGGTTTTCCTCCTTACGACTAACCCATTTTTGAGCACGATAATTCTGCAATTCCTCTTTCTGTTCTGCCAGAACCTGAAGGATAATCTTTTCGCTTACCATAATTGTCTGTTTTATTGGGCACAAAGATAGCGCTATTCCGCTAAATCAACAATTTTAGAGCCTTTTATTCCGCTATTTTTACGTTTTTGACAGCTTTTATTCCGCTATTTTTACGTTTTCAGCGGCTTTTCAAAAATAAAAGAATCGTGAAGTTTTCTATATATCTGTCAGTCGAGATTTTATGTTGGATTTCTCAAATCTTCACTAAAAATCTTTCTAAAAATAATGGAGGGAAGTTTTGTATAGGGTCGTCGCTGCGCTCCTCAAAATCCACTGAAAATCCGGACTAAAAATCCCGACTAAAGAAATTGAGAAACGTGAATAAACCATTCTTCTCCTTTGGAGCCTCTTCGAGTCTCAATCATTTCCAGGTCAACGAAAAATGGCAGTGTACATTTCTGCACACTGCCATTACGATAGAACACAACTTTATGCTTACTTCACCAGAACCTTCTTGCCATTGATGATGTTCAGACCCTTCTGAGCCTTTTTCATACGCTGGCCACTCAGGTTGTAGATACCCTTGCTGATTGTCTGGGCATTGATATTGCTGATAGCGTTGGTATTGTCTCCATAGAGTTGGAACTCAGCGCAATGCCAGAACTTGTTGAAGCCTGTGCAGCAATCGGTAGGAGTAAAGCGCAGATAGTTCATACCTTCGGCATAGAAGGTAGCCGACACCTCAGTGCCGACACCAGCGAAGGGAAGCTCCAGCGTGGTGATGTCGGTGAACTCAACACCGTCCTTGCTGCCCGACACGAGCATCTTGGTGGGATGGTTGTTGCCGTTGGTGTTGCGACGTGTCATCTCCAGTTTGATGACACCCGTGAACTGCTCGTTCAGGGCCACCTGCAGATAGTGGAAGTCGTCTTGGCATACGCCGTGCCAATCCGTGTGCCAGAAGGTGGCGGGATCGCCATCGATCAGATATTCGATGTGCTGACCTTCCTCGTAGTCGCTGGCATTGCTGCTCAGCTGGCTTGCGCTGGTGATGAGGGCTTCACCCTTACTGGGGGCCTCTTCCTCGCTATGCTCAGGCAGGTTGGTCATCTTGCTGCAGATATCCTCGTACAGCAGCTTCACCTGTGTATCAGAGAGAGCTTCGCTGTAGATACGAGCTGTGGCGATGTCGCCCTGGAAGCAGGATTCAATGCTGGCTGCATACTCATCATCGTAGTCGCCGCCGATTACGAAGTAGGGATTGCCATCAGGCCATCTGATACCAGCAGTATAGTTCTTCTTTACGGCGCAAAGCTCACCGTTCACATACATTTTTATGTTTTTGCCGTCATAGACGCCCAACAAGTGAACCCATTCACCCGGAGTAACCATGTGTTCAGACTTTGCACCGGTAAAGCCTTCTCCTTGGATGTACGGTTCGAACATCCAGTAGCCCTTGCTGTTGCAGAGCAGACCCAACCCGCTGCCTTCTTGCATACTGAGGGTGTTCACCTCGCCCGATCTGCGCTCACCCACATAGTAGGGACGCACGAGAGTCTCCATAGTGACACATTTGCCCAGCTTGTCCTTCATGTTCTGGGTCAGCACCACCTTGTAGTAGTTCTGTGATTTGCGCTGCCATTCATGGTTGTGTGCGAAGCAAGCCACATTCTGGTTCAGCAGCGGGCTTGCCACTACGGAAAGTTCACCCATGGCAATCACCGCGTTTTGTGAAGCAGAGATGTCCGTAGCGGATCCGTCGGCATTGAATACTACATCCAAGATATCGGCAGCTGCGGGCATCTTGTCCTTGCCGAGCAGACGGTCGATGGTAGCTCTCACCTCGGCCTGCTTTGCGAGCAGTTCCTCCTTCGAGGCGAATGCACCATTCACCCATGCGTCGTAGGTATCCTCCACCGACTGTTTTACTTCAGGTGCAGGATCGATGAGCATACTCAGGCAGTCGATGTACTCATACACGATGTCTGTGAAGTCGATGTAAGCCTTCTGGCTTTCCAGAATCTGGGGATAGAGGGCAGAGAACTTGCCGATGAGCTCATACTTAGCCTCGGGTGTGGTAGCGCCTTCCACGCCATCCACGAGAGTCTGCAACTGGTCGCGCAGGTTCTTGCTGTAGCTGGGGAAATGCTGGAAATCCACGTTCGGATCCACGGTGTAGCTGAGTATCGTCTTGGCTCGTGCCACCTGACCTGCCAATACCTCATTCAGTGCATCGTCAGCCTGGCTCAGTTCACCGATGTAGCGCAGGTTGGTACCACCGAAGATAGCCCAGTCGTATGTCATGCCCGTACCGAGTGCACGTACGCCCACTTCCAGTTTACCGTCCGTCACGTTGGCCAGGATGCGGTTCTTGTAGCGTCCACCCTTGATGGCACAGCTCACACCGTTACCGCTCGAGGGATAGTAGGCACCCTCCAGGAGATAGTCGCTGGGATAGTTGCCTGGGGCGTCAATCAGACAGTTCTCATAGTTCTGTGCAGCAGCCTCGGGCAGAGGATCCTCGCGCAGGCCCATCAGAGGCACCTGCTGATCGTTGGCATACAGGTAGGCGAAATAGAAGGGCGACTCGTCCAATGCACCGGGACGGCACAGACCGCCCATCGTGAGCTCATACACACCGTTGCGCAAGCCATCCACCACCTGGTAGGCCTGGGCGTTGGTATTGTAGGACTCCACCACGTTGGGCGTCAGGCCCCATGCTGCGACCAGGGGATCTCCTTGCCATCCATTCACTCCGTTGCTGAAGTCAGCGTTCTCCAACAGAGGTGTGGCATCACCTCCAGGCTCCAGCTCACCGCGCTTAGCCTTGGCCAGCATGTTATCCATGTAGGCGATCTGCGCATCTATTTCCTCATTGTTCAGGCTCAGGTTCGTCTCGATGTAGGACAGTGAGCCATAGGGGAAATCATCCGAGGGATCCATGTCCTCCGTCAGATAGTCCTTCAGCATGATGGCATATTCGCTGGTACGTCCCTCCAGTTCGGGCAGAACCTCAGCTTTCTTCACCAGCAATCGTGCGTATCCTTCTATGTTGTAGTAGATGGCTTCGAGCGCCTCTTTCATTGCGGGTGTCACAGCCTTCACCTCCTCTATGGCAGTGCAGCCGTTCAGGCGTGCAGCCACATCGTTGTAGTTCTGCAGCAGCGTAGCATTGGCCTTGGTGGCCGCAGTGTATTCCTGCACCTTAGTCACGATGTTCTGGCAGCAGTTCTGCAAGTCGTTCTCGAACACGTTGGCGCATGTGTTTCCGCCGATGGAAACCACATAACCGTGTGTGGCATCCATGTTGGGGTATGCGTCCTCGCCGATATTCTGGCGCCACATGCTTTCGAGGGTGCCCCCATCGAGCATGGCACAGAACTTACCAGAGAGAACCTCCTCCTTGGTAGCAGCGGTGATACCCAGACCTAAATCGTACGATCTCGTGGTATTATAGAACACATTCGTACAAGCCAGGGTCTTTCCGCCCTTGATGCGTGCATAGATAGGGTTACATTGATCTTGGTTGACATTGTTCGTTTCCACCATCGACAGGCAGTTCTCCAGGTAGCATGTACCATTGATGTCGCCGCAGACGCCAGCGCAGGCGTATGCCACGTCGGCATAGATGGAACCAGCCGTCACGATGTTCTTGTAATGCACAGTGCTTTTCAGGTATCCCGACACGAATCCCACCATCGTATTGTCATCGTCATACGACACCAAATCGACGGTGATGAGCATATTCTCGACGACAGCACCACGGTCATCACCGATCAGAACACCCGTCCAGTCGCTCATGGCCACCACGTTACCGGTCACGTGCAGATCATGGATGTGACACCCGGGATCGGTATAGTCAAACATTCCGGCATCGGCATAGTTGAACGTGAAGTTCACCTTGATGGTGTGACCCTGTCCATCGAATTCACCGGCGTATGGAAAGTCCTCCGAAGCCAGTGACGTGTTGTAGGTCGTGTAGTCGATGTCATTCATGATCTTGGCTTTCTGTGTCACGTTACCGCCCCTTACGCTCTGTCCGAACTGGAACAGTTCCTCGGCGGTGGTGATGAGCATGTAGCCATCCTCGTCAATTACTGCCTCTGCACGGCTGGGCATGGCAAATGTCCACAGTGCCGCAAAGAGAATACCAAAGTAAATTTTTCTCATATACTATTGTATTTATGTGCAACTCGTCCCCAGATTGCAGTTAATTTGTCTTTTCAGGGTCATAAGGACGAAAATGCCCTGTTTTTACATACCAAAATCGTTATTTTATCCCACAAAGATAGATGTTTTTCATCGAAAACAAAACCTGTCAACCCATGAAAATAGATAAACAAACAAATAAGATAGCGGATATTTGGAAAATCGAAAACAATTGTCATAGCAAGTCCCCGTTGCATAGATATCCAGGGACAGACACTGAGAATCCGGACTAAAAGAAAAATGGTTTATTCAAGTTTCGCATGTTTCCTAAATATATATGTCAGTCGAGATTTTAAGTTGGGATTTTCAGTGGATTTTGAGAGCTTTGCTCGACCCATCAATGAAATGCCTTTTATATTTTCAGAAGGATTTTATCTTGGATTTCTAAAATCTTCACTAAAAATCCCGACTAGAGAAATTGACGAGATCAAAATACCCCATCCTTTTTCTTTGGACTTGCGTCTAGCATCTTTGGTTATATGATTTTCCTTGATTGCGAGCAATCAGATAAAATCCCATACCCAAATCTGCGCCTTCGGCAATAAAAAGGAAGTGGAAAAAATTGGCTCCGCCATACAAAATTGCCTGTGGCATAAAAAATTAGAAGCCTCTCCTCAACCTTCTCCTAAAGGAGAGGGGGTAACCTCAGTCATTTGGTAACGTGTGTCAACCACATTTTTTATGGCGCAAGCCAATTTTGAATGCGTAGCACATTTTTTATTTTTGATTTCTTCTGCAGATGGGAGCAGTCCTTTTATCTGAAAGGTAGCCTTTCAAGGAAAAAGGGATGCACCCAGCTGCGGAGACTCGAAGAGGATCCAAAAGAGAAGAAAGCGAAAATGATTTTGATCAAAATCTATCTGAAAATAGTGGTATGAGTACAATTTATGGTCGCTATCGCTCAAAATCCACTAAAAATCTAACTAAAAATCCCGACTAAAGAACTTGAGAAACGTGAATAGGTACTTTGGGGTTTTGTTTTTGACCGACACGGACACGGGGGAATTTGGAGAATTCTAATTTTTTCCGTACCTTTGCGCAGCAATTGGTGCATCGGGTTATGAAATTCAGAAAAATTGTATCTGTTTTACTCCTCTTTGTCTATGCGGCTTACTTCGCATCGACTAACCTGTGCTACCATACGCACTTGCTTGCAAACGGGAAGATTGTTCACTCTCACCCTTTCTGGGGGGCGAAGGGGCATAGCCATTCCAGCGGACAGCTGCATACGATTGACTTGCTGTGCCATACGCCTTATTCGGAGGGGGAAGAGGCGAGGGTTCAGGAGATCCTTCCTGCTTATTTCATCTTCCTGGAGTTTGCACCTGTAGCAGTCGATTTGCTCAGGATTTCCAGCCACCTCTTCTCTCTCAGGGCTCCGCCTGTACTTTGGTAACCTTTGTTACTTTTTTACCCTGCTCCCATCCTGACGTCCTGTCCCGGATGACCGTGGGGCTTGTTTTCGTGCCGTGAAGGCAATATTTATCCACATTATCAAAGTACTATATGACAAAATTTTGTTTTGCCACATGGGTGGCAAGTTCCATGCTCTTGCTGTGTGCCTGCAGCAGCAATAGCGAGAAGACTGTGCAGGAGGTGACTTACCAGGGCAACGTGGTGACGGTGGCCAATGATTCGCCTATCCTGAAGAAACTGAAGGAGGAGAGGGTCGCGCTGAAGCCTTTCTGTAATGAATTCCGTACCGTGGGAACGGTTCAGGCCGAGGCGGGTAAGTTTGCGGAGGTGAATATGCCCTTCGACGGCCGTGTGTTGCGCGGCAACGTGCATCTGGGCAGTCTGGTTCATGCGGGCCAGGCACTGATGGAGGTGTCGTCGCCCGACTTCCTGGAAGCAAGCAAGGCGTATCTGCAGAACCGCCAGAACTACGAGAAGGCGAGGGCTGACTATGAGCGCAAGAAGGTGCTGACGGAGCATGGCATCGCGTCGCAGAGGGAGCTGGAGGAGTCGCTGGCCGAACTGGAGAATGCGCGTCATGACAAGGAGTGCTCGGCTGCCGCGCTGAAGGTGTATGGCACGGATACGACGCAGATGAAGATGGGGCAGGCGATGCACATCGTGGCTCCCATCGCGGGCGAGGTGGTGAGGTGTGATGTCACCGTAGGTGCCTATGTGAAGGCGGACAGTGAGCCTATGATTGCCATTGCCGACCTGCACAAGGTATGGATCAACGCCCGGGTGAAGGAACGCTATATCGGCATGATCAGCAGGGGAGGCACGGCTGAGGTTCGCTCGGAGTCGGAGCCTGACACCCTCCATGCGGGGGAGATCCTCCACATAGGCAACCTGGTGGATGAGGAGACGCGCTCGGTACAGGTGGTGGTAGGCTGTGACAACGAGGACCTGCGCCTTAAGCATGGCATGTACGTGTCGGTACACTTCCTGGGCGAGCCGAAGGAGATGGTGGTGGTACCTGCCTCGGCTGTCTTCCAGGGCGAGCAGAGGAGCTATGTCTTTGTCTGCACGAATGAACCGAATACCTACGAGCGACGGGAGGTGGAGGTCGGTTCGGCCAACGATGCGAATACGGAGGTATGCATCTGCCGAGGGCTGAAGGAAGGAGAGAGGATATTGGCTGAAGGTGGACTTTATCTGAATGAATAAGCCATGGAGAAGTTTGCCAAGCTACTATTGAAGAGACGATGGCTCATTGCCACCGCCTTCACGCTGTTGTCCGCCTTTGGAATCTACTGCTGGCAGCAGCTCTCCATCGATGCCTATCCCGACATAGCCGATGCCACGGTACAGGTGGTGACCCAGGTACCCGGACTCGCGGCGGAGGAGGTGGAGCAGCAGATAACCATTCCCCTGGAGCGTGCCCTGAACGGTATGCCCTCGCTACAGATGATGCGAAGCACGAACACCTTCGGTATCTCCACCATCATGCTTGTCTTTGCCGATGGCACGGAGGATTACTGGGCGCGTCAGCGTGTGAGGGAGTGCATAGACGGTGTGGATCTGCCCTACGATGCGGCTCCCGAACTGAATCCCCTGACTTCACCCACGGGCGAGGTGTTCCGCTATATCCTGAAGAGTGACAATCACTCCCTGCGCGAGCTGACGGACATCAACAAGTGGGTGGTCATCCCGCGTCTGACCCAGATCTCGGGTGTGGCGGATGTGAGCAACTACGGGGGTATCACGACGCAATACCAGGTGGAGATCGACCCCGACAAACTGAGCAAGTACGATATATCACTGGCGGAGGTGGAGGAGTCCATCAACCAGAACAACTCCAACGCGGGTGGCAGCACCCTGACACGCGGCGACCAGAGTTTCGTGGTGCGTGCCGAGGGCCTGATCACGGACCTGGAGGATATGAAGAATATCGTGGTAAAAAATATGGAAGGCACTCCCGTCTATCTGAGTGACCTGGGTACACTCCGGTACGGCAATCTGGAACGGAAGGGCATCCTGGGATTCCTGGACGATGAGGTGGATTACACGGACGGCGTGGAGGGCATCATCCAGATCCTGCGCTACAACAATCCCTCGACCGTGCTGGAGAGTGTGCATCGGGCGGTGGAGGAGCTGAATGAGGAGGTTCTGCCCAAGGGTGTAAGAATCTATCCCTTCCTGGACAGGACCAATCTGGTGAACGCCACCCTGAGCACCGTGTCGCACACGCTCTTCTTCGGTATGATACTGGTCATCATCGTGTTGCTGGTCTTCCTGGGGAGTCCCCGCAGCGCCCTGCTCGTGGCCATCACCATCCCCATCTCGCTGCTGGTGGCATTCATCCTGATGCATCTGACCGACATCCCTGCCAACCTGCTTTCCCTGGGTGCCATAGACTTCGGCATCCTGGTGGATGGTGCCATCGTGATGACCGAGACGATACTGAAGAAGCGGGAAGATCATCCCGAGGAGGCGCTGGACAAGAAGGATATTATGAAGCGCATTCTGCAGGTGGCCAAGCCCATTTTCTTCTCTACGGTAATCATCATCACGGCCTACATGCCCCTCTTTGCCTTCGAGCGTATCGAGAAAAAAATGTTTACACCGATGGCCTTCACCGTAGGATATGCATTGGCAGGTGCGCTGCTGGTGGCACTGGTGCTCATCCCGGGTATGGCGTATGCCGTATATCGCCGTCCGCAGAAGGTGTTCCGCAACAAGGTGGTGGAGTATCTCACACAGCGATACCGCGGTTGGACAGAGCATCTGCTGGAACATCCACGCTCGGTACGCCATACCATCGCAGGCATCCTCAGCGTCCTGGTGCTGCTGATCATCTTTGTGGGCAAGGACTTCCTGCCTGTGCTGGACGAGGGTGGCATCTGGATTCAGGTGCAGACACCTCCCGGCCTCTCCCTGGAACGCTCGGCACAGATGGCAGACTCGCTGCGCTACACGCTGAAGCAGTTTCCCGAGGTGACATACGTGGTGACGCAGGTGGGGCGTGACGATGAGGGAACGGAGGCCTTCTCCCCCTCGCACATCGAGTGCGGCGTAGGTCTGAAACCCTACTCCGAGTGGGAAAGCGGACGCAGCAAGGGAGAGCTCGTCGAGGCTATGTCGGCCGAGCTGGCAAAGCTACCCGGCTACAAGGTAGGTTTCTCGCAGCCCATCATAGACATGGTGATGGACCAGATGGCAGGCTCCCACTCCGACCTGGCCATCAAAGTCTATGGCGAAGACCTGGACAAGACGCGTGAGATAGCCAATCAGGTGGTCGGTATCGTCCGTACCATCCCCGGTGCAGCCGATGTGGTCATCGACCAGGAGCCCCCGCTGCCCCAACTGAAGATCATCACCGAGCGCGACAAGATAGCCCACTACGGTCTGAATGTGGCGGATGTGGCAGACCTCATCGAAGTGGCCATCGGCGGCAAGGCGGTGTCCCAGGTATTCATCGGGAGCAAGGTGTATGACGTGACCTGCCGCTATACCGAGGATTCGCGTGACACACCCGATCGCATAGGCAACCTGATGCTCACGTCGGGCAGCGGTGCAAAGATACCACTGTCGTCGGTGGCCAAGATAGAGACTTCGCTGGGTGCCAGTTCCATCATGCGCGAGATGGGCAAACGCTATCTGACCGTGCGCCTCAATCTGAGAGGGCGCGACCTGACCTCCTTCCTGAAAGAGGCACAGAAACGCATACGCGAAGAGATCGTCATCGACCATACCGAGAACCAGATACGCTGGGATGGGCAGTTTGAGAACCAGAACCGCGCCTACAAACGCCTGGCTGTCATCATCCCGTTTGTCCTGCTGTTTATGTTCCTGCTGCTGTTTGGTGCCTTTGGCGACTTTCGTCAGGCGGGTCTGCTCATTGCCATGCTGCCCCTGGCATTGGTGGGTGGTCTCCTGGCACTCATCGTGCGCGACATGACATTCAACATTTCCTCGGCCGTGGGTTTCATAGCCCTCTTCGGCCTGACGATCCAGAATGGTGTCATCATGATTTCGCACATCAACGACCTGCGCAAGGCGGGGAGTCCACTACGCAAGGCCGTGGTAAGCGGTGCAGCCCATCGTCTGCGCCCAGTGCTGATGACGGCAACGGTGGCCGTGCTCGGTCTTCTGCCTGCCTCCATGGCTTCCGGCATCGGCTCGGACGTGCAGCGTCCATTGGCCACCGTCATCGTCTATGGACTCCTGTTCTCCACAATCATAACCCTGTTTGTGCTGCCCACCCTCTACTACAAGATGGAGCAGTACATCGAAAATAAACCCAAAGAAGAAGATGAAGAAGATATATAATACGCTATGCCTACTCGCCATGCTGCCAGTGAGTATGACAGCCCAGGCAATCGACTATGACCAGTATCTGAAGGCCGTGGGCGAGAAGAATGTGTCCTATCTGGCAGAGCAATACAATGTGGACATCGCCGTAGCCAACCTGCAGGCGGCAAGGGTGTTCAATGACCCGGAACTCTCGGTGGACTATGCCAACAACCAGGACTGGAATCTGTATATGGGAAAATCGTGGGAGTTCGGACTGAGCTACGACCTCGATCTGGCAGGTGTGCGTCGTGCCCGAATACGCACGGCCCGCAACGAGAAGGAGATCACGGAGGCTTCGGTCGTAGCCTACCTGAGCAACCTCCGTTTCGAGGCAGCCCAGGCATGGGGCGAAGCATGGCGCCTGAAGCAGTCGTGCGACGTGATGCAGGCTGCGGTGGATGACATGAGGCAGATAGCCCAGAGTGACAGTGTGCGTCTCAGCGTGGGAGACATCGGCAGTACGGATGCCACCCAGAGCAGACTGGAAGCCCAGGCTCTCGAAGGCGAACTGATTGCCATGAAGGCTGAATACGAGAATGCGCTGATGAACCTCTCGATGCTCTGCGGCGGAGAACCGATTACAGCCATGGACGGTGCTATGCTACCTCAGAAGGAACTGGCCTTCTCGGAGGAAGAACTCCTGCGTATGGCGGAGTACAACCGTGCTGACCTGAAGGCGGCAGAACTCTCGCATACGCTATCTGTGAATAACCTGCGACTGGTGAAAGCGGAACGCGCCATGGGGATGAGTCTCAACCTCGGCTATTCCTACAACACGGAGGTGCGCAATGAGATAGCACCTGCACCGAAGTACAATGGGATAAGCGTCGGCATTGCCATCCCGCTGAAGTTCTCCAGCCTGAACAAGGGAGAACGTCGTGCCGCTGAGTATCAGGTGGCTCAGAGCCAGAAGTACTACGAAGCCTCGCTCCTGCAGATACACACAGAGACTCAGCAGGCGCTGAATGCCTACGAAGCTGCAAAAGTGATGTCACAACAGTACGACAGCCAGATGATGAGTGATGCACGCCAGATCGTGGAGAGTCGCAAGGTAGGCTATCAGAAAGGCGATACCAACCTCGTCGAACTCCTGGCCGCCCAACAGACGTACCGAGACGTGATGCAGGCCTACATCGAGGCTTGCTACAATCGGTTCGTATGCTGTGCGCGTCTGGAGAAATGTGTGTGCTGCTTCGGCAAGTGATTTCCCCTGTCTGGTCACAATAATCACTTTTAATGTATCTTAGCACGGACGAAATTTTGCGTTTCTTATTTTTATGTGTATCTTCGCACCCAAAAATAGGATTACGTAATGGGATTTTTCAATTTCTTCTCTCGCGAGAAAAAGGAGACGCTGGATAATGGTTTGCAGAAAACCAAGGAAAGTTTCTTCGGCAAACTATCGCGTGCTATTGCTGGAAAAACGAAGGTGGACGAGGATGTGCTGGATAACCTGGAAGAGATTCTTGTGACCAGCGATGTGGGTGTGGATACTACGCTGCGCATCATCGAACGCATCGAGGAACGCGTGGCCCGCGACAAATACGTCTCTACAAGCGAACTGAATGCCATCCTGAGGGATGAGATAGCAAGCCTCCTGACCGAGAATAACTCGACCGACACGGAGGGCTATGATATTCCAGAGGGGAAGAGGCCGTACGTGATCATGGTGGTAGGCGTGAACGGAGTGGGGAAGACCACGACGATAGGCAAACTGGCATATCAGTTCAAGAAGAACGGATTGAAGGTGTGTCTGGGCGCTGCCGATACGTTCCGTGCCGCTGCCGTGGAGCAGTTGGTCATTTGGGGCGAAAGAGTAGGGGTACCCGTGGTGAAACAGCAGATGGGCAGCGATCCAGCCAGTGTGGCTTTCGATACGTTGACGAGTGCTGTGGCCAACAATATGGATGTGGTGCTGATAGATACAGCAGGCCGTCTGCACAACAAGAAAGGCCTGATGGACGAGCTCTCGAAGATAAAGCGTGTGATGCAGAAGGTGGTACCCGATGCTCCGCACGATGTGATGCTGGTGTTGGACGGAAGCACAGGGCAGAATGCCTTTGAACAGGCAAAACAGTTTACGGCGGCCACTGACGTGACCAGCATGTCCATCACCAAACTGGATGGCTCGGCCAAGGGCGGTGTGGTAATCGGCATCAGCGACCAATTCAAGATTCCCGTTCGCTACATCGGATTGGGCGAGGGAATGGAAGACCTCCAACCCTTCAATCGCATGGAGTTCGTAAAATCCCTCTTTGGCGACGAATGAGAAAGAATACCGTAGATGTCATCACCCTGGGGTGCAGCAAGAATCTGGTAGATAGCGAGCGCCTGATCCGTCAGTTGGAACTGAACGGCTACAAGGTGACGCATGACGAGGAGTCACCTCGGGGAGAAATCTGTGTCATCAACACATGCGGCTTCATCGGCGATGCCAAGGAGGAGAGTGTGAACATGATCCTGGAGATGGCTCAGCGCAAGACGCAAGGCACCCTGAAACGGCTCTATGTGATGGGATGTCTCTCGGAACGCTATCTGGCAGACCTCACCGAGGAGATTCCC
This sequence comes from Prevotellaceae bacterium UBA1743, assembly GCA_002314945.1. Lineage (GTDB taxonomy): Bacteria > Bacteroidota > Bacteroidia > Bacteroidales > Bacteroidaceae > Physcousia. The sequence goes on from DCHV01000070.1 coordinate 32,713, forward strand.
GAGGTGGACAAATACTACGGCAAATTCGACTGGGACGGGCTTTTGGATGACCTGGGAAAGACTTTCCGTACCGAGTGCAAGGACGAGCGCAGAATCACGACACCGAAACACTATGCCTATCTGAAGATAAGCGAGGGGTGTGACAGACATTGTGCCTATTGTGCCATCCCCCTGATTACGGGACACCATACAAGCCGACCTATGGAGGAAATCCTGGACGAGGTGAAGATGCTGGTGTCGCAGGGAGTGAAGGAGTTTCAGGTCATCGCTCAGGAACTGACCTATTACGGTGTGGATCTGTATCGAAAACGTGCCATTGCCGAACTGATAGATCGTATGGCAGATATACAGGGCGTGGAGTGGATCCGTCTGCACTATGCCTATCCCACTGATTTTCCGATGGACCTGCTACGTGTGATGAGGGAGCGCCCCAATGTATGCAAGTATCTCGACATAGCCCTGCAGCATATTGCCGATCCTGTTCTCTCGGCCATGCATCGGCATGTGACGGGCGAGGAGACGAGGGCTCTGATAAACCGCATCCGCGAGGAAGTGCCAGGCATCCATCTGCGTACCACCCTGATGGTGGGACATCCGGGAGAGACGGAAGAGGGTTTCCGCGAACTGATGGAGTTTGTGAAATGGGCCCGTTTCGAGCGCCTGGGAGCCTTTGCCTATAGCGAGGAGGAAGGTACCTACAGCGCATCCCATTATCAAGACGATATCCCCGAGGAGACGAAGCAGGCACGGTTGAGCAAACTGATGCGCATCCAACAGCAGATCTCGGCCGAGGTGCAGGAGGATAAGGTGGGGAAGACCATGCGCGTGGTAATCGATCGTATCGAGGGTGACTACTATGTGGGTCGCACCGAGTATGACTCACCCGAGGTGGATCCCGAGGTGCTGATAGCGGTGGCAGATTCTCCGGAACTGGAGATAGGATGCTTCTACGAAGTGAAGATAATCAAGGCAGACGATTTCGATCTGTATGGAATGATAAACGGTTGACAAAAGAAAAGATATGAACAGTAAAGAGTTTCTTTCCGAACTGGCGAGTGCATGTGGAATGTCCCAGGCGGAGACAGGTGCAAAGGTGAAGGCTTTGGCCTCGGTGATGGCTGGTAAACTGGAGAATGAGACCAGTATCGTCATCCCCAATTTTGGCACGTTTGAGGTGAAGAAGAAACTGGAGCGTGTCTTTGTGAACCCCACAACCAAGCAGAAGATGCTTGTTCCCCCAAAACTGGTGGTGGGATTCAAGGTGGCAACCGCATTGAAGGACAAATTAAACGTATAGGCGTATGGATAGCAAGATAGCCATGTCGGATCTGGTGAAATTCTTTTGCCAGCAAGAGAAACTGACCATAAAGGAAGGCGATGCTTTTGTACGTGCCTTCTTCGAGACACTGGAGCGTTGTCTGCTACAGGAAAAAGTAGTGAAGGTGAAGGACTTGGGTACCTTCAAGGTGGTGGATGTGGCCGACCGTGAAAGCGTGGATGTAAACACGGGAGAACGTATTCGCATCCAGGGCCATGGAAAAATCACTTTCACTCCAGATACCGAACTCAAGGATAAAGTAAACAGACCCTTTGCTGCCTTTGAAACAATCATTCTGAGCGAACTGACGAATCTGGATGACATGACACGTCTGCCGGAAGGAGTACAGGATGAGGAGGATGACGATGAGGCAGGCATGGAGATGACGAAGGTGCCGGAAGTACCGGTAGTCCCGGAGACACCAGAGAGCCCGGAAGTTCCGGAAACCCCGGAAATCCCGGAAGCCCCGGAAACCCCGGAGATCCCGGAAACTCCGGAAACTCCGGAAGTCCCGGAAATCCCGGAAACCCCGGAGATCCCGGAGATCCCGGAAGCCCCGGAAACCCCGGAAATCCCGGAAATCCCGGAAACCCCGGAACAACCATCCATACCGGCTACACCGAAGAAATCGGAGGAAAAGAGCGAGCATGTGCAATGGTGGTATTTCCTGTTTTTTGCCTTTGTGCTTGGGATGATGCTACTGAGCTATTTCGTGGGCTATTATCGTCTGCTGTGCCCCTGTGTGGTGGAGAATACGGAGCTTATAGAAAAGCCAGTGGAGAAGGCGAAGAAAGATACTGCTCAGGCTCAGCCCAAGGATACTCTGAAGGTTGCTCCTGCTGCTCCTGCACCCAAGAAAGCCGCTGCTCCTGCTAAGGAATATGCTCAGGTGCCTGGTGGAAAATATACCATCGTAGGTACTCGTGGAGAGCATAAGATGCAGGTGGGTGACAATCTGTATAAAATCGCCCGAAAAGAGTATGGTGACCGTAATATGGCACAATACATCATCGTGCACAATCAGTTCAAGAATCCCGATGTGATCCCCTTGGGATATATGGTGAAACTACCTGAACTGAAGGCAAACGAGTAATGATTTACTTATTTTAACACATTCATAACTCATTTTAATTCTTTTGTATTGCATATCTGCCCAAAAACACCTAATTTTGCGTGCTTTTTCTGATAAATAAGGTAATATACAATATAAAAGACTATGGCAGAATCAATTGATATCCGTGCACTGAACGAGCGGATAGAGAAGCAAAGCGCTTTTGTGACAAATCTTGTCACAGGTATGAATCAGGTCATTGTAGGCCAAAAGCATCTGGTGGAATCCTTGCTTATCGGCTTGCTGAGTGATGGCCATGTGTTGCTGGAAGGTGTTCCTGGTTTGGCCAAGACAATGGCCATCAAGACCCTGGCACAGTTGGTAGATTCAAAGTTTAGTCGAATCCAGTTTACACCCGACCTTCTTCCTGCCGACGTAATCGGTACGATGATCTACAGTCAGAAGGATGAACGTTTCGTGGTAGAGCAAGGTCCCGTCTTTGCCAATTTCGTGCTGGCGGATGAAATCAACCGTGCTCCGGCCAAGGTGCAGAGTGCCTTGTTGGAAGCCATGCAGGAGCGTCAGGTAACCATCGGAAAGACCACCTTCGAATTGCCGAAGCCCTTCCTCGTATTAGCCACCCAGAACCCCATTGAACAGGAAGGTACCTATCCTCTGCCTGAGGCTCAGGTGGACCGTTTCATGCTGAAGGTGGTCATCGACTATCCCAAGTTGGAAGAGGAGAAGCTGATCATCCGCCAGAACATCAGTTCGAACAAGGTGACGGTGCGTCCTATCATGACGACCCAGGAGATTATCGAGGCTCGCGAAGTAGTGCGCCAGGTATATCTCGACGAGAAAATCGAACAGTACATCGCCGACATCGTATTCTGCACCCGTTACCCCGAGAAATATGGTTTGACGGAACTGACCGACTACATCGAGTTCGGTGGTTCGCCACGTGCCAGCATCAACCTGGCTCTGGCTGCCCGTGCGTATGCCTTCATCAAGCGTCGCGGCTACGTGATTCCCGAGGATGTGCGTGCCATCGCCCATGATGTGCTACGTCATCGTATCGGCTTGACCTACGAAGCAGAGGCCAACAACGTGACCAGCGAGGAGATCGTAAGCAAGATTATCAACAAGGTAGAGGTGCCCTAATCGTTTGAGCGTCCCAGTACGCACGTTGGACGAATTATGGAAACAAGCGAAATATTAAAGCGTGTCCGTCAGATAGAGATCAAGACCAAGGGCTTGAGCAACAATATCTTTGCTGGAGAATACCACAGTGCCTTCAAGGGACGTGGTATGACTTTCAGCGAGGTGCGTGAGTATCAGTATGGCGATGACATCCGCGACATCGAATGGAATGTGACCGCACGTTTCAACAAGCCTTATATCAAGGTTTTTGAGGAGGAGCGTGAACTCACGGTGATGCTACTGGTCGATGTGAGCGGAAGCCTGAATTTCGGTACGGTGTGTCAGACAAAGCGCGACATGGTGACGGAGATTGCCGCCACGCTGGCTTTTTCTGCCATCCAGAACAACGACAAGATTGGCGTCATCTTCTTCTCGGACAAGATAGAGAAGTTCATTCCTCCCATGAAAGGCAGGAAGCACATCCTGTACATCATCCGCGAATTGCTGGATTTCAAGCCAGAAAGTCAACGAACAGACGTACGCCAGGCAGTGGAATATCTGACCCGCGTACTGAAACGTCGTTGTACGGCCTTCATGCTGAGTGACTTCATGGATAACAAGGATTTTCAGCAGGCCCTGACTATCGCCAACCGCAAGCATGATGTGGTAGCCATACAGGTATATGACCGCAGAATAGCCGAACTGCCTGATGTGGGGCTGATGAAGGTGCGTGATGCAGAGACAGGTCATGAACAGATTATCGACACCAGCAGCAAGGCGGTGAGAAATGCCAATGCTCTGTGGTGGAAACACCGCGCTGAATATCTGAGAGACACGTTTAGCCGCAGCAATGTAGATGCGGTGAGCATACGTACAGATCAGGACTATGTGAGTGCGTTGATGGGCCTTTTTGCCCGTCGCAGTTGAGAGTGGTTTTACTTTTGAAAGATATGTGGAGAAAAGCATTTGTAGCTGTCGGCGTCTTCCTTGCCACCATGGCATCGGCGCAGGTGACGGTGGACATAAAGATAGATTCCCTGCAGTTGTTTATCGGCGAGCAGACAGGTATCACGCTCGATGTGAGCATGGATGCAAATCAGCATCTGGTCCTGCCCATGCTGAGAAACGGGGATGAACTGGTTCCTAATGTAGAAGTGGTAGAGGTGATGGATCCCGATACCATTTACCTGAACGAAGGGAAGCGCGTCGATGTGCAGCAGCGGTATATCATTGCTGCGTGGGACTCCTCGCTATATAGTCTCCCCCCTATGGAGGTGATGGTGGATAGTCAGAAGTACGCTTCGAAAGCCCTGGCGCTAAAGGTGCTTACCATCGATGTAGATACCTTGCATGTAGATGAGTTCTTCCCTCCTCACGGACAGATGGCACCTCCCTTTGCTTGGCAGGATTGGAAAGGGGCGGTTTATTGCTCGCTACTGGTGGTGCTACTATTTATGGCGACTCTGTTCCTCGGTGACCGACTCCGCAAGGGTAAGCCCATTGTGCGCATCATCCGCCGTAAGAAGAAATTACCTCCCCACGAGGTGGCTATCGACGAGATAAAGCGCATCCAGGCTGACCGAAAGTGGGCAGAGGAAGACAGCAAGGAGTATTACACACAGTTGACAGATACCCTGCGTACCTATATCCGCGAGCGGTACGGGTTCAATGCGATGGAAATGACATCGAGCGAGATAATCGAACGTCTGGTAAGTGAGAATGACGAAACAGCTCTGAAAGAGTTGCGCGACATCTTCTCCACGGCCGATCTGGTGAAGTTTGCCAAATGGAGTACGATGATCAACGAGAACGACGCCAATCTGGTTGCCGCCATGGAGTACATCAATCAGACAAAGGTTGAGGTGGATCCCAATGCGAAACCAGAGCCAGAGGTGATAAAGGAGACAGACAAGCAACGCCAGAATCAGGTATGGGTAATGCGTATCTGTGGTGTCCTGTTCTTGGCTGCAGCCATCGGCCTTGCTGTATGGGTGGTATGGCGTGTAGTGGATTTATTGATGTAGTAGAATAATCGAAGAAAACGGCTTATGACATTTGCCAATATTGAATATTTGTTTTTGCTCCTACTGGTGATACCCTACGTGGTATGGTACCTGATGTATCATCACAGGTCAACGCCAGCTCTGCAGGTGAGCAGTACGGATGCTTTCCGTCGTGCGCCGAAATCCATGAGACAATATCTCCTGCATGTGCCCTTCCTGTGCAGAATCGTGTGTTTTGTGGCAGCCGTGTTGGCTCTGGCTCGTCCTCAGACCACCAACAACTGGAGCAACAAGAGTATAGAGGGTATCGACATCATGCTGTGTATGGACGTGAGTACGAGTATGTTGGCCGAGGACCTGAAACCAAACCGCATCGAGGCAGCCAAGCAGGTAGCCATCGAATTCATCAACGGGCGTCCCGACGACAATATCGGATTGACGGTCTTTGCAGGTGAGGCTTACACCCAGTGTCCCATGACGTGCGACCATGCCGTCCTGCTGAATCTGCTCAACGGCATGGAAGTGGATATGGCACAACGCGGACTGATAGAGGATGGTACGGCCATCGGTATGGGTATTGCCAATGCAGTGACCCGACTGAAAGACAGCAAGGCCAATAGCAAGGTAATCATCCTGCTGACCGACGGAACCAACAATCGAGGACAGATAAGCCCGAATACGGCAGCCGACATAGCCAAGACGTTTGGCATACGTGTCTATACTATCGGTGTGGGAAGTAATGGCATGGCTCCCTATCCCTTCAACGTAGCTGGACAAATCGTATATCAGAATGTCCCTGTGGAAATAGATACAGAGGCACTTGCCACTATTGCAGGCAAGACGGATGGAGAGTTCTATCGTGCCACGAATACGGAGAAACTGCATGAGGTATATCAGCAGATAGACAAACTGGAGAAGACGAAGATGAACGTAAAGAAATACTCCAAGAGATACGAGGCATTTGCCATGTTCGGATTCATCGCAGCCGGAGCCTTGCTGCTGGAATTGCTGTTACGCAAGACTCTGCTTGCCCGATTGCCCTAAAATTCACTTTGACCTACTATTTCAGATAAAATAAAGAAGACACAATGTTTAGATTTGAGAATCCATATTATCTGTATTTCCTGTTGTTGCTACTGGCGACAACCTTTCTGCATTACGTGGCTATGTATCGCAGGAAACGGAATCTTGTGAGGTACGGTGATCCAGAATTGCTGAAGCATCTGCTCATCGATGTGTCCACGATACGCCCGGAGTTGAAATTCTGGCTCTGCCAGTTGTCTTTGGCTTGCTTCATTGTGGCATTAGCCCGTCCACAGTATGGCACCAAGATAGAGCATCAGGAACGCCAGGGTATCGAAGCCATCATCGCCTTGGATGTGAGCAATTCCATGATGGCCGAGGATGTGAAGCCCAACCGATTGGAAAAGGCGAAGATGATGATAAGCAATCTGGTAGATGGAATGAAGGATGACAAGATAGGTCTGATTGTCTATGCCGGCCAAGCCTTTACCCAACTTCCCATCACCAGTGACTATGTGAGTGCCAAGATGTTTCTGGAGACAGTCAATCCCAGTATGATGACCGTACAAGGAACAGATATAGCAGAGGCTATCAAATTGGGCATGAAGAGTTTTTCTGCCAATCAAGAAGTGAGTCGTGCCCTGTTCATCATCACCGATGGAGAGGATAACGAGGGTGGGGCAGTGGAAGCAGCCAAACAAGCAGCCAAGATGGGTATCCACGTGTATATGTTAGGAATTGGATTACCTACAGGAGCCCCCATTCCCATTCCCGGAAGCAACCAGTATATCATCGACCAAGAAGGAAATACCGTTGTCTCGAAACTGAATGAGGATATGTGCCGGGAAATTTCTCAGGCAGGCAACGGAGGATACATCTATGTCGATAACAGCAGTTCCGCACAGGAAAAATTGTCGGCTCAAGTGGATAAATTGGCCAAATCGAAAATGGAAAGTCAGGTATATAGTGAGTTTGATGAACAGTTTCAGGGTTTCCTCATATTAGGGATTCTGCTTCTGATAGCCGATGCTCTGTTGCTCGAGCGTGAGAATCATGTATTCCAACTCTCCAAATTGTTCCATAAAAAATGATAAGGAGTATGCGATATTCAATATTAGTGCTGTGCAGCATCTTGTTTGCCACCCTCGCGATGGCGCAGAATGATCGTGACTACATTCGTCGTGGCAACCGCCTGATGAAGGACACAGTATATGCCAAGGCTCAGGTGCAATACCAGAAAGCCATCGAACAGGATAATACAAATTCACAGGCACATTACAACCTCGGTAATTCGTTGGTGTTCCAGGATAAGGCAGAGGATGCCATGAAGGAATACGAACAGGCAGTGAAGATGGAAACCAACAAGATACGACGTTCGCAGGTATATCACAACATGGGGGTACTCCTGCAATCGTCCAAGCAATACGACAAAGCTTTGGCTTGCTACAAGAACTCGCTCAAAAATGACCCCTCGAATGACGAGACACGTTACAACTATGCTCTCTGCCTGTATCAAATGAAGAAACAGCAAGGACAGCAGGACAATCAGGATCAGGAACAGGATGACAAGGGGCAGGATGAGAAGAACCAGAAAGATCAGCAGGAGCAGCAGAAGCAGAATCAGCAGAATGACCAGAAGCAGGAGCAGAAGGAACAACCCGATCCACAGAAGATGAGCAAGGAGAATGCTGAGCAGATGCTGAAAGCCGCAATGCAGGACGAGAAGGCAACTCAGGAAAAGGTGCAGCAACAACAGCAGCAGCCTCAGGACAAACGTTTACAGAAACAATGGTAAATTTACACGATACAGAATAGGTTATGACGATGCGATACAGATTATTACTTTTGGCACTTCTTCCGCTGTGGGCTCTTGGAATTCTGGCTGATGTGGAAGTGAGGTTGCAAGCTCCCCGACAGGCTTTTGTAGGAGAGCGGATACGAGTAAGTTATGTGGTCAATACATCTGATGTGGAAGATATTCAGGTGGAGCGTTTCCCTGGATTCGAGGTACTATTCGGCCCGAGTACGAGCACGCAGAGTAGCGTTTCCATGGTAAATGGAAAGACGACCCAGAGTAGCAGCATTACCTTTACCTACACGCTGCAACCGACCGAGGAAGGCACATTTACCCTACCTGCTGCAACCGTAGTGAGCGGAGGTACGAAGTACAAGAGCGGATCTGCATCCATAGAAGTGCTACCCGCGGATGATACCCAAGCAAATACAGGAGGACAGAGAGGTGGGCAGCAGCATCCGTCGCAACAGGAACCACAGACACAAAGGGAGGCTGCCGGAATTTCCGGTAAAGAACTCTATATGGATGTGTCTGCCTCGAAAACAACGCTATATGAGCAAGAAGCAGTATTGATAAGCTACAAGCTGTACACGTTGGTGAATGTACAACAGATCTCTGGCGAAATGCCACAATTGGATGGTTTCCATGTGCAGGAATTGGACACCAAGGCACAGATGTCGCTTAAATACGAGCGTGTGAACGGACGTAACTATGGCACTGCTGTTTGGCGCCAGTATATCCTCTATCCTCAGAAGACAGGCAAACTGACTATTCCAGCCATTACCTTCGACACTCAGGTGGAGGTACAGAACACCAGTATGGATCCATTCGATATTTTCTTCGGAGGAGGGAGTCTGACACAGGTGATGAAGAAGAGTATCACAGCTCCTGCCGTCACACTGAATGTGGAAGCATTGCCCAGTCCCAAGCCTGATAATTTCTCTGGCGCAGTAGGCTCTTTCAGTGTGAGTGCAAGTCTGACTCCGCAACAGTTGAATGCCAACGATGCAGCTACCTTGCGTCTGGTGGTGAGCGGTCAGGGAAACATGAAGCTGATGAAGGCACCAGCCGTCAACTTCCCCAAGGATTTCGAATTGTATGATCCCAAGGAGGAAGATAAGACCGTGAATACCATGTATGGAGCGAAGGGAAACAAAATCTACGACTACATCGTGGTCCCCCGCCACGGAGGAAAGTTCCATATTCCTCCTGTGGAATTCAGCTATTTCGATCCTAATAGCAAGGGATACAAGACACTGAAGACCGACTCGTTTGAAATCGCTGTGGCAAAAGCCAAGGGAGGTGGCACTTCTTATATTGGTCACGAACAAGAAGACCTGAAAATACTGAACAATGATATCCGCTACATCAAGTTAGGTGAAGTGAAGGTAAACAAATCGGGCGATTCCTTCTTCGGCAGTACGAAGTATTGGCTCATCTATGTTGTACTCTCGGTTCTGTATTTGATAGTGCTCCTGCTGATGTATCGCAAGGTGAAGGAAAATGCAAATACATCGCGCCTGCGTGGCAAGAAGGCAGGCAAGGCTGCCTCGAAGCGATTGCGCAATGCGGCACAACTACTGAAAGCTCACGATGGAAATGCGTTCTACGATGAAGTGATGAGAGCTTTGCTGGGTTATGCTGCCGATAAATTGAACCTGCCTACTACAGACTTGAACAAAGACAATGTGGCTGATGCCCTGAATGATAGGGGTGTGGAGAGCAGTTTGGTGAAGTCCTATATTGATGTGTTGAGTGAATGTGAGTTTGCTCGTTTTGCTCCTGGTGATCCCAATGAGACGATGGACAAGATTTACAGCGAGGCGACAGACGTAATCAACCAGTTGGATTCTGTGATCAAGAAAGCATAAGCAATAAAAATGGAAAAGATGAGAAAATTCTATATGACTTTGTTCCTCGTGGTGTCTTGTGTCTTTGTGACTCATGCCGACGAGTTGAATAGTATGAAAGTGGAGGCAGACAGTGCTTTTGCCAAGGAAGATTACCAGGAAGCACTGGAACGATATCTCCAAGTGGCAGATTCTACGGAATCTGCTCAGGTGTGCTATAATTTAGGGTGCACGTATTACCGCATGGATAGTATCGCAAAATCCATTCTGTGGTTTGAACGTGCTCTTCTGATAGATCCAGGAAATGGCGATATACGTTTCAACCTCGAACTGACACGTAGCAAGACCATCGACAAGATAACGGCTGTGCATGAGATGTTCTTCGTGAATGTATATCGTTCTATCGTCAATATGATGAATCTGCGTGCATGGGCGGTTACTTGTATCGTCATGTTTGCGCTGTTCCTTGTCTGCTTGAGTCTCTATTTCTTCTTCGACAGGATGATGATTCGCAAGGCAGGTTTTTTCCTCTCCATCTTCTTCTTTGTCATGGTAGTGTTGGGTAATGTATGTGCCTTGCAACAACGCAGTTATTCGGCCAATCGCAGTAAAGGAGTCATTATGGATTCTGCCGTAACCGTGAAGAGTACTCCGTCAGAAAGCGGAAATGACCTCTTTGTTATTCACGAAGGTACAAGTTTCGTCATTCAGGACAATAGTATGAAGGAATGGTGTGAAATTCGCATTGCCGATGGCAAAGTGGGATGGATCCTGAAAAAACAGATGGAGGTCATCTGATGCTGATACAATGGGACAAAGAGTTGTTGCTTCTGCTCAACGGAAGCGACTCGACCTACATAGACAGTATGATGTGGAGTGTTACACATACCGCTACGTGGGTGCCTATGTTTGTCCTATTGGTATATTTTCTTTTCAAATGCAATGACTGGCGTAACTTTCTTCTGACCATAGCCTTTATTGCTTTGGTCGTGACGTGTTGTGATCAGTTTTCAAGTGGTTTCTGCAAACCTTTCTTTCATCGTTTCCGTCCTACGCACGATCCTGAAATAGGGGCATTGGTGGATGTGGTAAACGGATATCGTGGAGGGCAATATGGATTCATCTCCAGTCATGCGGCCAATACCTTTGGCGTGGCTGTTTTCCTGATTCTGCTCTTCCGTAGGCGAATCCTCACTATTACCCTTTTGTTATGGGCAATGCTATGCAGTTACAGCCGCATCTATTTAGGAGTGCATTTTCCTCTGGATATTCTCTCAGGAGCCATGTTCGGCACGTTGGTGGGATCGGTGATGTATTCCCTTTTCATGTGGTTACGAAGTCGGTATTCTGAAATATTCACTAAATCTTCCACGCAATGCCCACATCGGTATTGTATGTTATTTTGTCTGTCGTTCTTCCTTACGTGTGTCTATATCGGTGTACGAGCCTTATGTTGTCCCTCAATATCCTGATGTATGAGGAATCTCTTGTCTTGGCTCATCCTGCTTCTGTCGGTAAGCGCGTGTACGTCACCTTCTCTCGATGACGTACAGGAAGTGGATAGGCTCAATGACATGTCATATCGGTATCGGTATGTCAATGTAGATTCCTGTCTGTACTATGCCAATCAGGCTCGTTCTATGGCTGTGTCCTATCCTGAAGGGGAGATGGAAGCCATGTGCAATCTGGCGTATGTGGCATGGCAGCAGATGCACTATGATCAGGCCTTGTATTTGCTCCAGAAAATCACTTCTCGTTCGCGTAGCAAGATAGAACTGCTATGTGCCGAAGTGATGCGCATGAGAGTATATCAGCGTATAAGTGACGGAAAGGGCTTGTTTGCCGCCCGTAATAATGCTCTCGACCACTTGCGACGTATCGACGAGGCATACAAGGTGTTGGATGTGCGTCAGTGTAACAGGGTGGAAAGCGCTCGCTCGGAACTGCACACCATTTCCTGTACCTATTATTATTATATGGGTATGGATTCGTTGGCGTGGGACGAATTCTATACCATTGATCCCCAGCGGTTGGCTCGTACAGATACGGCTCAATTGCTCAACTATGAGTATTTCCTCGGTAGTGGAGGATTGCAGAAAGGAGATTCGGCTACCATATTGATGAACGAGTTTGATCATCTTTTCGAGGTTTGTCTGCTTGGAAGCAGACAGGAAAATGCCTATTTTCAAGCCAATGCCTTCCAATCCCTTGCCGTGTTGCTTGCTCATCCAGGGATGCCTTCTGCCATATACCGAGAGCGTCCTTTCAAATACGCATGGCTCGTTTCGCAGCATCCCGATAGTGTATCCGTGCCTTCTGATGATTCATTGTCTCTATCTTTTTTGTTGACATCTAGGGCAATCGAGTTGTTCCGCACGTACAAAGATGCGTATCAAGTGGCATGTGCCTACCGCACACTGGGCGAGTTGTATTTCAAGCAAGTGGATTACGAAAATGCAATGGATTGTTTCCTACGTGCTCAACGTTTGCTCGAATCCCGCTCCAATGAAGGGAATTCCATCGTTACTCCCTGCGAATCGATGCTGGCAGAGCGTTTGTCCATGGCATATAGTGCAGTGGGTAATAGGAAGTTATCTCAAGTGTATCGCAATCGATATCTGGATTATCTCGATCTGACGCGCCAAGATTTGGAACTTGATAGTCGTCGTGCTTTGTTGACAGCTGAGGTGAGTTCTGTTCGTTGGCGTCTTCTACTCTTGGTGGGATTGATTCTGCTCTCCCTCCTTTTGGCGCGATTGGTGGTGCGTCGTGTAAAGAAACGTTCTGCGCTCCAGGTGGATAATCTCATGCGTATGTCAGAAAGCGAAGCCTACCGACAGATGTTGCAGTGCAATGATGAACGGATGCATGAGATAGAAGAACAGATGACCGAGTGTGAGGAACAACTGGAAGTATCGCGCTTGAATGTCGAAAGATATCGTATTGACAACGTATCGCGACGCGCCAAGGTATCATTGGCCACCTCCGTGATACCTTTCCTCGATCGTATGCTCGATGCAATCCATCGTCTCTCGCGTGATTCAGTCGTCAGCAGAAAAGAGATTCTTGAGTACATCGAGGATCTGTCCAAGGGCATCATCCATGTTCAGTCGGTCCTCAATTCCTGGATAGGGATGCACCAAGGCATGGTGAATCTTCATGTGAGTGTATTTCCCATCCGCGAAGTGCTGGATATCGTTTCCCGAGGACATCATTCCTTCGAACAGAAAGGCATCCGTCTGATAGTGGATGAGTCGGATTCTATGGTGCGTGCCGACCAAGTGCTTACCCTCTTCATGGTGAATACCCTTACCGATAATGCGCGTAAGTTTACCTCGGATGGTGGTACGGTGCATGTAGAGGTGACTTCCAATGATGAATATGTGGAAATAGGTATTTCCGACACGGGAGTGGGCATTTCGCCAGAGGATGTGGATTTGCTCAACCATAGCAAGGTATATGATCCTGCCAAGATCGGTGTATGTGACGATCGAAAAGGCTTTGGGTTCGGCATCATGAATTGCAAGGGGATCATCAACAAGTACAAGAAGAGTTCCTCGCTATTCTCATCCTGTGATTTCGGCGTCAGCAGCAAAGTGGGGGAGGGAAGTCGTTTCTGGTTCCGCCTGCCGCGTGTTCTTTCCGTATTGTTCCTGGTATGCACATCTCTACATCTGAGAGCCAACTCTCTGCAAGCGATGTACGATTCGCTGTATCAAGCCAATGTAGAGGGACGCTACGAAGAAGCCTTGCAATGGGGAGAACAAGCAGAATGCCTCGTGACAACTCCTATGGATACGATGCTGGTGATGAACCTCCATAATGAAATGGCGGTGGCAGCTCTTGCACTATGTGACTGGGACACCTATCGTTTGCACAACGGCGAATGTGTACGTCTGCATCGCCTCTATACACGTGATGATTCCATTCCCTCCTATTGCAGGCAGATGAGCCGTCATCGCCGCGATGGGAAGGTTCTCTATGTTCTGCTCACTCTGTTCTCCCTGGTGGCATTGATTCTCTTCGTCCTTCTCTTTCTGCGCAGTCGTATTCGCCATGACAAGCGTGTGTCGCTTCTTTCTGGCTATATAACCCGTATGTTCTCGCTTGCTGCTTCTTCTACAGAAGCAGAAGAAGTGTTGGGAGAGCTGGAAGAACTTCATGCCCAGTCAATCCGCAGTGTCGAAGGAGATGACTCTCTCTTGAATATCGAATCCTCCCTCTATGAAAAGGTAAGAGAGCAACTGACACGTCGTATGGCGTCATATACGAGGAAAGAAGAGATGGAAGAGAATCTGCATCGTATCAGTTTCGAGGAAAATCGATTGTATGTACAGAATCAGATACTTGACAATAGCCTCAGTACGCTCAAGCACGAAACAATGTATGGGCCATCGCGTACCTTGCAGATGGTAGAGGCAATGAAAAGTGACGAAGCATCCTCTGTGTACGATGGTGAATTGTGCGATTTTGTGACCTATTATCACGATATATATTCCCTGTTGTGTATGCAGGCCACCATGCAGATGAAGGAGAGCATTTTGCGTATAGCACCCTTGTATGTCCCAGATTGTTTGCAGTCTTTTGATGACATGTTGCAGCGACGTATTCAGCGTTCACAGTTGGCTTGTTCCTTCCGTTTGGAGAATGTGTCGCCCGTTTCTGTACAAGCAGATTCCGAACTGTTGGAATGTCTGTTACTCTCCTTATGCACATCCTTCCTTCCCCTGCCGTGCAGCCTTGTCCTGTCCTGCGAAAGTGATGTGCGCTTTGCCTCATTCAGTCTGTCTTGCACAGGAATCAGTTGTCCTGTGGAGAATCTTGATGACTTTTTCTCGCCTGGAGATGATCATATACCCTATCTCACGGCACGCCAGATATTGAGGGAGCATGATGCAGCCGGTCGTTATCCTGGCTTGCGACTCTATGCCGAACCTATGGAAGATGGCTTCTGCTTCCTGTTCACTCTGTTGAAAGTTTAACACCAAAATACAATATGTATGGAACCATTTAAAATCATAATCGTCGAAGACGTCAAACTGGAACTGAAAGGAACCGAGCAAATCATTCGTGCTGAGATTCCCGAAGCCGAAGTGATAGGCTCAGCTCAGAATGAGGGTGAGTTCTGGAAGATGATGCGTCTGCAAGTGCCCGATCTGGTGCTTCTCGATTTAGGATTGGGAGGCAGTACTACCATCGGAGTGGATATCTGCCGCCAAGTGCGCGACCGCTACAAACAGGTAAAGGTGCTTATTTTTACGGGTGAACTGGAGAATGAACGTCTCTGGGTGGAAGCCCTGAATGCAGGAGCCGATGGCATCATACTCAAGACAGGTGATCTGCTGCAGCGTGACGATGTCAGGATGGTTATGCACGGGCGGCATTATGTGTTCAACGAACCTATCTTGCAACGCATTGTAGGTCGTTACAAACGTATGGTAGTGGGTGAGGAGAATCAGTCGGATGCTCGTATGAAATATTCCATCGACGAATATGATGAGCGTTTCCTGCGTCATCTGGCATTGGGATACACCAAGGAGATGATTTCCAATCTTCGTCAGATGCCATTTGGTACCAAGAGTTTGGAGAAGCGTCAGGTGGATCTTGTCAACCGACTGTTTTCTGCCAACGAACGAGCCGGTGTGAATGCTACTCGCTTGGTGACGCGTGCCCTTCAGTTGCAGATTCTCGACATAAACCATTTGGTGGCAGATGAAGAATAAGTGGGGACATCGTCTTTTGGCAACCCTGGCATTGACTGCGCTATTGCTTCCCTGTCTGACGTGGATGCTGTCAGCCTTTGGCTTTCCTGTGCGTTCGCTTTTCGATGAAGACGGATGGCGATGGCTCTTTCTTCATGCAACCAAAGAATTCTTCAGCTATGTCGTACAGGTTTGTTTACTTGGTAGTATGGCATGTGGCTCCCTTCATTATGTAGGTTTCTTCTCACGTGGACATTCCATGCCAGCCGTATGGATGAGTTTTGGAGTGGTTCTTGTGTGTGTGGCGGCCCTGTGTTTTGCTGCCACAAGTTCGCACAGCCCCCTTCTGGGTGTTACGGGCCATCTGTTTCCAAGTCCTTTCCTGTATGGTCTTCCTGCCGCCTTGTCATTGACCGTCATGCTTGCCTCTCTCACATACGGCCTCCTCACGATGCGTATCCGCCGCTTGCGCGATGTCTCCTTCTTTCTCATCCATGGCATACGCCGATATGCAGGATTCCTGATGGCAGTCATGCTCCTGTCGTTTCTGTATTCCTGCATCAAATATTCATTCCCAATCAGTAATCTATGAATCTAAGTGAACTTAATCCCAGTCAGATAGCCGCCGTAGAATGTTGTGATGCACCCTCGTTGGTCATTGCGGGAGCTGGTAGTGGAAAGACGCGTGTGCTTACCTACAAGATTGCCTATCTCCTCGACAAGGGTATGGAGCCATATCACATCCTGGCACTCACCTTTACCAACAAGGCGGCACGCGAGATGAAGGAACGTATCGGCCGTCTCGTAGGAGAGGAGAAGTCGCGTTATCTGTGGATGGGAACTTTCCACAGCATCTTCAGCCGTGTGCTGCGTACCGAAGCCGAAATCTTGGGCTTTAGTGCTGATTTCACCATCTACGATGCTGCAGATTCCAAGAGCCTGGTCAAGGCTATCATCAAGGAGATGGGGCTGGATGACAAGAAATACAAGCCTTCTGCAGTGTGCAGTCACATCAGTCGTGCCAAGAACGCCCTTGTATTGCCAGCTGCCTATGCTTCCAATTCCACCTTCCGCCGTGCCGATGACGCGGCGAGAATGCCACTGATACACGAGATATACCAGCGCTACTCCCAGCGTTGTCGTCAGGCAAATGCAATGGATTTCGATGATTTGCTGCTCTATACATGGGTGCTCTTCGAGAATCATCCCGAGGTGGCATCCAAGTATCAGGAACGTTTCCAGTTCATTCTCGTGGATGAGTATCAGGACACCAATTATGCCCAGCATCGTATCGTATGGCAGTTGTCCAACGTGCGGCAGCGTGTATGTGTGGTGGGCGATGATGCACAGAGTATCTACAGTTTCCGAGGGGCGGACATAGATAATATCCTCAATTTCCAATCCACCTATCAGGGGACACGACTCTTCAAACTCGAACAGAACTATCGCTCCTCGCAGATGATTGTGGGAGCTGCAAATAGCCTTATTAGTCACAACAGTAGGCAGATACACAAGGATGTCTTCAGTAAGGGCGAGGTAGGTTCACCTGTGGAGATCTTTTCTTCCTACAGCGATGTCGATGAAGCCAATATCGTACTCAAGAAAATCCAGCAGTTGGTGCGAAGCAATCATCTGACATATAGTCAGGTGGCTATATTGTATCGTACCAATGCCCAAAGCCGTAGTTTCGAGGAGGTGCTGCGCAAGTCAGGTCTGCCTTACCGTATCTATGGCGGATTGTCCTTCTATCAACGCAAGGAAATCAAGGATGCGGTGGCATATTTCCGCCTTGCTGTCAATCCTAACGACGAGGAAGCCCTGCGCAGAGTCGTCAACTACCCAGCCCGAGGTATCGGTGATACCACGATGAAGAAGGTCTTCGAACAGGTCAATCTCCAGCACGTGTCGCCATGGGAAGTGCTTTCTCGGCCAGACACGATAGGTCTCAACAAGGGCATACAGGCACGCATTCAGGACTTCGTCTCACTCATCAGTGATTTTCATGCCCGTTGCGATACGACCGATGCCTTCACCCTCTGCCTGGACATCATTACCGCTTCAGGTCTGCGTGCCGATATTTTCCAGGGTAGCGAAGTGGAGGACAAGACGCGTCAGGAGAATTTACAGGAACTCATGGATGGCATTGCTTCCTTTGTACAGGAGAATGTCGAGGCTGGAAATGATGCCCGTCTGTCTCATTATCTGCAGGAGATCAGTCTGCTGTCCGATCTCGATGAGGACAAGGGGGAAAATGAAGACAAAGTGACACTGATGACCGTACATTCCGCCAAGGGACTCGAGTTTGATGCCGTCTTTGTGGTGGGAATGGAGGAGAATCTGTTCCCCAGTCAGATGGCCGTGGATTCACCCTCTCAGGTAGAAGAAGAACGACGCCTCTTCTATGTCGCGATGACACGTGCCAAGTCTCATCTCGTAATCACATGGGCAAAGAGCCGTTTTCGTTATGGACAGATGGAATATTCCAGTCAAAGCCGCTTCTTGCGCGAGATAGACGGCCATTATACAGGTATGGCAACTCCGAAACGTGAGTCGCCTTCTCCCGTCGCACGCACTCCGTTGCATCCTGGCACATTCCAAACACAGCGAACGCCTGCGCCGACACCCGCTCCACCCACATCTGGCGGACGTTTCGTACGTCTTCGACCTGCATCTGCCGTCTCAGATGCACCTACGCAAACGATGCCTCAACTTACTACAGGTCAACGTGTCAGTCATGAACGTTTCGGGGCGGGGACAGTCAAAGCAATAGAAGGTACAGGAATGGATGCAAAGGCATTTGTCCAGTTCGACAATGCGGGCCTGAAGAAACTGCTCTTGCGTTTCGTCAAACTGAAAATACTGAGTTGACATTATTCATCCTTCAAAAAAAACATATACGACAATGAAACAGTTTTTATTTATTATTTTTCTAACAGTTTTTACTATGAGTACAATGACTTCATGCAAAGAGAATGCAAAGTGGAGCGACAAGCTCGAAGAGACATTACCTTATCTGGGACATCGCAACTGGATTGTAGTTACCGACATGGCCTATCCCCTTCAGTCGGGTGATGGTGTTACTACCCTTTATGCCGATGAAGATTATGTGGAAGTGTTGAAGAAAGTGAAGAAAATGATTGATGCTCAACCCCATGTCTTCGCTCATGTATGGAACGACAAGGAGTTTGGGTACATCACCGAGGATATGGTTTCCGGCATCGACGAACTCAAGGCTAAAATTTCTGCAGCATGTGGTGGAGAGGCCCAATCCGTGATGCACGAGGACCTCATCAAGCGACTCGATGCAGCAGGCAAACTTTATCAGGTCACAATTATCAAAACTAACCTCACAATTCCCTATAGTTCTACTTTCTTCGAACTGGATTGTGGCTATTGGAATGCAGAAAAGCAAGAATTGCTTGACAAAAAAATGAAATAATCTTGTTTTCTCTTACTTTTTTTGTAATTTTGGGGCGAATATTGTGTTAAATTGCCCAAAAAATAAGAAATTTAATGTCAGAAAATAAGAAAAAAGGCACTTTTTCCATCGTGTTCGCCTCGTTGCTCGTAGGTGGCGCCTTGGTACTCGTAGGGGATTATTGTTACGAGAAGAGTTCCACCAACGAGTCTTGTATGATGTGCCATATCCATCCCGAGGCAGAGACTGCCTGGAAGCATGGCAAGCATTGCAACAACGAGAGTGGAACCATGACAGAGTGTGTGGCTTGCCACTTGCCGCCAGAGAATACATTCTCCCATTTCACAGCCAAGGCTTCTGCAGGCATCAAGGATATCTGGTCCTTCCTGACCAAAGACAAGGCCGAGATCGATTTCGAGAGCAAGAAGGACTTGGAGTATGCCCAGAAGATAGTATATAACGAGTCATGCAAGAAATGTCACGTCAACCTCCTGCCCAAGGGCATCACCGACGAAGGCGTTTCAGCCCATTTGTACTACCAGGAGAACGAGGAGAAGCTCAATCTCCAGTGTATCAGTTGTCACCTCGATGCAGGACATGTCATCCCTGGCTATGAGCACAAGAAGATGATCAAGGCTCCCATCGATACTACGGGTGCAGTATTCCAGGAAGCAACCCAGGTTACCGAGTTCAAGAACTTCATCGAGAATGTACCTACCACACGTACCACCATCAGCATGATAGCCATCCCAGGAGGAACCTTCAAGATGGGTAGTGCCGAGGGTGACAAGTACAGCCGTCCCGATGAATATCCCCAGCACACCGTCACCGTATCGCCCTTCTTTATGGCCGAAGTGGAGGTAACATGGGCACAGTACTGGAGTTTCTACATGCAGACGATGTCCGAGGGGCGTACTCCTCCCGAGAAGATCTACGCCAACAATACGCGTCCTGATGTAGATGTGGTTTCAGGTCCTACACCGCCTTTCGGCAATCCCGATCAAGGATGGGGCTTCGGCGAGCGTCCTGCCCTCACCATGACACACTATGGTGCAGAGACCTTCTGCCAGTGGCTCTCGCTCAAGACAGGCAAGAAATACCGTCTGCCTACCGAGGCAGAGTGGGAGTATGCAGCGCGTGCAGGTTCCGAGACAGCCTATTTCTTCGAGGGTAAACCCAGCAAATATACCAACGAAGGTTTCCTCAAGCAGATCATGGGTATCGATACCACCACCATCAACCGCTATGTCATCTATTGCAACAACAGCAAGAACCGTACGCAGGAACCCGAGCGTGTCATCCCCAATCCCTTCGGTTTGAGGAATATGTTGGGCAACGCCCTGGAGTGGTGTGCCGACTACTATGCCGAGGATGCCTACAGTCAGGTACAGGACGGCGCAGTCGATCCCAAGGGCCCCACTGCAGGAACCGAATATGTCGTGCGCGGCGGTTGCTATAACGACGATGCCAAGGACCTCCGTTGTGCAGCCCGTGGCAGTTCCAACTACGAGCGTTGGCTCCGTACCGATCCTCAGAAACCCAAGAGTATCTGGTGGTTCTCCGATATCAAGAGTATTGGATTCCGCGTGGTATGCGAGGTGCCAGAGGGCGTGAATGCAAAGTAATCAAAAACAATTTAACATTATACTTATTATTAACAACCATTGAAATGGAAGAGAAAAATCTCAACAGAAGACAATTTCTGACAGGCGGTGCCATGGTAGGTGCTGCTGCCGTTTTGGCTCCCACGTTGCTGGCAAGTTGCAGTGGCGAGCAGAGTAAGAACACACCTTTGCGTGCCGAGGGTACCTACTATGTACCCGAATTGCCCGACAAAGCTATCGAAGGCAAGGAACTCAAGGTAGGTGTAATCGGTTGTGGCGGCCGTGGTTCGGGTGCCATCATGAACTTGTTGGATGCAGCAGATGGTATCACAGTTACCGCACTCGGTGATGTGTTCCAGGATCGTCTGCAGGGCTTGTGGAACAATCTGAAGGAGAATCGTCAGCAGGAAGTTCCTCAGGAGAATTGCTTCATAGGTTTCGACGCATACCAGAAGGTTATCGACTCAGGCGTGGATATGGTCATCGTGGCTACTCCTCCTGTATTCCGTCCCGTTCATTTCGAATATGCAGTAGAGAAGGGCGTACACGCATTCCTGGAGAAACCCATCTGTGTGGATCCCAAGGGCTATCGTACCATCATCGCCGCTTCCAAGCAGGCAGAGGCCAAGGGCTTGAGCGTAGTGACCGGTACACAGCGTCATCACCAGCGTTGCTATGTGGAGGCATTCAAGTTGATTCAGCAGGGCATCATCGGTGAGATCACTGGTGGTAATGTATATTGGAACGGTGGTATGCTCTGGTATCGCGAGCGTCAGCCAGAATGGTCAGACATGGAGTGGAACATCCGCGACTGGGTGAACTGGAAGTGGCTGAGCGGCGACCATATCGTAGAGCAGCATGTTCACAACATCGACGTATTCATGTGGATGACTGGTTTGAAGCCCGTCAACGCCGTTTCCTTCGGTTCTCGTCAGCGTCGTGTCACAGGTGACCAGTTCGATAACTTCAGCACCGACTTCACCATGGAGAATGGCATTCACCTGCACAGTATGTGCCGTCAGATCGATGGTTGCGCCAGCAACGTCAGCGAGTTCATCCAAGGCGCCAAGGGTAGCTGGAACAGCATCACCAACGAGATCAAGGACCTCCAGGGCAATGTTATCTGGAAGTACGACGACGAGGCAGCAGGTCAGCAGTTTGCACAGCACGATCCCTACGTGCTCGAGCATGTGGATTGGGTTAACCACATCCGCAAGGGTGAGGCTCACGTGGAATCGGAGCTCACAGCCAATGCCAGCATGGCAGCCATCATGGCACGCGAATCAGCTTACACCGGTGGCATGACCACATGGGAGGATATGATTCAGTCGGCTCAGGATTACATGCCCGAGAAGCTGGAGATCGGTCCCATGGATCTCTCTCAGTACGTAGTTGCAAAGCCTGGTACAGGTGGCAAGGAATAATAACACAAACACAGTTTCACTATGAACAGAAGAAGTTTTATCACAGGTTCCCTCTCTAGAGTAGCAGCCGCTTCCGTGGCTTCTGTACCTCTGCTCAGCAGTTGTGCACCCGCAGCACCCAAGAAACCCGATACCAAATTGAACCTCTGTCTGCAGGAAGGTGTCTGCATCGGCGATAGCCTGCAGGAGAAACTCGATTACATGGAGGCTCACGGAGTCACCGGTATCGAAGTAGGCGGTCGTGGCCTTGCAGGTCGTGTAGATGAGCTCAACAAGGCTCTCGAAGGCCGCAACGTACGTGTCTCAGCCATCTGCGCTGGCTTCGATGGCTTCATCCTCTCCGAGGACGAGGCAGTCAAGGCACAGTTCGACAGCACATACCGCGAGATTCTTCAGGCAGCCGGTCAAGTAGGTTCCTGTGGCGTTATCATTGTACCTGCCTTCAATGGTCAGCAGCCATGCCGTCCTCACACCATGGACACCCGCAATTACCTCTGCGAGCAGTTGCATGAGTTGGGTGAGTTCGCGCTCAAGTGCGGTACCACCGTCATCCTCGAGCCCCTCAATCGTGCCGAGTGCTTCTATATGCGTCTCGTGTCCGATGCTGCAGCCATTGCACGCGATTGCGATAGCGAAGGCGTAAAGTGTATGGGTGACTTCTGGCACATGAAGGAGGAGACCTCCGACTATGCAGCCTTCATGTCAGCCGGTACCAAGTATCTGCAGCATGTCCATGTAGCCAGCCGTGGTCGTCGCATCATGCCCACCGAGGATGGCGAGAAGGACAACTATGTAGATGGCTTCCGCGCTCTCAAGGAGATGGGTTATCAGGGCTTCGTCAGCTTCGAATGCGGATGCGAAGGCGACCGCAACGTCGTTCTGCCTGCAGCTCTCGATCTTCTTCGTGCTCAGTGGGAACAGGCTTAATCGCCTCCCCAAGATTCATATTCGCTGTGCCTGTCCCGATAACAAGGGGCAGGCACAGTTTTTTTGCACGTCGTTCCTCTGTATTACGCATTACTTTCGTGTCCGTAAATTCAAAATGTA